>NZ_CP025572.1:2368154-2397061 GCF_018336975.1 Marinomonas sp. CT5 | reverse complement strand
GGGTGGTCGAATGCGGGAATAGCTCAGTGGTAGAGCACAACCTTGCCAAGGTTGGGGTCGCGAGTTCGAGCCTCGTTTCCCGCTCCATTTCCTTTTAGAAAAGGAAAATAGTTGTAGCACTATAAAAGCTAAGATGTGTCCCGTTCGTCTAGAGGCCTAGGACACCGCCCTTTCACGGCGGTAACAGGGGTTCGAACCCCCTACGGGACGCCACTTTCAAAGTGTCGTTAAGAAAGTGTGTATATAGATATGTAATGATGTTTTATGTCCCGTTCGTCTAGAGGCCTAGGACACCGCCCTTTCACGGCGGTAACAGGGGTTCGAACCCCCTACGGGACGCCATTATTCAAGCCCTCTATTTTAAAAAGTAGAATGGCTAGCTTTGCGGGAATAGCTCAGTGGTAGAGCACAACCTTGCCAAGGTTGGGGTCGCGAGTTCGAGCCTCGTTTCCCGCTCCATTTCGATTTTATATGTCCCATTCGTCTAGAGGCCTAGGACACCGCCCTTTCACGGCGGTAACAGGGGTTCGAACCCCCTATGGGACGCCATTCTTTTTTGCGCTATCATAGCTAACCTTAATTTTTGAGTTTTTAGCCATGACTTGGTTTGTCAATTACAGGTTGGATACTTCGGTTTCCGTTGCTGATCGTGGTTTGGCTTACGGTGATGGTGTATTCGAAACCATAAAAACACGGCCTAAGCAATTCGTACAAATTCATTATCATCTTGCACGCCTTTATCGTGGGCTCTCTAAGCTCGGGATGGCATTTTCTCCGGAGCAAAAACAAAGGCTTTTCGAGTTTTTGCATACACAAGCTCTACCTCTTATTAATGAAGAATCTGTTGTTAAGATTATTGTGACTCGCGGTAAAGGAGGAAGAGGGTATTTACCGCCAGAACACTGTATTCATTCTGTTATTATCGGTATCCTACCCGCTCCAAATTATCTAGATCAGCAGAGCAAAGGGGTTTCACTATCAGTTTCGCCAGTCCCCGTTAGCATTAACCGTTTTTCTGCTGGTTTAAAGCATTTAAATCGGCTTGAAAATGTTATGGCTAAGCAATATTTATCAGCCCCCGATTTTGAGTCGGTTATGCTGAACACGAATAAGGAATTGGTTGAATGTATTCAAAGTAATCTTTTTTGGTGGCGTAAGGGGATTTTGTTTACACCTTCTCTTGAATTGTCAGGTGTGCAAGGGACATATCGTAGAAAAATTATAGAATGTCAATCTCATTATAATGTTCAAGTAGGTCGTTATTTATTGAGTGACTTGATGTCTGCTGATGAAGTCTTTATCACCAACAGTTTGATGGGCATTGTCCCTGTAACGCGTGTCGCTAATGTAGCTTTTCCCATAGGGACTTGTACGCGCAAATTACAATTTTTAATGCAAACTAAGGATATGCATGGGGTTATTTAAGTGGTTCTATCGTGTTGTTTTTTTGTCTATTACACTGCTAGCTATTTTAGCTGGTTACTTATACCACGCCATTACAGTGCCTACAGGCTTAACAGCTGATAAAGTATTCGAGGTTCATGCTGGTGATACTGCTCATAGCTTAGGATACGAACTGACAAAAAAAGGTTTTATTGATAACCCATATTTAACTCGTGTTGTAGCAAAGCTTCACCCAGACTGGGTACCTAAAGTGGGCCAATATGCGATCAAGCCAAAAATGAATTTATTGGATATGATGGCTTTGTTCGATTCTGGACAGTCTATTTTTTATTCCATTACGTTATTGGAAGGAAAGACAACACGCGACTTTTTGCTTGCGATGAAAGCCAGTGGCAATATCACTATGACCCTACTTGATGCGTCAAATGAAGAGATAGCGCAAAAAACAGGGCTTGATGTGTTGCATCCAGAAGGGCAATTTTTTGCTAATACCTACCGTTACCATGATGGCGATACGGATGTAAGTATTCTTAAGCATGCTCATGCATTGCTAAATCAAACTTTAACTGATTTATGGAAAAATAAAGCGCCAGATTTGCCTTATAAATCGCCTTATGAGGCTTTAATTATGGCTTCTATTATTGAAAAGGAAACTGGAGCCGCTTTTGAACGACCACTGATTTCTCAGGTATTTATTAGTCGCCTAAAAAAAGGGATGCGTTTACAAACGGACCCAACTGTTATTTATGGGCTAGGAGATTCCTTCAAGGGCAATTTAACCCGTAAAGGATTACAAGATTCATCGCCTTATAACACATATCGTTTTTATGGCTTGCCTCCAACCCCTATTGCGAATGTCGGTCGAGGCGCTATAGAGGCTGCTCTCAATCCTGAAGATACCCAGGCTTTGTATTTTGTCGCAAAAGGGGATGGTACCCATGCGTTTTCTAATACTTTAAAAGAACATAACCGCGCGGTAAGAAAGTATCAGTTTAAACGCCGAGAAGACTACCGATCGACTCCGGTAATAACGAAATAGAGGAAAGTGACAATGAGAGGTAAATTTATTTCGCTTGAAGGTGGGGAAGGGAGCGGTAAAACAACAGCTATTCATTTTATTCGGGAATGGCTAGATTTTCACGATATTCCTTATGTCATGACTCGTGAACCGGGTGGAACTCCTCTTGCAGAAGAGATTCGCCAACTTATTTTAACGCCACGCGACGAAGCCGTGAATGATGTCACTGAATTATTACTGGTTTTTGCTTCCAGAGCACAACATATTGCCGAAAAGATAAAGCCTGCTTTAGATAAAGGTTTTTGGGTCATTAGTGATCGCTTTCTGGACTCCAGTTATGTTTATCAAGGCAAAGCTCGTGGTGGCGATTTGGCAATGTTAGATCAACTTGCTGATTGGGTTGTTAGTGATAGCAAACCGGATGCGACGTTGCTTTTGGATGTTCCTGTAGAATTAGGGCAAAAGCGTGTTGTTCTGCGTAACCATCAAGATCGTCTTGATAAAGAGTCATTGAGCTTCCATCAAAAAGTACGCGATGGCTTCCTTGATCGTGCAAAAGCTGACTCTCAACGGGTAAAAATAATTGATGCTAGCTTGCCTTTGGATGCTGTTAAGCAACAGATTGAAGAGCAACTTAGACAATTAAACAAGGCGTGGGCTGATGAGGCTTAAATGACAAATATTGCTCACTGGCTACACCCTTGTCTACAACAAGTACAAGCTCTTAAACAGGCTAAGGCTCTTTCGCACGCTTTATTAATTACCGGTGCCGATGGTGTCGGTCAGGAAGAATTGGCCAGGGAAATGGTCAAAGATCTTATGTGTGAAAGTGACCAAGCGGCTGCGTGTGGAGTGTGCCATTCATGCCAATTAATGCGAGCAGATACACACCCTGATTTTCGTGTGCTAGATGGTGAGACTTCTAGCATTAAAGTGGATCAAATACGTTTATTGGTAAGACAGATAAGTCAAAAACCTCAAGTTGGGCAAAATAAAGTTGTGTTGATTACTCATGCACAAGCAATGAATATAAATGCGGCAAACGCAGTATTAAAAGCCCTTGAAGAGCCAGCAGATCGCACATATTTTGTTTTAACGAGCTCCCAATCAACCAGTCTTTTGCCAACAATAAGAAGCCGCTGTTTATTAGTCAATGTGCCAACACCTAGCATAGAACAAGTAAAACAGTGGTTAACAGAAGACTCTGAGGGGGAAGTATTAAGTGGCTTATTTTGGTTAACGACTGAGCCTTTTCGCCTTAGATCGATTCAACAGCAAGGAAAAATACAGCTCTACGCAGATTTACCTGATCAACTAAGTTTGATGTTACAAGGTTCAATTTCTGTCAACGTGTTTTTAAAAGGCTTAGATAATAGTAATGTGGAAGATTACTGTAATGGATTAGCCGCGATACTTCATCAATGTATTTGTCATTCAACTGGTGCGCCGATAGATGAGGCATTACAGGATGTATACGACAGACTTATTGTTCGTCTTGGTATTCAAGCGATGATGACGCGCTATCAAACTATACAAAACCTTAAGTCAGACCTTCAAAAAACAAACTTAAACCCCATAATGCAACTCACACACGAATTGAATCAATGGTAAACCCACTATGTTAATTGATACCCATTGCCATCTTGATATGCTTGATTTGGCACCATACAACAACGATCTTCATTCTGCCATCGATGCGGCTTACCATAAAGGCGTCAGACAGTTACTTACTATTTCTGTTGATCTTAATAAAATGGACAGGGTTTTAAGTTTTACCCGTCGTGATGGTGTGTATGCTAGTTGTGGTGTTCATCCATTGCAAAGTGAAGGCTTAGTAACAAATGAATCATTACTACGTCAGTATTGCGCAGATCCTAAAGTGATTGCGATTGGTGAAACTGGCCTAGATTATTTCTATGAAGCTTCAGAGCAAGCTCATGATGCACAGAAGGTGAGTTTTATGCATCATCTAAAGGCCGCAGGAGATTTAGAGCTACCCGTTATTGTTCATACAAGAAATGCTAAGGCAGATACTTTGTCTTTAATTAAGCAATACGGCAACCCCAACACGGCGGGTGTATTGCACTGTTTCACAGAAGATTATGAAATGGCAAAGGCGGCTTTGGATGAGAACTATTTGATTTCTATTTCCGGTATTGTCACTTTCAAAACAGCCCAAGATTTAAAAGAAACAGTGCGAAAGTTGCCGTTGGATTCCTTGCTTGTAGAAACCGATGCACCTTATTTAGCCCCTGTGCCATATCGCGGTAAGAAAAACGAGCCGCAATATGTTTCTGAAGTGGCTCAGTACGTGGCGGACCTAAAGGGAATTCGTTATGAAGCATTACTTGAAGCCACTGCCGCAAACTTTCATCGAGTATTTACGAGGGCTAATCCTCAACATCAGCTTCAACTAAGTGCTGTTTAATGAATAACCTTTGTTTTCAGGTAAAAAGCGATGCTATCCGCACTTCCGTATGGTCGAACTGAAAGCAGAATGTTAGTCTCAACACATTGTATTTATTTAACATATTTGAAAGAAGAGCCTTCTTCTTTCGCAAGCCTATTTTCTGACTGGCTTGTTAGACTTAAGGAAATCCATTAATGTCCAACATGGTAACTTCTCTACCGTATCAAGCTCTTTCAGCCAAAGTTCCTGCAGACCACCTGACATTCGAAACCTTAAATGATATCGAGCCTCTTAGCGGTATTTTAGGTCAAGAGCGTGCTGTAGAAGCCATTCAGTTTGGTGTTGCTATGCAGCGTCCGGGTTACAACATTTTTGCTATGGGCGATTCAGGAACAGGTCGTTCTTCCTATGTGTTGAGTTATCTCCGTAGTGAAGCAAAACGTCGACCAGCGCCTAATGAGTGGGCATATATTAATAATTTCACTGAAAGTCACCGTCCTAAGGCGATAGAGTTTGCTCCGGGCCAAGCATCAGAATTTGAGAAAGAAATTCGTGGCTTGATTGATGGCTTGATGGCGACTTTTCCTGCGGCCTTCGAAAATCCAACCTACCAGCAACAAAAAAGCATCATTGATCGAGCTTTCAATGATCAATATGAAGCGGCTATTAACAAAGTAGAGAGAGTCTCTGGAAAAATTGGTGTAGCCATGTTCCGTGATGCCTCATCTGTAAGCTTTGCACCGATGAAAGAAGGTAAAGCATTAGAAGAAAATGAATTTGCTGCATTAACGGATGAAGAACGAGACGCGTTTCAAGAAGGCGTTTCTACTCTAGAAGGCTTGTTAAACGAAGAGTTATTGGGGCTGCCACAATGGAAGCGTGCCACTTATGAACAGATTCGTCAGTTGAATTTGGATACGGTAAAAGAAGCGCTAGATCCCTTGATGGCTGGTTTGTTCGAAAAGTATCAAGACAATGATCATATAGTCTCTCATCTTAAAGCCTTAAGAGAAGACCTAGACAAAACCATTATTGATCAAATGGCGGATGATAAAGCGTCTGAAAATCGTGACGAAGTTGGTCGTCGTCAATTCTACGAAGAATTGTATTTACCTAACATCGCTATTACTCATGAGCCGAACGGTGGTCAACCAGTGGTATATGAGCCTCACCCAACGTATCGTAATTTGTTTGGGCAAGTTGAACACAGTAGTGATCAGGGGATGTTGGTTACAAACTACCGTTTGATTCGTTCTGGTAGCTTGCATGCTGCCAATGGCGGCTATTTGATTCTGGATGCAGAAAAGCTACTGACAGATCATTATTTGTGGGAAGCACTTAAACGAGCACTAAAAAGTAAAACCATCAAAATAGAACACCCATATGCCGATATGGGCTTGATGAACACAATGACATTGTCACCACAAGATTTACCTTTGCAAGTAAAAGTAGTGCTAATTGGTGCCCGTGATATTTATTATTTATTGCAAGATGCTGATCCTGATTTCCAGGAAATGTTTCGTGTTTTAGTAGATTTCGATGACACATTAAAACGTTCAAAAGAATCTGAGTTATCTTTTGCACGCCTAATGAAAGATCGCGTTGATAAAGAAGAGTATGCCAATGTGACGCGAGATGGCGTAGCGGCTCTAGTTGAATACAGCAGTCGTTTGGCTGAGCATCAGAGAGAAATGGCAGCAAAAATTGGTGATGTATTTGAGTTATTAGGTGAAGCGGATTTTGTTCGTCAAATGGCGAAAGATAATGAAATCACCGCAGAACATATCTCGAGAGCTTTAAAAGCTAAGAAACATCGCACCGGCCGTGTTAGTGAAAAAATTATCGAGGAAATATTAGAAGGGACTGTTCTCCTTGAGAGTGATGGCTATGCTGTTGGTAAAATCAATGGTTTGACGGTTATGCAAATTGGCGATAGCAGTTTCGGCGCGCCAGCTCGCATTTCAACAACGGTTTACCCAGGTGGCAAAGGCATTATTGATATTGAAAGGGAATCGAACCTAGGTCAAAACATTCACTCTAAAGGGGTATTGATTCTGTCTGGTTATTTGGGCAACAAGTATGCTCAACGTTTTCCATTGGATATTTCTGCCTCTATTGCTATGGAACAAAGCTATGGTTATATCGACGGAGACAGCGCTTCGACCGCAGAGCTTTGTTGTTTGTTGTCTGCATTAACGCAAGTTCCATTACGTCAAGATCTTGCTATTACAGGATCTTTAAACCAATACGGCGAAATACAGGCGATTGGTGGTGTTAATGAAAAAATTGAAGGCTTCTTTAATGTTTGTCATGCTCGAGGTTTAACTGGAACACAAGGTGTTATTATACCGAAATCCAATACCGTCAATCTGATGCTCAATGATGAGATTATTCAGGCCGTTAAAGCGGGTCAATTTCATATCTATGCTATTTCAACAGCTGATGAAGCTTTACATTTACTAACAGGTATTGAACCGGGCGTCGTGAATGAAGAGGGTGAATACCCAGAAGGCACCGTTTCTGCAAAAGTCATTGAGCGTCTTGAAGCGATTTCTAAACTTGGTGAAGAAGAGGATGACGAAGAAGATGAATCCGATGACGATTCCACTCCTTCAAAGGTTGGTAAAGATAAAAAGTCAGAGAAAGACGACAAATAGGTTTTTTATAATTAAAGTTAACCAATGGCTTACGCTAATGTTTGCCATTGGTTCTTTTAATAAATTGCGCATTGCAACTGTCATTGACTAAAAAGAAAATCGTGTAATAAAGACTGGTCTCTTTAACATGAATATAACTAGCAACTTCTTTTCTTCTACTCGGTAAGTGTTTTTTTAGTATCAACGCTCTCTTAAAGGTTTTTCCTCCAGTTAAGTTTTGAGCGGCTTTATCCGCGGCCTGCTTGGCATCAAAATCACGACATTCTGCAAAAATTAGGCTTGAGAAGCATAAACTAACAAGCAGGTAACAAATCTGTATAAGTTTAAAAATAATTGCCCCCATCGTTGTTTATTAAAGAAGTGTTTTGAAACTTAATGAAGTTCATAAGATACAATTAGAAACCACTAGTGTCATCTAAGAAAAGGTCTCTTTGACTGTGTTTGAATTTAGTTCTGACATTAACTAGATGTTTTTTTAGAAAGCATGGTATTTTAGTTGTATTTTAAACTGTTGAGGTGTGTTTTATGAAAAAAGGTCTTTTTTTGGTCTCGCTTGTTTCGGTCGCTTTTTCGTCCGCTGTGTTCGCCCACGGTTCATGTGATACTACCTTGCATGGATATATGGAGAATATCAAAGATGAAATGCGTGCAATGTCATCGGATGTAAAGTCTGGAGATAGTCAGTCCGCGGTAAAACATGTTGATTCATTAATTACGTATTTCGAGAAATCACGCAGTGAAACCCCTCATAAATTTACTCATGGTGATTTAACAAATGCTGAATTAAAATCTCAAACAGCTGAATATAAAAAGGTTATTGATGACACGATCGTAGTGCTTAAGAACCTAGAAAGTGCATTGAAGTCAGGTGATTCTGCTAAAGTCAGAGAATTACTTGGTGCTATGGGTAAACAAAGAAAAATAGGTCACAGCTCTTTTAAGAATTGCTAATACTGCAGGATGACCTAGCGTGAATTCACTGCTACAATGCGCGCGATAAAGAGAGGATATTATGGCTCGTGTTAAAAAATCGCGCAGTATGCGTGGCAAACTTGGAAAGACTGGTTCTAAAGAGATGATGAAAGAGCAAAACAAAGCTCGTAAATCTTCATCAACTCGTCGTTTTGTTACCAAAAAGTCCAAAGAACGCAAAGAACAAGCGCAAAAGAAACTTGAACGTTTAGGATTGCTTCCAGAAAAGGAAGTCGAGGTGTCTCCTGTGCGCCCACGTCGTTTCGTTTTTGTAAAGCCTGCTGATGAAAAAGTAGAAAAAGCAAAGTTAGAAGCGATGGAAAATTCGGATAGTATAGAAAATGACAGTGAAGAGCTGTCTGTTGACGAGCTATTATCAGCTTTCACTGAAGATAAATAGCGAAGTTAAGCAAGCGAATAAAGGTAAAATGAAAAAGGCTGCATCTGCAGCCTTTTTTTATGGTAAAAAAGCACCAGACAATAAAAATTGTTAATTAAAATAAATTGTTAGAAAAGGTGGTAAGAGTGAAAGCTTCTGTTCCTATGTCGAGTGTTCGCTATCTTTTAAAAGCGGTTGAGAATCAAGGATTAGATCGCCAAGCCGTGTTAGACAGCTTAGAACTAACACAGGAAGAAATAGAGCGGAGTGATACATTCCCTGCTTACCGTTATGGAATGCTTTACCAAAAAATAATGTGGCTCATGCAAGATGAGTCATTTGGAATGCTAAGTGGTGGTAAAGTCCCCAATGGCACTTTTCGCATGATGTGTCTTTGTATCATCCACGCGAGAAGCCTGGCCCATGCTTTATATCGTTGCAGCGATTTTTATGAAATTTGCCGAGGGCCAACGGTAAAGCCAGTCTTGATTAAAAAAGGTCGTTTTGCCATGGTCACTTTTGCACCAATAGACTCTTCTAAAGGCAATATTGACGCTTTAGTTACCTCAGAATCTAATGAGCAATTAAGAACAACCCTCTCAATGTGGCATCACTTTATATGTTGGCTGATTGGCCGCCGTCTTAATTTAAAGGCGGCGTACTTTACCAATGAACGTCCCGATGACGTTGAATATTACAAAACCCTTTTTCAATCTGAAGTGAAATTTAATCAACACGCTAATGCGTTGGTGTTTCCCGCCAGTTATCTTGATATGCCTATTGTTCAAACCGAAGACAGTTTGAGGGGGTTTCTTAAAACCGCTCCCTATCAATTGTTAGTCATGGTGGAAAATGACAATAGCTTAAAATCACAAGTAATGGCGATGCTTGGAAAGGATTTTTCACGTGAGATGCCGAGTGCTGATGAAGTAGCAAGCGCACTAAATATGAGTGTATCGACATTAAGACGTCGATTAAATGATGAAAAAACATCCTACCAGAATATTAAAGATGACTGTCGTAAAGAAGCCGCGATTACCTACATGAATGCCCCCCAACTCAGCATTAATGATATTGCTGCTTTAATGGGGTTTGATGAGCCAAGTGCTTTTTTTCGTTCCTTTAAGAAATGGACTGGCATGACACCAGGAGAATATCGAAAAAGTGAGGAATATTTGAAATTTGGTAAGGCAATAAAGCGTACGTAGAATGTAGCTTGAGCAGGTTTGATATGACATATTGAATGTTTTTGTTAGAAATATAGGACTGAATTGTTATTGAGGAATTGGCTTAGTTTTTTCATTCTAGATGTATAAATCCGCTCGGATAACTAATCGGAGAATAAAAATGAGCGAATACCTATATCCAATCAATGACATTTTATTCAGTTTACGCTCTATTGCAAAAACAGAGCGTCTTACACCTTATCTAGATGATGCTGTAGATGACGAATTGCTAGAAGCTATTCTTGGTGAAGCAGGGAAGTTGGCAGAACAAGTTATTGCACCGATTAATACCTCAGGTGACAAACAAGGTTCTCGTGTAGAGCATGGAGAGGTTATTGAAGCGAAGGGGTTTAAAGAAGCCTTTAAGGCTTATTCAGAGGGAGGCTGGATCGGTTTGTCTGGTGACCCAAAATACGGTGGTCAAGGCCTTCCTTCTTATGTCGCAACGGCTGTAAATGAAGGTGTTCAAGCGGCAAATCTTTCTTTCTCACTATGTCCTTTGTTGAGCCTAGGTGCTATTGAAGCTATCAGTTTACATGCAAATGATGAATTAAAAAATTTATACCTTCCAAAAATGCTGGCTGGAGAGTGGGCAGGAACCATGAATCTTACTGAGCCAGCTGCAGGTTCAGATCTTGCAGCTATCGCATGTAAGGCATCGCCAGATGGTGATGTATTTCGTATCAAAGGCCAAAAAATCTTCATCACATGGGGTGACCACCAAATGAGCGACAACATTATTCATCTAGTGTTGGCTCGTTTACCTGATGCCCCAGCAGGTGTAAAGGGGATCTCATTGTTTCTTGTGCCAAAGTTTACTTTGGATCAACAAGGTGAGCCAGATAAACGTAACGATGTCCATGTGGTTTCTGTTGAGCATAAAATGGGAATTCATGCTTCACCTACCTGTGTTATGAGTTTTGGAGATAGCGAAGGAGCAATTGGGTACTTGGTTGGCCAAGAGAACGAAGGCATTAAAGCCATGTTTACTATGATGAATAATGCAAGGCAGGGTGTGGGTCTGCAAGGTTTAGCGATTTCCGAGCGAGCCTATCAACAAGCTTTGGTTTACGCTCAAGAGCGAAAGCAAGGAATGAATGCAGAGCGAACCGATCGAGTGGCCATTATTGAACACCCTGATGTACTACGAATGTTGATGACGATGAAGTCACAGATTGATGCTATGCGTTCTCTTATTTATGTTGCTGCGGTCGAAAATGATATGTCTCATTTTGCCTCAGGAGAAGAGAAGAAAAGCGCTATAGCTCGAACAGCATTATATACTCCAATCGTGAAAGGCTGGATTACTGAGCAAGCTCAAGAAATTACTTCTTTAGCTATTCAAGTACACGGTGGTATGGGGTTCATTGAAGAAACAGGGGTCGCTCAGCATGCCCGCGATGCTCGGATTCTACCAATATACGAAGGAACAAACGGAATTCAAGCAATCGATTTAATTGGCCGTAAATTGCATGCAGACAAAGGTCAAGCTATGGCGTCACTTCTCGCTGAAATAGAAACAGAGCTTAACTCTTGGCAAGAAGAAAATATTCGTTGTTACGTTGATAAAGTTAAGGTCGTGCTCGACCAAGCAAAGCAAGCAACAGCAAAATGTTTAGAGCTAATGGAAAAGAATCCTATTTTAGGTACTGGTTTAGCTTATTCTTATATGATGCTAATGGGCTATTTAATCGGAGCGTGGCTACAAATTAGAGCTTTGCATGCATCTCAAACTCATCAAACTTTAGACGAAACGCAAAAACAATCATGGGAACATTCCGTTCGATTCTATTGTGATCACATATTGCCTCGCGCTTTTGGGTATACTGAAACAATATTGTTTGGCGGTTCAACTATTGACAAACTAAACAAAAATGCTTTCAATCGCTAACAGCATATAAATAGTAAAGAATGCCTTAAAATAAAAATGTATCCGTCTAGGAGGCAACATGTCAGATAGAGAAGTAATGGAATTTGATGTTTTAATCGTTGGTGGTGGGCCTGCTGGATTATCTGCTGCTTGTCGCATTATGCAAATAGCGCGAGAAGAAGAAAAAGACATCAGTGTTTGTTTAGTTGAAAAAGGCTCAGAAATTGGCGCCCATATATTATCTGGTGCCGTTGTCGAACCAACCGCTTTAACAGAATTATTCCCTGATTGGCAAAAGATGGGAGCCCCACTAAACACGGCCGTCAATGTGGATGAACTTCATTGGCTTGGTTCCGAAACAGCTTCAAGAAAGTTTAGTCATTGGATGATTCCAAAAACACTGCATAATGAAGGCAATTATATTATAAGCCTAGGCAACTTATGTCGCTGGCTTTCAGAGCAAGCTGAATCGTTAGGGGTAGAAGTCTTTCCTGGTTTTTCTGCTGCGCATGTAGCCTATGATGAAGCTGGCAATGTTGAAGGTGTTATTACTGGTGATATGGGGTTAGCCGCAGACGGCTCTGAAAAAGACGGCTTCATGCCGGGAATGCTCTTAAAAGCCAAATACACAATTTTTTCTGAAGGTTGTCGCGGTCATTTAGGTAAAGAACTGCTTGCTCATTTTGATTTAGATAAAGGAAAAGCCCCTCAACATTATGGTCTAGGCATCAAAGAACTGTGGGATGTCCCTGAAGCGCAAAGTAAACCCGGAACAGTCATTCATACTGCGGGCTGGCCGTTAGGCGATGAAGCCGGCGGCGGTGGTTTTTTATACCATTTAGAAAATAACCAACTCGTGGTTGGAATGATAGTTGATTTGAACTATAAAAACCCATACTTAAGTCCTTATGAAGAATTTCAAAGATATAAACATCATCCTGTTATTTCTGAACATCTGAAAGATGCAAAACGCGTTTCTTATGGTGCTAGGGCAATTGCTAAAGGTGGTTGGGCTTCATTGCCCAAAATGAGCTTTCCTGGCGGATTAGTAATTGGTTGTGATGCTGGAACATTAAATCCAGCTAAAATCAAAGGTACTCATACTGCAATGAAGAGTGGCATGCTAGCCGCAGAAAATATCTTCAATGCTCTTAAACTTGAAAAAGTAGCGGCAGATTTAGTTGAATTTAATGATTCCATGCGGAAATCATGGTTAGGTAAAGAGCTGCAACAAGCACGTAACTTCGTTCCTGTAATGCATAAATTTGGAACCTTTTGGGGGGGAGCATACAACTGGTTGGATCAAAATGTCTTCTCAGGTGGATTACCATTTAGTTTCAATGATATGACACCGGATTATGCCTGTATGGAGCTAGCCGAAAAACATACTGCACCAGAGTACAAAAAGCCAGATGGTTTGTTGAGCTTTGATAAACTGTCATCGGTATTTCTTTCAAACACTAACCATGAAGAAAACCAGCCATGCCATCTAAAATTAAAGGACGTTTCGATTCCTATTGAGAGCAATCTGCCTAAATATAATGAGCCTGCTCAGCGCTATTGTCCGGCAGGGGTATATGAAGTGGTTGAATCAAACAATGAGTCCATTTTTCAAATCAATTCGCAAAACTGCATTCATTGTAAGACCTGTGATATCAAAGACCCAGCGCAAAATATTACGTGGGTTACACCAGAAGGTTCTGGCGGACCAAACTACCCAAATATGTAAGTAACTTTTCATAAGAACAAATGGATGACTCATATGTGCTCCATTTGTTCTTATTCATTACTGGATTTCACTATTAGGCTGATTAATAATAGAACGCCTAAAGAAAGGGGAATCCTATGCGCTTATGGGTCGATGCCGACGCCTGTCCAAATGTTATTAAAACCATTCTATTTCGTGCTGCTGAACGTCTTGAAATTCCTTGTATACTTGTCGCAAACCAAGCGATATCAATTCCTCCTTCTAAATGGATTGAGCGTCGAGTGGTGAGCTCCGGCTTTGATGTAGCAGATAACTATATTGTTGATAATATTGACTCTCAAGATTTGGTGATCACTGCAGATATTCCTTTAGCCTCCGATGTTATAGAAAAAGGCGCTTTAGCCATTAACCCCAGAGGTGAACTCTATACTAAGGAAAACATTAAACAGCGCCTTGGTATGAGGGATTTTATGGAGCAAATGCGTTCTTCTGGTGTTCAAATGGGAGGTCCAGCAACGTTTAGTCAACAAGACAGAATGGCGTTTGCGAATACGTTAGATAAGTTATTAGCGAAAAGAGCGAGGTAGAAGATCTGGTCGAGGAATCTGGAAAGCGTTCTTTGAGTGTTTTCCAGATTATTCAACGTTTATAGGGGATCTTATATGAAAAAAATCGTGGTAGTGGGCGGTGGCGCCGGCGGTTTGGAATTGGTTACCAAACTGGGACATACCTTTGGTAAAAAGCGTCAGGCTGAAATTGTGCTTATTGATAGAAGCCAAACTCATATTTGGAAACCTTTGTTGCATGAAGTGGCAACGGGTTCTTTAGATATCAATAATGATGGCATTAACTATAGAGCCCATGCCGCTAAACACCACTACCAATTTCAATTAGGCACCCTGATGGGAGTCGATCCAGAAGCAAGAACACTGAAGTTAGATTCTCTTTCAGATGATATGGGACATATCGTCTTACCAGAAAGGAGCATTTCATACGATATTCTTATCATGGCGGTAGGGAGTGTCTGCAATGACTTTGGTACTCCTGGTGTATTAGAGCATTGTTATTTCTTAGACTCCCATAAACAAGCTGAGCGCTTTCAGCAGGCTCTCTTGAATCAGTTCTTGCGTATTCATCAAGAAGGAACAGACTCGAAACTCAAGTTGGCGATTGTTGGTGGTGGTGCAACAGGGGTTGAATTGTCCGCAGAGTTATTTCATGTTGCCGATATGCTGAAAGCCTATGGTATGCCTGAAATGTCTGGTAAGAGATTAAATATTCAACTGATCGAAGCAGGACCTAGGATTTTGGCGGCTTTGCCGGATAGAATTGCTTCCTTAGCAACCAAAGAATTGATTCGTTTGGGAGTAAAAGTCAGTCAAAGTACTCGAGTGGTTCGTGCTTATGACGGTGGTTTTCAAACTGCGGACGAAAAAAATATAGAGGCAGATTTGATGATTTGGGCCGCTGGCGTTAAAGCGCCCGATTTTGTTGCTAATATTGAGGGCTTTGAAACCACTCGGAATAATCAAATATTGGTTAAAGGAACGCTTCAGACAACAAATTTTGAGAATGTTTATGTGATTGGTGATTGCTGTGCTTGCAAGCAAGCGGATGGTTCTTTTGTCCCACCTCGAGCTCAGTCAGCCCACCAAATGGCCTCACTAGTATTTGAGAACATAAAGGCGTCTTTTTTGAGTGAACCATTAAAGGAATACACCTATAAAGACTACGGCTCTTTGGTTAACTTGAGTCGATACAGTACCGTAGGCAGCCTCATGGGGAATTTGATGGGAGGTTCCATGTTTATAGAAGGTCGCCTTGCTCGTTTTGTATATGTTTCTTTGTATAGACTTCACTTAATCGCAATACATGGATGGTTTAAGGCAACGGTAATTATGGCCGCGCAAAAAATAGGTAAAGTGGTTAAACCTAAATTAAAACTGCATTAATTCGTTATCAGTAAACCCCAAGAGACCGAGTCGAATGTACTCGGTTTTTTTTGCTTAAAAATAACGATCGAAGTGAAATGTGTTTACCTTGACCTATGAGCTACACATAGGTTTTACAATGAAGTTATTGATGTGATGAGTTTAGGAGTTCCTATGCGAGTAAGCGAATTAGCCAAAAAGGGGAAGGTAACTGCTGACACCGTTCGGCATTACACTAGGCTTGGTTTAATACAGGCGCAGAGAGATCCAAGTAATGGTTATCAGATTTACGATAATGTCGCTCTACAAAGGCTTAATTTTATTCGGCAAGCCAGTGATCTGGGTTTCAGCCTTAAGCAAATAGAGGGCATTTTTTATCAATCAGATAAAGGTGATTCTCCATGCCCACTTGTTCGTGACCTGTTAGAGAAAAAAGTCCCAGAAACCAAATTAAAGATTGCTCAACTGCAAGCTCATTTGGCCAAAATGGAAGACGCTTTAGCAGCATGGGAAAAGATGCCAAATGGTACACCTGATGGACACTCAATCTGTTGTTTGATTGAAGACTGGGAAGATAACAAATAAAGCACTATATAAGCGCGGACAGGAGGGTAAAAATGACATCGCCAAAGTTGAATCAAGAAGATAATACAACATTAACCCTTAGTGTTACTGGTATGTCGTGCCAAGGGTGTGTTTCAAAAGTGCGAAATGCCATTCAAGCAATACACCCAAAAGCTATTATTGAAGGCAACCCCAAAGAGAACACCCTTACAGTGACATCCTCATTGAATTTGGAAGCAATAGAAGCGGTTGTAAGCGATGCTGGATTTCAATCATCTGGCTTGGAAAATTATGATGAGCGTGCTCATTCATCAGATGTGGCCAATACTCAAAAGACGGATCAACCAGTACAGACCGGCTCGAAAACTGAAGAAGGTGTTTCAAATTATCAACTGGCTATTAGTGGAATGACCTGTGCTGGTTGCGTTAATACAGTGAAAAAAGCGCTATTAAGCACAACTAACGTTCTTTCAGCAGACGTTAACTTTGCAAACCATACTGCACAAGTCGTAACAAAAGGCGCTGCTGATCCATTAATTAGAGCTATAGAAGACTCTGGTTACCAAGCGAGTATTATTCTTGATGAAGCGCAAAATGAGGACGAGCGTGCCAAACGAGAGTTAGCGGAATACCATCACAAATGTCGATCGTCAGCTTTAGGTCTAGGTGCCGGCATTCCTTTGATGTTATATGGCCTGCTAGGTGGAAGTATGGCGGTGACTACGCTCAACGAAAGACTCTTGTGGTCGGCTGTTGGCATTGCCACGCTCTTAATAATGATCTTTGCTGGTAAGCATTATTTTCGCGGTGCTTGGAAAGCATTTAGCAATCATCAGGCGAATATGGATTTATTGATTGCATTAGGGACTGGCAGCGCTTGGTTATATTCAATGTTGGTTATAGTGGTTCCTGCTAACTGGTTACCTGAAAATACTCAGCATTTGTATTTTGAAGCAAGCGTTATGATTATTGGCCTTATTAACCTTGGTCAAGCGTTAGAACTTAAAGCTCGGCGAAAAACAAGCCAAGCACTGCATAAACTCTTAGATCTACGACCGAAAATGGCAACTCGCGTCGAACAAGGGAAAGAGGTTCGCGTGAGCGTCACAGATATTCATGTAAATGATATTCTACGAGTGCGAACAGGTGACAAGATCCCTGTTGATGGAAAGGTGATAGAGGGAGAGTCTACGGTTAATGAATCTATGTTAACCGGAGAAGCCGAACCAATTAAAAAAGGGGCAGGTAGCTCGGTTTCGGCAGGCACCGTAAACGGTCATGGCAGTTTACTGTTTACAGCCACTCGTGTAGGTTCTGACACTTTGTTGGCGCAAATCATCACTCTAGTAGGGAAAGCGCAAAACTCAAAACCCCCTATTAGTGTATTAGCAGATAAAGTGTCTTCTATTTTTGTCCCCAGTGTAATCATAATGGCAATTTTGACTGCTCTTGCCTGGTTTAACTTTGCTCCCGATGTTATGCCTTCCTACATCCTAGTAACGACTATTTCGGTGTTAATCATTGCGTGCCCTTGTGCTTTAGGGTTGGCTACTCCCATCTCGACTATGATCGGCATTGGTAAAGCAGCTGAATACGGTGGCTTAATTCGTAATGGTGAAGCCTTACAGCGTGCCAGTGAGTTAAACGTTATTGTTCTAGATAAGACAGGTACTATTACCGAAGGCAGACCGAAAGTAGTTCATCAAATTAATAATGAGCATGCTCAAATTGATGAAATTGCAGATCTCGTTATTGCCTTGGAAAAACGAGCAAATCATCCACTTGCTGCTGCTTTGCTAGACTATTGCGAAAAGCTTTCGAGTCAAAAACGGGATGTGTTAGTAGAGGGCTTTACATCTTTGGCCGGTCAAGGTGTCAGCGCGCATATTAATGGGAAGGCGTACTTCTTAGGTAATGAGCGATTGATGAAAGAAAAGGGTGTCTCTATCGACTTAACAGAGGACTCTAATCTCCAAAAAGCAGCGAGCCGAGTATTTCTGTCTGATCAAAGTCAATTACTGGCTATCTTCTATATAGAGGACCCAGTAAAAGCCGGAATGAAAGCCGCTATCACAAACTTTAAAAACCTAGGCTTAAAGGTTGTTATGTTAACTGGGGACAATTCAGACGCCGCAGCCTCTGTCGCTAAGCAGGTAGGTATTGATGATTATCATGCCCAGCTAATGCCGAATGACAAATTGGACTGGGTTAAAAAACTTCAGGCTGAAGGGAAGGTAGTTGGAATGATTGGTGACGGAATTAATGATGCTCCTGCTTTGGCACAAGCGGATGTCGGGTTTGCAATGGGCGCTGGAACCGATGTGGCCATGGAAACAGCGGATATCACCTTAATACACAATGACCTTCAAAGCGCTGTGGACGTGATAAAAATAAGTTCGGCTACCTTACGAAATATTAAACAGAATTTATGGGGGGCATTTGCCTATAACAGCTTAGGAATCCCCATTGCAGCGGGCGTTTTATTTCCACTTACTGGCTGGTTACTAAGTCCGATCATTGCAGGTGCCGCTATGTCTTTATCATCCGTTACCGTCGTGATCAATGCTAATCGCCTTAGGTTATTTCATATTGCCAATAGGGAGAATTCCCAGCAACGTATCAAGGAGTCGAAATGAGTGTGCTCATTAATGTATTTGGTTTCTGTTTAATTGTGTTTATTGTGTATTGGTTTTGGTGGCCAGATTTAAAAGAAAGATTCAAAAAGTAAGCGGATATAGACTATCTGCTCTTTGACCAAGCAATCGCTCAACAAGTGTTGTAAAATCTCGCATGACAATCAATAAGCCAAGGGTCTCAGCTCTTGGCTTATTTTATTTTTATACCCTCGGATTTTTGTAATCTTTTAAACAAATAATGGAGTTTATATGCAGACTTACCAATGGGGCATATTTGCTATTGCCTTAGGGACATTCGGTATTGGCACAACAGAATTTATGCCTATGGGCTTATTACCTGTCATTGCAGACGGAGTAAATGCATCGATACCTGCCGCCGGTTTGTTGATTAGCGCCTATGCTGTTGGAGTAATGATTGGTGCACCACTTATCACTTTATATTTAACTCGTTATAGCCACAAGACATCACTGTTGGCTTTAATGGTGGTTTTTGTGATCGGCAATATCCTGTCAGCAGTATCCGTTAATTATGAAACCTTTTTAATATCCAGAGTGATTACCAGCTTTTCCCATGGTGCTTTTTTTGGTATTGGCGCCGTTGTTGCGATGAACCTCGCTCCGATTCATAAAAAAGGCTCAGCGGTTGCGTCTATTTTTTTAGGTTTAACGATCGCCAACATTGTTGGAGTGCCAATTACCACTTGGCTGGGACAAACCTTTGATTGGCGAGTTTCTTTCGCCGTGACAGCATTACTCGGCATCGTTGCGGTAATCGGTATTGGACGCAGTTTACCTAGCATGGAAAAACCGATTAAACCGGATGTTAAAACTGAGCTTAAAGCCATCATGCAACCTGCAGCCCTAAGGGCATTTGCCACTACGGTAATGTGTGCCGGGTCAATGTTTACGCTTTACACTTACATAACCCCCATCATGAAAACGCTTGCTGATGCTTCAGATAACGCCATTGCCACAATGTTAATGCTTGTCGGAATCGGGTTTACATTAGGCAACTACATTAGCGGAAAAATCACCGATAAATCGCCAGATTTAGCGTTATTCATTTTCTTAGGTTCTCAGGTATTGGTATTACTACTATTTCGTTTTACCTCAACAACACTCATAGGAGCCAGTTTAACGACATTGTTATGGGGGGTGGTTATCTTTGGTAGTGGTCCACCATTGCAAATGCAAGTTATGAAAATAGCGGATCAAGCTCCAGGCCTTGCTTCTTCTATTAACATTGGTGCTTTTAACTTAGGTAATGCATTAGGGGCCGCACTAGGTGGGTTGGTGATTAGTATCGGCTTTAGCTTTGACTGGATTCCTACAGCCGCTGCCACTTTGTCCTTTATGGCGCTCATCATGGTTATGATTAACCGCATACACGCAAACAAATTCAAAATAAATTAACAGTGGTTTATCGATATAACAGTCTCTGATAAGCTAAAGAAACTTGGTACAGGGGGATAGCGTTTCTCCCTGTACTTTATGCGCAACGTGGTAATAGAACCACGAGCTTTAGTCGATGTAATGGATGTACTGTTTTGACTGCATTAAAAAGTAAATTCTTGAAACTTAACCGCCTTATTCTATTTGTCGCACTGACTGCAACCGCCTTAACTTTCATTAATGGGGTTTTCTCGAACTATAAAGTTCAAAGAGAGCAGTTGATACAACAAACCATCGAAGTAAATAGGGCTTATGCAGATAAACTTTCTGATACCACAGAGGTATTTTTAACCTCTTCGCAGCAGCAGCTAGCCTACACAGCGAATTCAATATTTAACCAAATGAATAATGGCTCTTATTTGATTGATGAAGCCAATCGTCTTAAGTATCAAACAGATAGTTTTAATTCCGTTGTTATCAGTAATTCAAATGGTTTAACGCAAGCGGCCTCACCAGAAACACTCAACCTTATTGGGACACAACTTTCATCTGAAGGCAGTGTGGAAGCATTAGACAAGAAAAGGGCGCTTATTAGTGCCCCATACCTTTCAACTCTTGGCAATCTAATTATTTTTATCTCTACGCCCATTTTTGATTTCAATGGCGATTACTTAGGTTTTCTCGGTGGTTCGATTTACCTTAAAAAAACCAATATATTAAGTGACATACTTGGTGAGCACTACTACAACAACGGATCGTATATTTACGTCATAGATCAAAACAAACAAATTTTATATCACCCCGAGAAGAAACGCATTGGTACATTTATTTCTAATAATAATGGCTTAGAGCACATCTTATCCACCAAAGAAGGAGGGATGTTACTAAACAATAGTAAAGGGATTAACATGCTGGCGGGATACTCAACCATCCCAAGTACTGGCTGGGTAATCATTACCCAAAGCCCTATGGAAAAAACCTTGGTGCCTTTAGTTGGTATCATAGAAAGAGTCATTTTGGGGACATTACCAATAGCCCTAGCCGTATTTTTATTCATTTGGTTATTTGCTAGAGCCATTTCAAGACCTCTACAACAATTAGCCGAAAAAGCGAGTTCACTCGATAATCCAAATGTTGATCAAGAGATTGAAAGTATCCGATCTTGGTATGTAGAAAGTTTGGGCTTAAAGCGTGCCATGTTAACAGGGGTCAAATTAGTCCAAAACCAAATTGGTGATCTTAAGCGAGACGCTGAGACAGATCCTTTAACCGGTGCGAATAATCGAAGAGCCTTTCAGATAAAGCTCCAACAGATGTCATTACTTGAAATACCGTTTTCAGTATTAGCACTGGATATTGATTACTTTAAACGTATTAATGATAACTTTGGCCACGATGTTGGCGATAAAGTGCTTCAGAGACAAACTCAAATATTGAAAACGTTTTCTAATGACGGCGACATGGTTTTCCGAACTGGCGGCGAAGAATTTGTGTTGCTATTAAAAGAAACATCTTTGGATGACGCTTTTATATTGGCAGAGAAATTACGAATCGCAATATCAGAAGAAACATTTGATGTCGTTGGTAACATCACTGTCTCAATGGGGCTTGCTTTCTGGTCGTCAGACAAAGGTATCAGCGTCGATAAAATTTTATCCCTTGCAGATCAGGCTTTGTATGAAGCAAAAGGGCAAGGACGTAATCGTTGCATCATTTCAGAAGATAAATAACTTCGAGCTATTGTGATATGTGTTGTGCGTACGACTTGGGTTAAAATCAATGCACACAAACTGAATGTTAAATTTTTAATAGTTTAAATGAGCAAACCTGTTCATTTTTCTCTATTAACACTATTTCCGATAATAACATTTATCGGAAATAGTGAGTCTATATTGAGCACTCTGTTTGTTAATCCTTTTGGGTTATTTCTTATTGAGACTTAAACCAATTAAGCAGCTCATCTAAAGACCGTATTTGGAATGTTGGCGTGATCTCTTTTGGATGCGTTTTGTTATGATGGTTCAGCCAACATGTATCAATACCAAAATTGATTCCGCCTACAATATCAGACTCTAGCGTATCACCAACCATCAGGATTTTATCTTTGTCGGGATTACCCATTTGCACTAAAGCATGCTGGAAGATTGTAGGATGAGGTTTAGCGACGCCAACCAATTCTGAAATAACCACCGGTGAAAAGTATGGCAACATTCCAGTTCGTTCTAATCTAATCTGTTGTAACTGTACAAATCCATTGGTAATAATGGCCATACGTACATTGTTGTCGAATAGATATTTAACTAACTCAGTGGCACCTGGCAATGTTTGACAGATTTCAGCCATGGATTCTAAAAACTGTTTATTGAGATCCTTCGGGCTAATTTTTAGTCTATCAGACCATAATTTAAACCGTCTTGTTTGCAGTTGCTCTGCCGTAATTTGGTTGTTTTGATACTCCACCCAAAGCTGTTTGTTTACAGTCTGATATTCGTCGTAATCTTGCTTTTCGAAAGCAATATCATGCTTGGCAAACATATGCTTTAAGCCTGCAAAATTATCGAAGTGAAAAAGTGTTTCGTCAGCGTCAAATATAATCCATTTGTATTTCATTCGTTCTTCTTTTTCCGTGATTGATAATGTTCAGGATATAGCGCTGGCGCTAGCGCAAGGATTAGCGCTTGGGTATAAACCGTTTCTCTTGTGGCTGCATGGTTGGTGAACAATCCGATGGCACCACCTTTTTGACGAATATTGTCTGTATTAAATAAGTCATCCATGACGACACCTAATTCTTCATTGTTTTGCAATCGTTTAAAGACTTTTTCTGGTAGTGGCAAATTTGCAGAACGGCCAGTCATCATTTCCCCGTCACTATTTACAATAGCCACGTAGGCAAAGGTTGCTGCACCCTCCTCAAATTGATCAACACCACCTTCCATCGAAACAAAAAAATCCATTCCTTGATTGCTAACATGCTCATAGCAGTATTTTGCTCGGTTTTGAGCGCCAAGACGTGTTTCGGCTTCTGTCATGGGTTGATCAGCAACCTCTGATGGCGCGTGCATTTCTTCACAATGAATCGTGTGATTTGGGAATATTTGTAAAAACGCCTGTCTGGCTGCATTTACTTTAACTGGATTGGTTGATCCTACGCTTACCCTAATTACGGTGGAACTTAGTGGAGTTGTCATGGGCTTTATTCCTTTTTTGAAAAATAAAAAAAGCCGCTATTTTACCAGTAGCGGCTTATTATTTTGTTCACCATTTAACTTAGGCTTGTCCCTTGATAATGGGCGTTGGACAAGCAACATCGGCATTTTGCGCTCTATGTTTTAGCAAATGATCCATAATGGTTAAAGCCAACATGGCTTCAGCGATCGGCGTTGCACGTATGCCAACACAAGGATCATGTCGACCTTTGGTAATAACCTCTATGGCATTTCCTGCACGATCGATGCTCTTACCCGGAATGGTAATACTGGATGTTGGTTTTAGAGCCATATGAACAACAATATCTTGTCCAGAAGATATGCCTCCCAATACTCCGCCAGCATGATTGCTTAGGAAACCTTCAGGTGTCATTTCGTCGCGGTGTTCGCTGCCTTTCTGCTCAACAACATCAAAACCGTCACCAATTTCTACCCCTTTAACCGCGTTAATGCTCATGATGGCTTTGGCGATATCCGCATCCAAACGATCAAAAACAGGCGCTCCTAAACCAGGCATCACATTTTTGGCAATCACTGTAATTTTCGCACCGACTGAGTCGCCTTCGCGTCTTAATGCCGTCATGTACTCTTCAAGCTCTGGAATGGCGTCCGGATCTGGACTGAAAAAGCTGTTTTCATAAACTTGGCTTAAATCTTTCACTTCCAATTTGATCGGACCAAGTTGTGACAAGAAACCCTGTATTTCAATGCCAAACTGTTGCTTCAGATATTTCTTTGCAATGGCTCCAGCAGCAACCCGCATGGCCGTTTCACGTGCAGATGAGCGACCGCCACCACGATAGTCACGGAAACCATATTTTTGGTCATAAGTGTAATCGGCATGAGCTGGACGGAAAGTTTCTGCGATGTTGCCATAGTCTTTAGAACGTTGATCGGTATTTTCGATCAATAAGCCGATTGGCGTACCGGTTGTTTTACCTTCAAAAACGCCAGATAGAATCTTTACTTCATCGGCTTCGCGGCGCTGTGTGGTGTGTTTTGAAGTTCCTGGTTTACGAAGATCTAAATCTCGTTGTAGATCCGCTTCGCAGAGTTCGATGCCTGGCGGGCAACCATCAACAATGGCGCCTAACGCAAGACCGTGACTTTCACCAAATGTGGTGACTTTAAAAAGTGTTCCAAATGTATTACCAGACATAGTTTATTTCTGCTCTTGTAATAGTTCGCTAAGTTGTTCTTTTGTTAGGATAAAAACACCATTACCACCCTGCTCTAATTCAACCCACATAAATGGAATGTTGGGATAAGCCGCTTGCAGCGCAATTTCAGTGTTTCCTACTTCGTAGACTAATATACCGTCATCTTGCAGATAATGCGCGACTTGGGCTAAAAATTCATGAGTAAAAGTCAGGCCATCTTCACCAGACGTTAAGGCTAATTCCGGCTCGTTGTGAAATTCTGCCGGTGCACTCTGGAAGTCATCAGCATCAACATATGGCGGGTTGCAAATAATCAGATCGTATTGGTTCCCGGCCAAGTTTTTAAACATATCAGAGTGGATAGCACGAACTTTGTCTTCTACTTGGTGACGTAAAATATTTTCATTAGCCACAGTTAAAGCGGCTTCACTAATATCAGAAATATCCACTTGGGCATCTTCAAAAACGAGTGCCGCTGCGATACCTAAGCAGCCAGACCCGGTGCACATATCTAAGATATGTAATGGGTAATTTTTCAACCAAGGCGTAAATTCGGTTTCTAACAGTGAAATGATTGGTGAGCGTGGAATTAATGTATCTTTCGTCACTTTAAATGGTAAGCCCATAAACCATGCTTCACCTAACAGGTACGGTAAAGGCTCTCGTTTTGTAATGCGAGTGTCTACCAGCTTAAGAATGTGTTTTTTTTCATTGTATGTCAGAGCGCAATCCAACATGTCTCGATCAAAATCAATAGGAAGCTTTAAAGCCCCCATAACCAAGTGAATAGCTTCATCCCAAGGGTTGTCTGTACCATGGCCATAGAACAAATCAGCCTTTTGGAAGCGGCTGAAGGTCCAGCGGATAAAATCTTTGATAGAGGTTAAATCACGAACGGCGGATTGTTTGTAGCTCATTTTCTCTTCTTAATTTTGGATACGCGGAAATAGCGAGTGACGCATTATAACGGTTATTGTTTCGAGCCTCTATCTTTGCGTTGCATGGTTTTCATTGAGCTGGCTAAAGCATCAAGCTTTTTCGACATTTCATCCCATTTCTCAACCTCAGCCTTCGTTGAGTTTTGTTGATGCAATTCCTGTTCGTGTGCCAACTGTCTATTTTCATCCTTCAATCTAGTTAGCTGATTATCTTGTTTTGCAAGGTCGACTTCTTTCTGAGCGAGGTTGATAGTGAGTTCTGAATTAGCCTTCTGCTCTTGCTTTAACTGACTTGTTAAGACCGCGTTTTGTGATATCACCTCTTCATATCTTTGCTCATTGAAAGCCGATTTATCCTTTAGCATTTCAACTTCACGACAGACTTTCTGGTGCTCCAGTTGCAGTTTTTCATGTTCTGCTTGTAAGTCAATGAGCACAGTGGATAAAGAAAGATAGCCCCCCTCTGTCGACTCCTGTTTTCTGTGTTGATGTTGCTCAATATCAGACGCCTTTTCATCAAGCAATTTTCCTAGGCTTTGTGTCACTTCTCTTGAAAAGTGTTTGAAAGCGGGAAGCAAAACATCATTTAACTCACTCAGCTTATGCTGTTGTTGTTCTTTATAGATTTCTTCCCATTCTGTAATGGCGTTCAAAAAGGTTGTATTGGAACAACGTCGCCCATCCTTTTTCGAAAAATAATCCGTCAGGCGCGGAATGTTGGGGAAGCTATTTTTCTCAATTAGCTCCCAGCAGGCTTGATGAATTTCTTCTCTTGCTATATTTGCTTTTCGCGCCATAAGAGTGCCACCCAAGATATGATTTAAAGATAATATTAATAAATATATTATCATTTATATGATAAATATTAAATAAAGAACAGATAGGTACAAAATCTGGCAAGAATCACTTCTGCACTTCATTTTAGACAATAAAAAAGCTCCCGTAGGAGCTTTTAAATACGTTCAACAAACTACTACTGAAGGCTCGTAGAGTTAATTACCTTTGTTGCCATCTCAACACCAAGCTCTTTGGCTAATTCGCGCCAAGACTCTTGCTTAGGTTCGTATATAACCGGCTCAGCATTCGGAAAGCGGGTATCCAATATTTCATTAACACTGGCCAACCCATCAATTAGACCGATTTTAACGGCTTGAGAGCCTGTAAACACCATACCGGAGAACACATCGTCCGTAATAACAAGCCTGTCACCACGACCTTTTTTAACAGCGTTAATAAACTGACTGTGCGTTTCATCCAACACTGCTTGCCATTTCTCTTTGGCCTCCTCTGTCATTGGTGTGAAAGGGTCAAGAAATGCCTTATTGCGGCCCGCCGTAAAAGTACGTCGCTCTACACCAATTTTTTCAAGCAAGTTGCTGGCATCAAACCCTGATGAAATAACACCAATTGAGCCAACTAAACTCGCTTTATCGGCATAAATTTGATTAGCCGCAGACGCAATATAATACCCACCAGAAGCCGCCATATCTTCAACAACTACGAAAACAGGAATATCTGGGTAATCTTGCTCTTTTTTACGAATAGCATCGTAAATAATGCCTGAATGCACTGGACTGCCCCCAGGACTGTTCATCTCAATAACTACCCCTTTTAAGCTTGGATTCTTGTAGGCAACATTAAGTAGACGAACATATTCCGAAGATTCTATTTCATTATCCGCACCGATCACTCCGCGCATAGGAATCATAGCAACCACATTGTTCTCTAGACTGACTTCTTCAAAGTTTGATTTAACAATCCAGCTAGAAATTATCCCTACAAAAATGGCTAACGTAGTGAATCGAAAGAAAATTCTCCAACGTCTAGCCCGGCGTTTTTCTATAAGGTTTTCGCTAAGTGTTTTTTCAAGCAAGGTCCAAATTTCTTTATTTGGGTCCACTTTCTCAGTTTTTTCCTGAATAGCGCTCTCTTCTTGCGTATCTGGTGCCTGATTAAGTGACTTTTCTCTATCTTCGTCTTCTGTCCAGCTCATTTTATAGCCCTAAAATGTTAGATAATTGGTTAAAATCGTTTATTAATTCGTGTGGTCGACAGGCTTTTAATCTGCTTTCATGGTGCGCACCATAGGTCACAGCAACACTTTTCATTCCAGCATTGGTCGCCATATTTAAATCGTACTCAGTATCCCCCACCATGATGGCGTTTTCTGGCGACATGCTTAATTCAGTCAAGATTTGTTCAAGCATTAGTGGGTGGGGTTTTGATAACGCCTCATCCGCACATCGAGAAGTAACAAAATATTCTCTCGTATTCGTCAGCGCCATAACCCTTTCTAATCCTCTACGGCTTTTTCCAGTAGCTACAGCCATTTTAAAGCCTGCCGCCTTGAGCTTATCCAGCTGTTCGATAACACCAGGATACGCCAACGGCGGCACTTGATCAGACGCCACATACAGATTTTTATAGTGCTCAACAATGATGTTTTGCTCGTTTAATGACAGCTCTGGCCAAACTGTAGCAACAGCCTTATCTAGCGATAGTCCAATGATGTTTTTAATATCGTTTTTATCTCTTTTTGGCGCACCCGCTGTCACGCCAGCGTGTAACATGCTTTCACATATTTTATCGATGGAATCAAATAAGGTACCGTCCCAATCAAAAATTACCAACTTAACCATAGATACCTCTTAAGAATAATCCATTGAAAGTGTACCATAACCAAAAATGACTAAATAAGGATTGGTAATGACGACTGGCTATACATTAGAACAACTTTCCATCGATCAAAGTGTTGAATATCGAAAAGTAGTTTCTCAGGGTGATGTCCAAGCTTTTGCAGATGTAACGGGCGATACAAACCCTGTCCATTTAGATGCCGATTATGCCGCCACCACATCTTTTGGTAAACCTATTGCTCACGGCATGCTGACCGCTGGGTTTATCTCTGCGGCAATTGGCACTAAATTACCTGGGCCGGGTTGCATTTATTTAGAGCAAACACTGAAATTTCGTTTGCCTGTTTTTGTTGGTCAAGAAGTGGTAACGACCGTTACTGTGACCGATATTAATGAACGCCGCCGTCGTGCAACGCTAAAAACGGTTTGCGAATGTGATGGCAAAGTCGTGGTAACGGGTGAAGCAACTATCATGCTGCCAGCCTAATAAATTTAAACTTGTGTCGTCCTAAAATAAGTTGACGATTTTTTGTTAAGCCAGTATGGATTCCATACTGGCTTTTTCATGCACTTCTTCTGGTGTTTTCATATTAAGACTTAAGTGAGGTCGATACCTATTATAGATATCAATAGACTCACTAATATGCCTTTCTAATTCTTTAAAAGTTCTGCATCTTCCAATCAAAAATTCTTGCTTCAATATGCCATTCACCCTTTCTGCTAACGCATTTTGGTAGCAGTCATAGCCATCTGTCATCGACGGCTTTATTTTATTGCGTTGTAATTCTTTTTGATAA
>NZ_CP025572.1:2198383-2368054 GCF_018336975.1 Marinomonas sp. CT5 | reverse complement strand
TCTTTTGATTGTTTGAGCAGGTGTCTCTTTGGCTTTCGGGGATTTAGACATGGGTAGCCTCACTTTGGTAGACCAATCCATTTTGCCGTGTTTTCGAAGCCAAGTCAGCACCGTTGATCGCCCTTGGATTCCATAGATTTTTTGAGCTTGCTTATAAGTCATGTCGCCTTTTTCGACGGCCATCACTATCTGTAATTTAAAGCCCATTGTGTAGTCACGTTGAGTACGCTTGCGCTTGGTATTACTTGATGTCCCCATAATAGGTCTCCTAGGTGTAAACCTATTTCAGGACGGGACAACTGATATAAAAAAGGCGACTTCTCTTCTTAAAGAGGTCGCCTTTTTTGTGGCATCAATGATCTGATAGAAAAAAATCACAATGCTTAGGCAAAGAGGATGATCGTGAAAAAAAGAGGCATTTCTATAAAAAGACTGGGCTTTATGAAGTGGCAGGCCTATATTTAAAGTCATAGAACAGGGATTAGGTGTTGCTATGAAAATTCAATTACTCGTGATCATTGCCGTGTTAGCCTCGTCTTTATTGACGATATCTCAGCGCGCCAATGCTCAAGAAGTGAATCAATTCAGATGGCTAGAACCTAACTTGGAGCAATTATGCGATGATTCTGTCTTAGCTGACTTAAACAACGAAGTAGACGATGACGCTGCTTTGTATTTTTCTCTCAACGCAGCCACAACACCTCCTATTTCCATTCTTTTTCCAAATCATCACTTACTAGTCACGTCAGCCGCTGATAACAACGGCAACCCAAGAGCACCACCAATTTCATCGATATAAATCGCCAAAATTCAATCCATTTTTATATCGAGGAATTATCATGAAAACCTTAACTTATGTTTCAACAAAAGATGTGAGTAATTTGACTTGGCCTATTACAACCGAGGATATAAACCTTTATTCTCCAGCATTAACTGTTTTTACCGATTTTCGCACTACTGGACCACGCGTTATAGAATCCAGTACACGCGCTGATGAGCTTGTTCAATTAATGCGCAAAGAACACGTACGAATGAAAATCGTAGTGGATACCAACAACCAATTTATAGGTGTTGTCAGTCTTGAAGACCTATCCGAAGATGTATTCATCAAGCATGTTGCTAATGGCTTTAAGCGCTCAGAATTAATGGTTTCTGACCTAATGAGAGGCAAAGAAGACCTACTTGCTTTGTCTTATGCCTCTTTAAAAAAATCCGATATAGAATCACTTTTATTTAGCCAACGAAACAACCGACTACAACACTTATTGGTCATTGATGAGCATAGCAAAGCCATTAGTGGTTTGATTTCATCAAATGACATTGCGCGCCAGTTAAGATTGGATATCGATATTACTTTTTCAAGCTTTGCTTACCTCTATGAAAGCGCAATCATAGGCCAAAGAAACCAACCCAAAAAGCTAAGAGTCGCCTAACGCTTAGCTTGCTATAAGTTTGAAAAGCTCAAACAACACGGCTGTTTGGGCTTTTTTAAGCTTATTTTTTCTCGATCCAATAATAATAGATATTGTCATTTTGCTCTTGCTTAAGGAGCTTATGACCAAGGAATTGACAAAATTTTGGAATGTCTCTAGTTGTAGACGGGTCAGTAGCAATGACCTTTAAAACATCTTTGGCCGCTATTTTACGCATTTCAACATGAAGCATCATGACGGGTTCTGGACAAAGTAAGTCTGTTGCATCAAGCACGGCTTGGTGTTCCATAGAATTTCTCTCTAGCTAAGTGTTTTTTAAGCCAAGCGTCAGTATGGCTGGCAATCTCTAAAATAGTGTCATCAATCGTTCTATTGTATTTTTTTAAGGTTTTAAAGTCATGATCTGCACCCTCGACCCAAATAATATCCACGTTATCTGGGAGTGTTTGCCGACTAACCCAATCATATGAGCCAAGTTGGTCGCGTGTGCCTTGAATAATAAGGCATGGAACCTTCATATCTTGTAGAAACGAAAGTCTATGTTTTTCTGACTTTCCTGCTGGATGGAAAGGAAAGCCAAAGCAGATAACAGCCTTGACCATTGAATGATGAGTCAATTGAGTGGCTACACGCCCTCCCATGGACTTGCCTGCCACAATACAGGCATTTTCATCCTGAATATAACTCTCGTATTCTGGAATCAACGTATTAAACCTAGGGGGCGGCCTTTTTTTTCCTGACACTTCTTGCTGTTGCATATAGGAGAAAGTAACAGGAGTAACAACATAATGTTGCTGGACTATAGCCTTAGATAATTTTTGTAAAAAATCATTGTGGTGGCCAGCACCAGCACCATGGGCAAAGTATATAGGAAGTGAAGTCATTAGATTGTATTCAAAACGGCTATTAGACCAGATTTGATAAAGGGTTAGAAGCGACTAATACTTAAGCGCTTTTGCTTTGCAGTATGCTAATTCTTGATCTGTGTCAGCAAACATCCAAGACCTAACGTGTAGACTACTATTAGAAAATTTAATAGGAACGCATCATCATGATCTGGGACTCCTCACTTATCGCTAAATACGACCTGTCTGGGCCTCGTTATACTTCTTACCCAACAGCGCCACAATTTAATTCCGGCATTAGTAAAATTGCATTAATTGATAAAATGCTAACGCCTTCACAAGCCCCTATTAGCTTGTATTTCCATATTCCATTCTGCGCCCATCTTTGCTACTACTGTGCCTGCAATAAAATAGTAACTAAGCAGTATGAAAAAGGTACTGAGTATGTGGAATTGCTTGGTGAAGAAATGCGATTAAGAAGTCTTATGCTTGATCACACAAGAAAAGTAACTCAACTGCATTTTGGAGGAGGCACCCCAACCTTTTTAACTGAAGAGTTGTTTGAAGTCTTATTCAATACTATTGAGCAGCATTTCAATCTAGTTAACGATGGTAGCCAAGACTACAGCATTGAAATCGACCCAAGAGAAATCAGCAAGCCTAAACTTAAGTTGTTAACAGAAAAAGGCATAAACCGTATCAGCATTGGTGTGCAAGATTTTGACATCAAAGTTCAAGAAGCCATTCACCGTATACAACCCGTAGACATGGTCAGAAATCTAGTCGATGACGCTAGAGAGCTAGGTATTAAGTCAATTAACTTTGATCTCATTTATGGGCTTCCGTATCAAACAATAGAAGGCTTTAAAAAAACGCTTTCACAAGTAGTTGAGTTATCACCAGATAGAATTTCGCTGTTTAATTATGCTCATTTGCCTGATCGTTTTCGCGCGCAAAAGCGCATCACAGATGACAGCTTACCTATTTCAAGTTTGAAACTTGATTTACTGAAAATGAGTATTGAATACTTGATTGCAGCCGGCTATGAATACATAGGTATGGACCACTTCGCAAAACCAACCGATAGCTTAGTGATCGCTCAGCAAGAAGGTCAACTACAACGTAATTTCCAAGGTTATACCACTCATGCAGATACTGAGCTGATTGCATTTGGTGTTTCAGCCATTAGTGACTTAAATGGTGTTTACATACAGAACCATACTGACTTATCCGAATATAGAAGCCGCATAGAAAAGGGACAATTAGCGATAGCGAAAGGATATATTAGTGATCTAGATGATAGAATTCGTCATCAAGTTATAATGACGTTGATTTCGCAGTTTGCGCTCAACACAAGCGCAATTGAACAGAAATTTAATATTCATTTCTTTGACTATTTCTCTAATGAAGTGGAAAATCTAACTCCCATGTTGGAAGATGGGATGTTATTAATTGAACGTAGTGGAGTGCAGACCACGATTCAAGTCACACCAAAGGGTAGATTATTAATACGCTGTATTTGTATGGCTTTTGATAAATATCTCAATGGCGCCATAAAATACTCAAAAGTTATATAGATCGAGATCAGGGAGATAACATGTCAATGACACACACACAGTCACGTTTTAACAGTACACTTACATCACAATGCCAAAACTGTAGTTTAAGCGCCCTCTGCCTTCCTATTGCACTGGCTGACGAAGACATTAATAGATTAGATCAAATCATCGAGCGCAAAAAACCACTTAAGAAAGGTGAGTTTTTATTCAGACAAGGAGAGCCTTTTGACTCTGTGTTTGCTGTTCGTTCAGGCACGCTAAAAACCTTCAACATCACTTCTGTTGGAGAGGAGCAAATCACTGGTTTTTATTGCCCTAGTGAGTTGGTCGGTCTTAGTGGTATAGATTCAAGCGTCTACCCTGTTTCTGCCAAAGCTTTAGAAACCACTACCGTCTGTGAAATCCCATTCAGTCACTTAGAAGAGTTGTCCTCTCAGATTCCATCACTAAAGCACCAGATTTTTAAAGTAATGAGTCGAAAAATATCGGATGATCAGCAAATGATGGTATTGCTTGGCAAAAAGAATGCCGATGAGAAAGTCGCCTCTTTTCTATTGAATTTATCCAGCCGCTTTAAAAAGCGTGGTTATTCTGCCAGCTCATTCAGACTATCAATGTCTCGTGGTGAAATTGGTAATTACTTAGGCTTAGCTGTAGAAACCGTTAGTAGGGTTATCACTCGTTTTCAAAAAAATGAACTAATCCATGTTGATGGCAAAGAAATTGAAATAATTGATTTCGAAGAAATTCAAAAACTCGTTGGGGTTGCTAGCGATTGTGGTAAAATCGCCCACATTTGATTCATACAACGAGGCTATACTGTAATGCTTTACGACGATTTTTACGTTAAATCACTCATACAAACAATAGAAGACTGGCCAAAAAAAGGTATTAGCTTCAGAGATATCACCCCTATTTTCAGCGATCCAAAAGGGATGAGAATGGTTGTTGATGCCTATGTACATCGTTACATTGGCACAGACATTACTCATATTGCTTGTATTGATGCTCGTGGTTTTTTGATTGCAGCCGTACTGGCTTACGAACTGCAAAAACCACTAATTTTAGTACGTAAAAAAGGCAAGCTTCCCGGCAAAACAATCTCACAGAAATATGCCCTGGAATACGGTGAAGCTGAGTTAGAAATTCAAGAAGGTGCGGTTGAAGCTGGCGACCAAGTATTATTATTTGATGATTTGATTGCAACTGGTGGCACCCTTTTCGCTGCAATTGAGCTACTTACTCAACAAGGTGCAAATATAAAAGAAGTAGCTGCAATCATTGATCTTCCGGACTTAGGTGGAAGCCAAAAATTGAGTGACAGTAATATTTCTGTCTTTAGCCTTTGTGCTTACGAAGGGGATTAATATAGACCTAAAAAAGGTGGCAAGAGCCACCTTTTTATCTTTTCATGTAAATATTAGAAATCTACACTAGCGCCGACAGAAAACCCATTATTGGCTATTTTACGGCTGTCATCTTCATAAATAACTGTCGTTTTACCGTAACTAATAAACGCCCTAGCATTTCGCATGGTCATATACTCTGCACGTAGCTCGTAAACATACATGTGATCTAAGTTTTTAAAAGACAATACTTCTGGAGCATAATACAAAGAGCCAAAGATACTAAGACGGTTAGCTTCAGGAAGTGTATAACGATACCAGCCACCCAAAGCAAGCGCTACAGATATATCATCATCTGGCTCCAAGTCAGCATCAATACCATACAAACGCGCACCAAGACCTACTTGTAACGGACCACTAGTATCTGAATCTTCTACTCCCAATTCAATATGTGCAGCAGTAACACTCTCGTCCTTATCATAAGAAACACCTGCACCAATACCAAACGTCCCCATATTAAAGTTAACATCACTTTTAACGGTTTCATTTGTTAATGCAACACTGGCTGTAGACGCGTTAACCAATGATGATCCTAGTATTCCAGCAGTAAGCAATAGTGCTTTATTAGTCAAATTCATTTTTAATGATCCTATAATGAAATAATATTTAGTCTATCAAAGGCATCAGGTGACTGTTTTAATTCTTTAAAATTAAATAAATTATTGTCGGCCAGATGCGATGGCACGACATTCTGAATAGCGGAAAACATTGTTTCAGTTCGACCAGGAAATTCTTTTTCCCATTTTTGCAACATGTCTTTAACAACTTGCCTTTGTAGGTTTTCTTGAGAGCCACAAAGGTTACAAGGAATAATTGGATATTCTTTTATCGTTGCAAAGGCTTCAATATCATCTTCTTTGCAATAAGCTAAAGGACGAATGACAACATGTTTACCATCATCACTTAATAATTTAGGTGGCATTGATTTTAATTTTCCACCAAAAAACATATTTAAGAATAATGTCTCAAGAATATCATCCCTATGATGACCAAGTGCAATTTTGGTGGCTCCAATTTCTTCGGCAAAACCGTACAAAGAACCTCTTCTTAAACGAGAGCATAACCCACAAGTCGTTTTGCCTTCAGGCACTATCTCTTTAACAATGCTGTAAGTGTCTCGTTCCAAGATATGAAAATCAACCCCTATCTTTTTGAGATAAGCTGGCAAAATATGCTCTGGAAAGCCTGGCTGCTTTTGATCTAAGTTAACGGCAACAATACTGAAATTTATTGGTGCGCTTGACTGAAGATTCCGTAAAATCTCAAGCATGGTATAAGAATCTTTACCGCCAGATAAACACACCATTACCTTGTCACCTTCTTCAATCATATTGAAGTCAGAAATGGCCTGGCCAGTCAATCTACGAAGACGTTTTTGGAGCTTATTTAACTCCAGTTTTTCTTTAGGTCGAGTCGATAAATCCATCATAAGTACGCTATAAATAAAACGGCCCTATACTACTATAAGCATCTGATAATCGCATCAAAAATGGCATATATCAGAGGGAAATACACGTTATCGAATTAATCTTTGTGTGCACCTAGGTATTTTAAATCGTCAATTGCAGAATTTTTCGACAGTCTTTACAAATATACTCGACTCCCTTTTGAACTTTATTGTGACGCAGTTTGCTAAGTTCATGGCTCTTACAGGAGCAGTGGTATTGATAAACATTTTTGGGTTTTGGTACATCAAAGTTATGAGTTCTACTGGGATTAAGGCCGTATACTTTAAGCATTACTGCCTTCCACTCCTTACCATGTGGCCTGACTGTCGTACCATAAATCTGAAAAACAATAAGATGGGCTACCTCATGCGGCACAACCGTTTCTAGAAATTCGATAGGGTCCTGCTGATACATAAAGTGATTAAAACGCAGTTCATTTTTTTGTAAATGGGCAGTGCCTGCAGCCCTTCCCTTTTGTTTGAAATTACAACTAGCCCGCTTGAACTTTGTTGCGAAAAACTCATCTGCTCTATCAAAACAATCTTGAGTTTTGTCTTGAATAAGCTGTAAAGCAACTTGATTATTAGAAAACTCCATTTCCGGTGTAATTAGGGGCATAAGGCATCTACCTCATGAATCATTTCAATTAAAGGTTCGGCAAAGGCTTCAACACTTTTCTTAGGCAACCCTGTGAGACGACTAAGCGATGCCACCGAGTTAGGTTTATGCAGGCAAATCAACCTCAGTTGATTATCGCTTAAATCTACAGAGCCATAGGTATATTTCCAGGCAAGAATTTTATGCCAACTGACTTTATCTACAGTCAATTGGTCTTCATTAAGTATTGGATAATATTGCTCATTAGCAATTATGACGTGTGTTTTTCCCTGCAAAACGCCGCGGGCCTTTTCATTGATATGTACAGAAAAAGTACTGGAAGAACCAATCTGTATATACTCGAAAGCGAGTAAGTGACGAATGACAGACTTCCATTGGGTGTCGCCAAGTTCTTTTCCTTTGCCAAATAAGGACATAGTATCCGCTTTAATGGCTAAAACCTGTTTCGTTTTTTTTCCGAGCAAAATTTGAATGAGTACAGAGAACGGTTGCAAACCTTTTGTATGATAAATCAGTGACAATATTTTTTGACTGGCTATTGTCATGTTCTGCTCTGACTTATTTGAAAGGCATCTATCGCAATAATTACAAACAGGAATGATTTCATCAAAGTGGGACAATAAATTCTGACGACGACAACCACGCCCTTCCAGTATTTGAAATAAGCTAATCAGGCTTTTATGCTCTTTCTCTGAGTCTTTAGGCTGCAAGACAGCGAATTGTTGTGCTTGAAGCATGTCTTGCAAACCATATAAAAGAAGTGATTTAGCAGCTTTACCATCACGACCAGCACGACCAATTTCCTGAAAATAGGCTTCTGGGCTACTAGGTAAATCTAGATGTATAACAAATCTAACATGAGAAACATCAATTCCCATTCCATAAGCTGTTGTTGCAACCATAACGGTGCCTTGCTTATTAGCAAATTTGGCATGATTATTTTGCTTGTCCTCGTTAGACATTGCGGCGTGGTAGCTTAAACTAGCAATTCCGAGGTTATTTAACCAATAAGCAAACTCTTCAGACTTTTTTCTTGAACGGCAATAAATAATGCCGGTTTCTCCTGGGACCTCATGATGCAGAAAGTATAAGATTTGTTGTTTGGCTTTCCTTTTTTGCGCTATTTGAATTTTGATATTGGTTCTATCGAAACTATTACGCAGTACTTGGCAATCCCTTAGTTTTAATGAGGTTTGAATTGCCGTAATAGTCTTTTTATCGACGGTTCCAGTCAGGGCTATAATAGGCACTTCTGGAAAGAAATCTCTCAATTGGCCTAATTGGCTATATTCAGGGCGAAAAAAATCCCCCCATTGAGAAATACAATGCGCTTCATCAATTGCAAATAGTGCAATTTCAAAACTGCTAAGAAAACCTATGACCGATGATTGAACAAGCTTTTCAGGAGAAAGATATAACAAATCAATATGCTTATTCCGTAAGGCCCAAATAAGGTCATCTTGTTCACCTGGGTTCAACGTAGAATTTAAAAATTGAGCCCGAATGCCTTTATTATTTAATTCTTCAACTTGTTGTGACATAAGAGACAGCAAAGGACTGACAACCACCGCAACACCATCACGCATCAAACCTGCAGCTTGATAGGCTAAAGACTTACCTCCTCCCGTAGGAGCCGCAAGTAAGACATCCTGACCTGCACACAATGCGTCAATCGCTTCTTCTTGCAATGGACGGAATGAAGAATGTTTTAACTGAGAAAGTATCTGCTTCTTTAAATTCATTTGCGAATTATCTCTTAACAGCAGCGTTTCTGCATCGATTTTTCGCCCTCTTTTCGCTAGAATCATTCACTTAATTTGTATTAGGGAAACAATTGCATGGCACACCAACCTCTTGATGATCTTGAGTTAGAGACGTTAGAAACATTTTTGGAGTCAGATCAAGTTCATGAGGAATGCCAAAACTTTGTTATGGCACATGGCTTTCTAACAGCATTGGCTATTTGTCCTATGCCTACACCGGAACAAAAATGGCTGCCGGTTATTTTTGAAGACACGCCTAACTTTGATAATGACAAACAAGAAAAGCAGATTCTGCAATATTTGTCTCGCTTAATGCTAGATATTCAGAAAGAACTTGAATCTGAAGACGGCTTTATAATTCCTTGTGAGCTTGAGATGGGTGAAACACCTGAAGAGTTAAGTGAGCTTCAAGAATGGGCTACAGGATTCATGGAAGGTGTTTTTTTCACTGAGAGTCAATGGTTTGAATCCGATAAAGAAGAAGTGGTTGCAGAACTTCTTTTACCCATTATGGTGGCATCTGATTTGTTTGATGATGAAGAAGTTTTGCAAATTCGTAAAAGTGAGAAGCTGACTCATTCCTGCATTGCACAAATACCTGAAGTGGTGACGGATTTGTTCTTAGTACTCAGAACTGAGCCTGAAAAGCGTCCTTTTCCTAAACCCCAATCGAAATCTAAGAATGGTAAAAATAAAAAGAAAGGTGGTAAAAAGTCTTAATCTAGTTAAGCCCTTCTATCAAAAAATTTATTGAAGACAAGAACTTCTCAGTGCAACTAAAGTAATGTCATCGAGTTGCACTGAATTACCTTGATATTTAGCAAGTTTATCTTCTATTAATTTTTGCGCTATGAGTAAGTCCTCTTCCTTATAAGAACTTGCAATCAATTCCTTAACTTTATCATTGCCTAGCATTTCATCACGACAGTTTTTTAGCTCTAAAACACCATCTGAAACAACAACCAACGTGTCACCTGCATTCAATTTATTACTTTGAAGACCTGATTCAAACTCATGTTCAGGTAACACGCCAAGTGGCATATGATTTGACTTTAAAAAGCCCACTTCACCACATGATCTACGAATGTAAGCATTTGGCATACCGCCGCCCCAATAAGTAATCCCTCCTCCTTGTTCAATAAGCATGATGTAACCCGCACAAAACATATAATCAGGGAGAATATTAAAAAGGATTCTATTTATTCGTTCCGACAAGCGATTAATGCATAACAAATCATCAACGGCGTCAAAAAATGCCTGCATTACAGGTAACGCACCAATAGAGGCTGGAAGTCCATGCCCAGTAAAATCACCAACAAAGATCAAACGGGCGCCGTCTGATCGAGTTTTAACTAAAGCGAGATCGCCATTAAAACTTGCCGCAGATAATCTTGTTATAGCAAGATAATTAGAGTTTTTTTCACTACGGGTTTGAATATGGTCTAGAACATGATGGGCCATTTCATGCTCTCGCTCAATCATTGTTTGGTAATATGTCATTGCCTTATTTTTTCGGTACATTTCTTTTATTAGCTCAACATGGCGAATATGTGTTTTGAGCCTTATGTTGAACAAAACTTCGTTAAATGGTTTTGGTATGAAATCATCTGCACCAGCCTTAAAGCATTTATTCATAATAGAATCAGCTGTATGGGAGGCTAGAAAAATCATCGGAACAAAACGACTACCGGAAAGGGCTTTAAGTTTTTTTACCAACTCAAGGCCACAGCCTCCTTTAACAATGATATCTAAAGTGACAATGTCGGGGGCATAATCGACAAATGCCAGTATAGCCTCTTCAAAGGTTGAGACGGTTTTCACTCTTACAGATTCTTTTTCTGCACTTAATGAAATAATTTCGCGATAAACTGGTTCACTGTCGATACACAGTAATTTCATCAGTTTGGCCTTATTGAATATTAAACCGTTTATCGAAACGAGAAATCATCAGAATATTTTTGATGAAGTCATTCGCTCCTTTTAACTGGATTTCACTTTCAGTATCAATAGCGTTGCGCATGCTAAGCAACATACCAAGAGCTGCGCTATCAAGATACTCCACCATCTGCATATCAATGATATAGATATTATAGACCTCTGAAAGGTCAGAATAAGCGGCACGAAAATCATTGAATAATGAGAAATCAAAACTCCCAATAATGGTAATTGTGACAATCTTTTGCGAATCATTAATTTGAACTGAAATACTCATTACTAAACCGAGTTTGGGGGCTTCCCTACTCGCCTCCATGGCATTTGGGTGATAATGGAGCAAGCGCATTGCGCTCGCCCCACTCTTTTATTGAATATAGGTGCATAGCTAAAGCATGAATTTTCGTCATTTCTTCTTGCAGCACGCCATAAACAAGCTGATGACGTTGAACGAGCCTTTTACCTTCAAAAGCATCACTAACAAGAACAAGCTTAAAGTGAGACTCACTTCCTTTAGGCACATTATGCATATAACTCTCATTTTCAAGTGTCATATGATGAACATCCAGTTGTTCTTTGATACGTTGATCTATTTGATTTTGTATAATCATATCGTTCTCGGCTATACCGGAGCACCTAATTGTTCAGATTGTCCATTAAGTAATACTTGCCCTTTTTCTTTTGGGTAAGCCACATCAATCGATACAGCACCGCCTTCACGCCAAACACTAATAATAGTATCCATATTAGCGGCCATAACGGCACGTTTATCATCGGGTGCGGCTGCTATAACTTGAAGCCCAATGTCTTTCATGAAGCCCATACAAGTAGACGTTTTTACCATATCGATCTTATTGAAGGCTTCATCAAACATAGCCAATGAGAAACCACCCACAATTTCGCCTTCCATTGTTTCATGCAAGCGATAAGTGGTCGATAAGGCCGCCGCAATTGCTAAGTAGAATGGAATTTGGTGCTCACCACCTGAACCTGTTTGAATACGCTGACTAAGGGTAGTTTTCTTATTGCCATCCGCGTCGAGAATATCGACTTCAAAGTTATAGAATTTTCTGTAATCAGCGAGATCTTGTTGTTTCTCTTCATCTGAAATCAGTTCTTGAATGGATTCGATTGCACGCAAATGGTCAGGGTCATCGTTTAAATGCGGATCGAATAAACCACCTACATTCGCTTGATCTTGCGCACTGAATCGTTCAACTAGGTCCAAAATATCCTTCATATCACCATTAGGATAATAGCGGAATTGATAAATTTCTTGGTTAAATGGTCGACGCTTCAAGCTGTGATTAAGTTCACGAATAATGTGGGCCACTTGATCAAGAGAGTCTTTCAATTTAGATACATAATCTGAACGGAAGGTTTCTTCAGCCTCTCTGCGAGCTAGCTCAGCTCGTTTAGCGTATTTGGCTAACTCTGTTTCGCTTAGCACATCGATTTGGTAAGAAACATAATGCTCAAATTCTTCAAACTTAGATTCTAAGTAATCCAGCTGAACATCATTATCTAAATTGGCATTATGATATTTACCATAATGGTCAGCCACTTCTTTACGTACTTTTTGATCAAAGCTACGTGCTTTTTCACTGGCTTTTTCAGAACGACTAATGGCCTCTTTGTATATAGCCGCACCATTTACCATACTGCTTTCTAGCAAGGCATATCGCTCACTGGCGAATTCGGCATCGTATCTTGGATTGGACGTCAGGCGATTACGTTCTTCATCAAGGGCTGCCAAAGCAGAACTCAACTGGCTTTTTTGAGTATTTAAAGCACCAAACTGCTCTGCGATCTGCTGGCGCTCACGATCCAATTTCTTCTGATCAAGTTCAACGCTAGCGATACGAGCTTTAAGCTCTTCTATTCGTTCTTGTAACTCGGTATCGTCATGCTTTTGCAATTGGGCTATTTCTGCTTCTACAGATTCTAGCTCTTGAGTTAAACGAGTAACCGTATGGCTGGCATTACCAATACTCTCTGCATCGAATTGATTATTAACCATTATTCGACCAAGCAGTGTATCGGTCTGCTCTAAGCGTTGATCCGCTTTAAGGAAGTTCATTAACTCGCCACTTAAACTTGCAAGCTGTTTTTCCCTTGATTCGCGCATGCCTTCGGTATTAATACCAACCATCATATGAGGCACAAAGCGGATCGTAGAGATAGTACCAGCAAGCTTCAACATGCCATCCGCTGTCATAGCGCTGTCTTCACGAAGAAGTTCACGCTCAGTGTCTACCGGTTTGATACCACCAAGACGACGGTTTAAATAAGCTTGCGCATGGTCATTATTGCAACGAATAAATCGTAAAGCAGAATTGTGATCACCACGATTTAGCCAAAGTCGAGTCTGAGTTGTATCAATAACACGACAACCCATTAATTGGCGTCGGTGAGCACGGAAGATTCGAATGGCTTCTTCGGCATCTTCAGGTTCTACAATCAAAGCTTCACGCTGAGCCCCAAGGTAACCTTCAATGGCGTCTTGCCACTTCCTGTCCGTCACTTCGGCTAAATGACTCAATGGTGTAGCAACAATATTGGCGTCTTTTAATAAAGCGATTAGTCGTTTTGTATTCTGAGAAAGAGGACTAACTCCCCCTTTCAATGAAGACACATCTGACTCTAATTGCTTGCATTCATCTTTTAAGTTAAGAATTGTGCGGTTCAATTCAGATCGTTGAGCAAATATCTGAGACTTCTCTTTGTCTAAAAGATCATTCAATTCAGCAAGCTTTTGAGTGAGAGGCTTAAGGTTGCCTTCTATGCGACCTTCTTCTGTGATCAATTGACTAAACTGGGAAAACTCGTTTACCAGCGCGATCGCTTCTTTAGAAAGTAAATCCTCAAAAGAATGTAACGCAGATAATAAGATAATTAACTGTCGAACTTGTAAAATAGCTTTCTGATCTTGCTGACCTTGAAGTGTTAGCAACTTCTTATTCTGCTCTAACTGCTGCAATTTTAAACCAACATCGGAATGCTCATATTGCTGCTCAAATCGAAGCAACTGACCTTGCAATTGCTTAAGCAAGCTAGCTTGAGTCGCTAATTCTTCTTCAATCTCTTCTTCACGCTCTTTTTGAAGTTCGTACTGATCTTGAATGTCATCTTGCTTACTGCCAAGCTCATCAAAGCGAGCCTCAGTTGCAATCCATTGGTAGTTAATTGCACTCTGCTCATGTTGATGTTTCTTTTCACAGTCTTGTTGAATCAGTTTTAAATCATCAATACGCTTTGATACTTCAAGTGTTTTTGCTTCTAGTTGACGGTATTCAGTCAAAGATTTCTGATAGGCACCCACCTGCAATGGCGCTTCAGCCAAAACAAAGTCTTGAACAAATCGCGTAGGAGAAGCAATAGGCACAAATTTTAACGCATTCTTAAAGTTTTTAAGAAAGCTATCCAATGTAATCAGATGATCTGCACTGGGGCTAAGTTCTTCAAGGTAACGATTAATATACTGAGTTGCTGAAGCACTGCCTGACTTGATATATGGGTCTAGACAGACTTTTTTCATTGCCTCACGTACTTCAATCCATGGCTTAGCTTTGTAGCTTTTGCCTTCCATTGCATCAATAAAGTCTGATTTTCTTACGCCATAGTTAGACAGAACAAAACGACCAAGTACATCTTCATCTGGTGAGGCTAGTGATGCGCTCAGCGCTAAGCCAACAGTAGACTCTTTACCTGTAATGCTATCTTCGAACACAAGAGCAAGATAACTCGTCGCATCTTGTCTTGGCTGTGTACCAAAAGCTTTTGCATTGGCTTGGCCAGCATCAATCATCCCCAAAATATAAGAACGAATACTACGACCACTGGCCTTGCCATCATTGGCACTCGCGTTGTAGTTAAGGTGACGTTTGCTCGCACCAGTCAGAACGGTTTGAATGGCGTCCAATAATGAAGATTTACCTGAACCGGTTGGTCCTATGATGGCAGTATTACCGCGGATACTGATTTCTTCTGCACCAAGAAGGTACCAATTTACTAATACGATTCGATTTAACTTTTTCATATTTTGGCCCTAGTCCTGATTTGTTTCTTGCGTTGTTTCTGTTTCGGCATTTGCATTTTCATCCGCAACTTCATCTTCATCTGGATCAGTACCATTGAATGACTCTAATTGTCGTAGATACGCTTCCGTTACAATCAAGCGAACAACAGGAGTAATGTTGATCATTTGGTTTTTACTGTCTTCCTCATAGGATTTGCCGCGAATGATAATCCCGTGTCGACTAAATAAGGCTAAGATATCTTTGAATCGCGTTTCCGTTGGGATCTCACGCTTAACCAATTGAACAAATCGATCTAAGATAGTGTGAGTGTTAGTTGCAACAAAGCCGTTATCGACTTCAAAGTTCTCAATTTTTTCTTCGTAAATTTGGCGAAGAACTAATAAAAATAAGGTTTCATCTGTTTTCAAACGGACAAAAGCCTCTTTCTGAATGGGTAAAACACCCGCCAATCGCTCGTTTTCGTTAATGTAGAGTCTCATGCCTAACGCATCAAATAAATTATCGAAATAATCTTGGTAGGACTCTAAAAGCAAATAGTGTTTACGTTGGCCATGTTTGTAGGCGCTGGCAAATTGATTGGCAATGACAAAGTTTGCTGTCTGTTGGAATTCTTGAGCGTCCTTACCAGACTCTTCAACAACTTTTTTTAATTCTCTAAGCATTACGCTTTGCTCCTACGCACTACAGTAAATTCACGACATTCAACGAAGCCGTGCACATCTAAGTACTGATTAGTAAACTGAACTTCGAATAAATCTTCTATCTTCTTCGCACTCACGCCTAGTGAGCCGATGTAACGCAAATGATCAAAGCAAACAAAATCTTCAACAGATTCAATCGTAAAATCGAGAATATGTTTTTGTTTGCCTGTCGCAATTTGCGAATCCAAGTAATTGTGCATTTTTGGGATTGTTACTTGGCGAGCCTCATGGAAACGACGCTGTTGATCCCTTAATTTTATCGCATCGGCAGACACTTCCGTTGGGGTCATGACTCGCGGTGGTGGCGGCTCTCTGCGTTTTGTCGGCTGTGCCGCCGAAGACATACCAACAAAGCGGGCACCCACAACGTCTTTTAAGATCGGAAGCTTCTCGAATTTTGCGACATCACTAATAATGCCCGCAATTTTGTTGGCCATACCTGGTCTTGAACTATCCATGTAACGAGCCGTATCCGCCGCGCGTTTTTCTAAGCGATAACGGTATTCATCGATACGCTCTAAGCGTTGCTCAATATTACTGAATGTTTGGATGATATCTCGGCAATCTTTTTCAACCATGGCTTGAGCTTCTGCCATCGTAATTAACTGCTGATCAACATAACACTGTGCAACTTGCCCCATGGTTTCGGGGTTGTTTAAAAACTCCTGAGTTAACTCAAGAATTTGACGCCTAAAACGGAACGGGTTATTGCTGGTTTTAATGGTCTTATAGTCAGCGATTAATATGCCTTCTACAAATAAATCAAAGAATCCCGCGACAATTGCTTTAGGGTCTCTACTCGCAAAAAGCTCTCGTTGTAGACTACGAATACCAAGCAATATCTGATTTAAGTGTGCCGAAAAATCTCTTGATGCCTCAGCTGACTGCCGAAGTGTTACTCCTCGCTCTTTAGGATGGTTCGCAACGGATTCTAAGTTACTAAGAATACTAAGTACGGTGGCACCGTAATTTCGCTTACCATGGCGGCTGATTTCGACCAGTGAACGAAGTAACATAGAGATTTGTGGAGTCATTAGTACACTGACTCGGTACAACTCCTGCTCTTCTACTAACCAACCGGTATTAACCAAGCGGTGATAAATTCTTAATGCATAATCATGAATGGTTTTTGGTGAGTCAAAAGATTCTTTTTGATCATCATGCCAAGCAAGCGTATCAAGTTTATGAAGGGTATCTTCAATCGATTCAATGATGGTCGACTTATCTTTAATTGGATCTTCAGCGTGATCGTAAAAAACATCTGCGAGATCATTTAATACTGCTTCTATTAATGCTCGATTTGAGCCGCTTAGCGCTTGAAATATTTCATCAGGCAAGTGTCTAAATAGCATCCATTAGACTCCATGAATTAACTAAAAATAAGAGCATTGTTAAACCTTACCTAAATGGTTCGCAACAACGGATTTCATTGCCTCTTTGACTAGCTCATCCTCACCGATTGGAGGTAACAACTCTATCTTTAGCATTTCTGTTTGTAACGCATCGATTTGGGCTGGAACATCTTGCCTCAGATGGCGACCAACAGCTAAAAAAAGAGGCAGGACGGCGACTTTATTAACGTTTGTATCTAATTGTGCTATTGCATCTTCTAATGAAGGAGAAGTTAGCTCCATGTATGCGAGGCTCGCGTTATCTTCACCATAAACATCCACAATTTGCTGGTACAACGATTCGAAAGGTTGCTTCCAAAGAGGGTCTGGACTTCCATGTGCAAGAAGTATGATGTGATCGTATTCTTTGCGTAGCATTTTGATACCTAATGTTTCTTGATTTAGCCATTTTATCCATCCTACTCTAGAAAAAGAAGGTGCAGTGCAAAAAACCTTTTAAACTTGTACCTAAATTGATTAAAAAATCATTTCTTACTTATATTTTGGAAGTGATTGATCCTCTTTTTATTTTCATACGTATTATGAATTTCATCCCTGTTGAAAAGGAGCTTAGTTCAATGAAAATTCTCGTATCGGGCGCTACTGGATTTATTGGGCAATCTTTGACCAAAAAACTGCTTAATGACTCCCACGAAGTATTTGCCTATGTGAGAAAAGTAGATAATCGTCTCGATAAAAAGATACATCAACTTACCCTACCATTACTTTCTGAAATAAATGAACAATTTGATGTTTTTATTAATTTGGCCGGAGAGAATATTGCAGGAAAAGCTTGGAGTGAAAAACGAAAAAAGGCTTTATACGATAGTCGAGTAACGTTAACTGACAATATTAAAAATGCATTAAACCAACCTCCAAAACTGGTCATCTCAATGTCAGCGGTAGGGTTCTATGGCTTATCAATTAACGATATATTTTACGAAGATACTCCCCCTTCTTCAGGCTTTGCGCATAAACTTTGTGCTGCCTGGGAGCAATCGGCTAAAGCTTTTTTAAATGATGGTGCGCGAGTTGTAATATTTCGTCTAGGTGTCGTTTTAGGAAAAGGAGGCGCTCTTGCTAAAATGCGACTTCCTTTTAAGTGTGGAGCAGGAGGCCCTATTGCTGGTGGAAAACAGTGGTTTTCTTGGGTTCATATTGATGATGTTATTAAAGCGATTGATGAAGCAATACAAGACAAATCATTTTCTGGAGTTTACAACTTGGTGTCTCCACAAATAGTACAGCAAGGCCAATTCGCTCGCTTATATGCCAATTCATTAAATAGACCCGCTATTTTACCGACTCCAAGGTGGCTATTGAGCATTATTTTTGGTGAGATGGCTAGTTTGCTAACTGAAGGTCCTAAAATTATCCCCAAAAGACTCATTGATCAAAACTTTTGCTTTAAGTACAAACAACTAGATTCTGCGTTAAAAGCTGTAGAAAAGAGCTATTAGTTAGTATTCAGCGTTTTTTCTTTAAAACAGGAAGCCCCTTATCATCATTAAGTGTATTTGTGCATTTGGGATAAGTAATGCACCCCCAAAAATAACCATTTTTACTTTTCTTCCTAACCAAGTAATGACCACATTTACGACATGGGTATTTTTTGGTGCTTGAAGGAGCACCATTATCATCTTCAACTGTTACCTTGCAATTTGGGTAGTTTGAACATCCCCAAAAAACATTATCTTTAAAGCTTTTCTTTCTCAGTGGGGACTGACAGGCGGGACAGAAATAACGCTTTGCTCTTACAGGCTTACCCGCCTCATCATTAGCGGTGTAATCGCAGGTAGGATATGACTCACATCCCCAAAAAGGGCCATTAGATCCTTTCTTAAGAGTTAATAGGCTTTCACATTTGGGGCATCTATAACGAACTTTGGCCGCTTTAATGTGTACGTCATTTTGTTCTAGAAACTCTTGTTCCCAGTTACTCGACACCGGTTCTCTTGATGCTTTATCGGACTTTTCCTGCATTTACTTTATTCTTTGTCTTTATAGCAAAATACTGTGTCTTCATCACACCCCTTTCTTTCCCCCACATAAGTTCTTATTTTAGAAGCACTATTTCTTGCCCCTTCTGCGGCAGCAGCACCGACTTCTTGCATTTTATCCCAAACGACTTCACCCGTTTCTTTTGTCTTCTTTGATACCTTTTTGCCGACATCTGAAGCTTTTTTACCAAATTCGGACGCTTTTTCGGTAGTTGTTTGAGCAATCTCCTCGGCAGTTGTTTTTGTTTTATCCCATAAATTAGCGGCACTATTCTTGGCTTTATCTAGGGAGCTTTCTTCAGAGTGGACCATCATTGATATTAGAGCTAGCATGCACACACAAATTTTTAAAATAGTCATAAAACTGTTGCCTTTATATTTGATGAGGAAAGCGCTAAGTAATCAAAAATATGACAAATATCACTAATCGTTTCGATGTTTTGATACGAAGATAAAGTGTCATCAGTCACTTTCTCGTGATCCCATGTTGTATGGTAAGGTATGTGTAAGGCTTTCGCTCCGATATCGAGCACTGGCAAAATATCTGATTTTAAAGAGTTGCCAATCATTAAGAAGTTCTCTGGAAGCACATTGTGCCTTTGCAAAATTTGCTTGTAAGTCAGAGAGTTTTTTTCACTAATGATTTCGATAGCATCAAAGTATTCAGCAATTCCCGATCGGGCTAGTTTACTTTCTTGATCGAGTAAATCCCCTTTAGTAATAACCAATAAACGATACTTAGCTTTCAACTTGGTGAGAACAGTTTCAATATTCGGTAATACTTCTACAGGCGACGCGAGCATACATTTTGCAAGCTCAATGATAGTTTGTATTTCACTCCCAATTATACGGCCTTCCGTTAATTCGATAGCCGTTTCTATCATTGAAAGTGTAAATCCCTTAATACCATAACCAAAATGCTGCAAGTTTTTGATCTGTACTCCAGCTAGATGAGAACGAATATAAGACTCGTCATGATACGGTAGGAGAAGATTTATAAACTCATCTTGTGCATGAATAAAAATATCTTCATTTTTCCAAAGCGTATCATCTGCATCAAAAGCAATTGTGCTTATCTTTGAATTACTCAGTACCATTCTAAATCCATTGCTTAGTGTTTTTCTCAATTAAGTCGACGTACAAATCAACTTGATCCGGGGAATCATTTAAAGCGGGAATGTAATCAAATGCTAAGCCGCCATTATTTTTAAATTCATCACCTAATTCCAAAGTCACTTCTTCAAGCGTTTCAATGCAATCAATGGAAAAAGCAGGACTGATGACATTAATTTTTTTCACTCCCATCGAGGGCAACGCCTTCAACGTAGCATCGGCATAAGGCTTAAGCCACTCCTCCCGACCAAACCGTGACTGATACACATGCGTCCATTCATGATCGCCCAGCTCTAATGCTTCTGCAACCAAACGGCTGGTTGCTTCACAGCGACGTGAATAAGGATCGCCATTTGTTACATAACGTTTTGGAATACCATGATAAGAAAAAACAAGATGACGCCTCTCCCCTTGCTTGTCCCATTGGGTCCGCACTGAGTTTGCTAAGGCTTCAACGTATAAAGGGTGTTCTGCATAATCATGCAGAAGCTGTAAAGATGGCCAGTGTGGACAATGTTTTAATGACTTCATGAGACGATCATAAGCCGCCGCTGTCGTAGTAGCGGAGAATTGTGGATACATAGGAATCACCACAATATTTTTAACGCCTTGATCTCTTAGCTTTTTGGCCGCATTTTCTACGCTCGGATTCCCGTAAGTCATTGCTAATTCCACAGGGACTGCCCGTCCAGTTTTTTTGACTAAAGCGGATTTAACATTATCTTTCAAGCGCTCACTAAGTACTAATAAAGGAGAACCTTCCTCCATCCATACTTGTTGGTAAATTTTAGCTACCTTGGGTGGGCGTAACGTTAATATAATTAAATTAAGGATTGGTTTCCAAATAAGAGGATTAAGGTCAACAACACGAGAATCTGAAAGAAATTCTCTAAGATAGCGACGTACTTCTGGAGTTTTCGGTGCATCCGGTGTCCCCAAATTCATCATCAATACGCCATAGTCGCTTGAGTTTTTCATGTTATACCTTTTAATTGAAATTCTCAGTTCATTATAAGTCAAGAAACCGCAGACAATAATGAAAATTCTAAGCTTATTAGGGGCTTATTTGTTTATTTTCGTTTCCGAGAGAGTGTACTTTGTCAACTTTACTGACAAACATAATCTAGCTAAACCATAACCGAAATAAAGAACAGACCACAAAAACCACAAAACTTATCTTCAATACACGCTTATCTAATTCTGTGCCTCTATCAAGGCAAAGCCAGAAAAAAAACAAATGGCTGATTGCTAAAATAGTGACTGATGGTATATGTAACGCTCCGACAAAACCACTTAGATTATAGTGATCAAAGCTTTGTGCTGGGTAAACAAAACCAACCAGAGCAGCAATAGATGAGAATAACACTAGCCCTTCAACAGTACCCTGTTGTCTACTTAATGCTATTTTTTTAAATTGGCATAAGATACGACTAAAGACTTCACCATTGCTTCCTGTTATGAGTGACATCCCTCCTATGGCTAGGCCAAGTGGTAGGTTCGTCATTGTTGATTCGGTGGTTATGTTTTTATCTTCACTCTCATTTTCATATTTGATAAAAAAGACACTACTTAATATGGCAATGACAGCCATACAAGAAAAAAGAAATTTGAAGGTTGTAATATCAATAAGAGATAAAAGCTGTGCACCAATGACACCACCCATAGCGATACCCGGAGCGTATTTCATCAAAGTTTGATGATCTACAGCACCAGACCTCATTGAACTTAACCAAGCATAAAGATTCGCAGGAATGAATGCGATAATGCAAGTCGCGACAATGGGTAACATTAACCCCTCAAAAGAAAGGTCAAAGACTGGAAAAAAGAAATATAAGCATGGGATAGCAATAAGCGTTGGAGAAGTTTTAATAAGAGCAGTAACCGAGCCAGTTGCTGCACCAATAAGAACCCATAAAAGAAATATTTCGTAAGTTGGCATAAGAGACAAGTATCCTTCCTAGCCATTATAAAAAAGCAGACAACAAATGCCTGCTTTTACATTGAACGTATCTAATATCTACTCTTTTTCGATAACAGAACGAATTCTTTCTTGTATCAAAGAAGCGAGCTTATCTGGCTGAAACTTAGATAAAAAATCATCGCAGCCAACTTTTTGAACCATTGCCTTGTTAAAACTTCCGCTTAATGATGTATGTAAAACAATGTAGAGATCCTTTAGCATAGGATCTTCACGCACTTCACGAGTTAGCCTATAGCCATCCATTTCAGGCATTTCGGCATCGGTGATCATCATAAGGAGCTTTTCAGGTACAACTTCACCCTCTGCCGCCCACCTCTTTAAAGTCTCAAGGCCTTTTTTACCGTCAGTTGCCGTATGTACTGTAATTCCCATAAAATCGAGTGTGGAGCGACACTGAGCAAGACCAACCGAAGAATCATCGACGACAAGCACTTCCAACCCTTTTGCCAAAGACATTAGCTCTTTATCAATAATGTCATCGCTGACTGTTGTGTCGTAGGGTGAAATCTCAGCTAATACTTTCTCCACATCAATAATTTCGACGATACGATCATTAACTCGAGTAATGGCTGTTAAATAATGCTGGCGTCCAGCGCCATCTGGTGGAGGTAAAATTTCATTCCAATTCATATTGATAATACGATCAACTTCCCCAACCATAAACCCTTGAACAGTATTGTTATACTCTGTAACAATAAGGTTACATGGCTGGCTGCGATCAATTGGACGCATACCAATGGACTCAGACAAATCGATGACTGGAATAGTACGGTTACGAAAATGCGTTACCCCTGCTACCGATGGATGTCTATGTGGCATTAAATTTAATTTTGGCAGTTGAACTACTTCTTGGACTTTGAAAACGTTGATTGCAAACATCTGCATTCCGCCAAGACGGAACATGAGTAGCTCCAAGCGGTTTTCACCTACTAACTTGGTTCTTTGGTCTATAGCGTCTAACATGCTTGCCATATAAAACTCCAAACATTTTTAAATTAAGGCATTAATCCATTATAACCATGATATTGTATTCGGCTAAGCGTTACAGTATTTTTTTGTGACAACTCTTCTATCAAGGAACTTAAATGAAGAACAACGATGTGCTTTTTTGTACTAAAGCAGTTGTAAACCTTAATTCACAGACGATTGCCTACTTTATAGTACACCCAGATAACAAAATAGAAGAAAAGGATGCCTCTTTTTTAAGCTCTCTCTTTATCGATTCTAATATTACCGAAATAACTCAACAAAAAACCATTTTTTTTCAAAGCCATATTGACCAGCTTAGCAAGCTTCCTCTGCAAAGCAATATTCATATGGTTATTTTTATTGATGGCATAGAGTTACAAGAAGAACATCTTGATACACTTTCAGCTCTTCGCTTAGATGGTTACGAACTAGGTATTAAAAATCCCGATTTAAAGGCTATTCCACCCGCAATTTTAGATGTATTCACTTCTGTTGTTTTTAATTTGAACCAATGTTCTATCGAAAACGTAATCGAGAGCTGCAAGAACGAACTGATATCAACAAAAAATATCTGGATAGATGAAGTAGAAAAAGAAGATCAGTTTAATACACTTAAGCAAGCCATTCCTGAAGCGTCTTTTAGCGGTAACTTCATCAAACGAGTCAATACAATTAAAGGGAAACGAATTCTCGCTTACAAAGCCATTTTGATTGATTTATTAATCGCATTAAATGATCAAGAGTCCTCACCTCGTGTATTGGCTGATTATATTGAACGGGATCCAACCTTAACTTATAGAGTAATAAAACTAACCCATACCGCTCATTATCGTAGTCAATTTAACGTCTCTAGTGCTCAGCGTGCTGTCGAAATAATCGGGATTAGAGACCTTATAAAGTGGGTAAGTTTGGTCATGTTAAGCAGCATATCAGGAAAGCCTGATTGTTTGTTTCCAATGGCCGTGTCTCGTGCCTGCTTCTGCCAAAGTCTAGCCAAAGCATTATCGCCAAAAGTAGATGGTGCTTTTATTGTCGGTCTTTTCTCTTATTTACCGAGCTTTTTAGATGATGACCTTCCTAGTCTTTTGAAAAACCTTCCCCTCGAAGAAAATATCAAGGCGGCCTTACTTGAGTACAAAGGTAATTTAGGCGGTGTGCTGCGAATTGTAGAAGACTACGAAGCCGGTCGATGGGAAAAAATCCCTCTTGAACAGTTACAAAGCAAAAACATAACCAAACAATCACTGAAAGACTTATATGTTGAGAGTTTTAAAGAAGCAAAAGAGATGATGTCACTATGATAGATATTGGCGTAAATATTAATCATCGCTTCTTTCTTGATGATTTAGATAAGACCATTGATGAAATGCTACAGGCAGGAGTTCACGGCATGATTTGCATCGCTTCTGACCTAGAGGAAAGCAAGCAAATCCAAGCCTTATGCGACAGCCGCTCAAGCATGTGGAATACATTAGGTTGCCATCCTCACCAAGCTAAAACTTGGAATGCGGATACAAAACGTCACCTTGCCGACCTTATTAACATTAAAAGACCGGTTGCCATTGGCGAAACTGGTTTGGACTTCAACCGTAATTACTCCAGTCGACAAGAACAGTTCTACGCATTTGACGAACAAATAGAATTAGCAACGGACCACCAGCTTCCGCTGTACCTTCATGAAAGGGACGCCCACACAGAGATGGTCGAGATTCTGAAAAAACACCCTTCTTTGGCTCAACACTCTATCATTCATTGCTTTACAGGTAGCCGAGCTCAGCTAGATCGTTATTTAGAGTTAGGCTTGTCAATCGGTATCACAGGTTGGGTGTGCGATGAGCGTCGAGGCGAAGATTTACAATTATCGATACCGCACATTCCTCTCGATAAATTGTTACTCGAAACCGATGCGCCTTACCTTCTACCTCGTAACATTCGACCACGTCCGAAGAAAAACCACCCAAAGTTCTTACCTTGGGTAGCGAAAGAGGTAGCTAGACTTAAAGGCATTTCAGTGGAAGAGTTGATTCAAGCCAGCCTCAGCAATACGGAAAGAGTGTTTGGCATTCGCACAAGTGATTAATTAAAATCAAAGCAAAGAAATTTGCTGTGAGAGCAAACTAGCCATATCAGTTTTAAAAAATGGCAAAATACTGTCTGCGATAGGCTCGATCTGCTTTTCAATATAATGCTCGTAATCTAAATCAACCAAATCTTCGACGCTTTCATAAGGCACGACACCAGAACGTTGATAGACGTAATACACTCTCTTTCGTCCTTTGTTGTACTCTAAGGGAAGCCCCTGCTCTGCTCTTTTTTGATCAATGATGGCGGCCGCTCGAACGTGAGGTGGCTTATTTTTAGTGTAAGAGGATAAAGGACGGCTCAACTGTTTACTGTAGATCAGCTGTTCGTCATAGCCACCAGCCCTGAGCGTTGCAATGGTTTCTTGAATAAAGCTAACTGGGTTTTCATCATTAAACACTTTTTCAAATAGAGTACGTTGAAATTGCCTTGCCATCGGTGTCCAATCCGTTCGAGCGGCTTCCAATCCTTTGAAAACAAGCTCACCTTTCGATCTTCCCGCGTATCGTTTTTTACTGCCTTCCTCTTGCCCTCGTATTGTTGGCATAAAAAAGCGCTCATAGACACGCTCGAACTCAAGTTCTAAGTGAGAATCGAGTTGGGCGTATTCTTCACACCATTCAGATAAACACGCATTAATATCATCACGTAATTGCTCACCTAGTTTTTGAGGATCTAACGCATCGTCATCAAGCGTAACAAAAAGAGAGTCTGTGTCGCCGTAAATAACTCTAGCGCCCCTTTCCTCCATCCAAGATTGCGTTCTTGCTAGCAGCTCATGACCACGCATAGTAATAGAGCTGGCTAATTCTGCATGATAGAAGCGACAGACATTAGAACCGAGAACACCGTAAAAGGAATTCATAATGATTTTGATGGCGTAGCTTAAAATGGCATTACCGACTTTTTTGGCTTCTTCACGCGCCTGAGCAAGCTCACCGACAAGAGAAGGTAAAATGGCCTGATGTCGGTCAAAACTGGCGCCTAAAAATCCAGGTACCAAGTGATCACCAGTTGGTTCGTTATTACCGGTATTGACGGAGTATTGCGCTGAAATGCGCGCCAAAGGGTCAATGTGAAAGGTACGGATAATACTTGGGTACAAACTCTTAAAGTCGAAAACGAGCACATTTTTATACAAGCCAGGCCGAGATGACATAACAAAGCCTCCGGGGCTTGCAACAAAATCATCATCACTCCAAGCGGGGGCAACCCAACCAGCAGAGTGTAAGCGAGGTAAATACAAATTCTCAAATGCCGCGACTGAGCCACCCGTTTGTTCAAAAGGAATCCCAGTTAAATCGACTCGCGTTTGCTGTAGTTCGATAAGCTTTAGCTTTTCAAATATACGCATAACAAGATCACAGTCTTGTAGGTTGTAGGCCACAAAAGCGTCTAGATCTTCCCTATGCAATCTTTCTATTTCTTGCCAGCGCTCATTTCCGTGCAATAGCTTGCCATCATCAAGGATTTCATTGCTGACATTATTAAGACTATAAGATTCAAAATGGTAACCACCCACTTTTAGTAAAGTAATACCGTCTAACGCCACACGCCCAGGAATGCTCGCAAAATACTTTCCTTGGTTGTCAGATGATCGAATACTCCAACTTTCACCATTAACACCGAATGCGGGGCGGATTCCTAACAGTTGACAGCGTTGATCAATAAACTGCAAATCAAAACCAATCAAATTCCACCCAATGAAAATATCTGGAGAATGTTTCTTCACATACCGAATAAAGGCGAGCAATAAACTTTTCTCATCACTGAAACGGCGGATGGTTGGGGATGAGGTCTCTATATCAGTGACAACAAAAGCAACCCTCTGGTCCTTTGATGTAATACCGATAGACAGTAACGTATTGGTGGAAACAGAGGTTTCTATGTCCAATGACCAGACATTCCAATTAGGCTGCCAATCACCGGCAATCACTCTTGCCTGTCGAAATGTCTGATTATTCGCATCAGGGATACCAATAAAACGTACGGCACCACGTATATGGCGCTCCATCAAATAACGGTTATGTGCCTTAATATCTTCTTCGTACACGGCATAACCATGACGCTTTACTAAGCTAATCATTTGCTGATGAAGCATTAAACTTGCGCTTTGAACCAATACAACAGGCTCGTTGTTGAATGATTTTAGGCCGGGGTCACTATACTTGATCCCAGGCAGATCATTTGGAAGACTTTGTAACGGAGCATTGGTGAAAAAAACACTAAGCTGTCTATCTGGTAGAACTTTTACTGTTCCTTCAGGTGTTTTTATAAATAGGCTCATTTCAATGTGGCCACTCACATCTCGAGTGTGACGACTCACAATGTAGCCAATTTTTTCTACAAACATCTAAACAGCCTAGTATTTTAACAAATACGCAATTATAACCCACGCAATAGAAGCATGGGGGGAACTTTTAACACGGTTCTACTTGCAAAAATACCAATCGTTGTAATGATCACAACACCGATCAATGGCCCCAGTATCCATAGCAGTGGATGAAAGCTCGCTTCGGCATCAAATACAAACACTTGTAAACCAAGTAAACAGGTTTCTGCGCCAATCGCCGCGATGAGCCCTGAAAAGAAGCCAAGAGCACCAAACTCTACCAACAAAGCCTGACGAACCAATGCACCTCGAGCACCAAGAACACGTAGCAAAGCCCCTTCCTCCAAACGCTCCTCTAAAGTCGAGCGGACACTTGCGAGTAGGACCAAAGCGCCAGCACTGAGTATACAAAGCAAGACCAATTGAATCGCTTGTGAAAGCTGCCCTATTATTGTTTGAACTTGTTTTAAAATATCCCCGACATTCAAAATTGAGACTGTTGGGAAGTTCGCCATTGACCGATAAAACGCTTGCGCTTTTGTATCACTTACAAACAGGCTACTTACAAAATTAGCCGGATAATCTTCCAGCGCACTCTTAGGCAAAATGAGATAAAAGTTCGGTTGCATTGATCCCCAATCAACTGAACGTACTGACGTAATGGGCAGTGTGATAACATTGCCTCCAATATTAATAGTCAGCTTGTCTCCTATTGTTAAGTTGGCCTCTTCAGCGGCTCTTTCTTCTACCGATAAACCTTCAGCAGCAAAGTCACCCTCGACAAGCTCGTTGCCTTTACCAAGAGTATCGGACCAGGTTAGGTTTAATTCTCGTTCGTAAAGTTCTGGCTCGCCTTTCTCTTCGGGATAAAGTGACTGTATTGACTCATCATTTACCGCCGTCACTCTGCCACGAACCATGGGAAACCAGTCCGACTTCTTCAGTCCTAATTGGGTGGTTTGATCATCAATTGGCGCAATTTGATCAGCTTGAACATTAAATAAATAATGGTTTGGCGCATCTTTTGGCAACTGCTGCTGCCAGTCAGCAATCAAACTTGACTTGATTCCAACTAAAATCAAGGTAAGCATGATTATTAGTGTAAACACCAATAGTTGGAACAAATTAGGTATCAGCCTGCGATAAAGTGAAGCAAGGCCAATTTGCCAACCACTGGTCGCTCCAGATGTTAAAGAGCGCCCAAGTTTGAATGCGAACCAACCAATAGCCGCCACAAACAAAGCAATCCCTAAAATAGCAACGGTCATAATACTGGGCAGTAAAAATCCCTTTGTGTAAAGACACATCAGGCCAAACATACCGATAAATCCCACAACATAAATAGCCAAGCTATTAAATTCGATTTTTGCGGTGGGTTGTAATACAGATAATGGTGAGATTTTAATGAGACGTGACATCAGAGGAAAACAAAAAACCACCATCGATATCAGGCCTGTTGCCGCTCCCAACCATAATCGATCAATAGATGGTTCAGGTAACTTGGTAGACATGAGGCCAGATAACAATGAGGCAATGATTTCCTGCATCCCCCAACCGATAGCCAGACCAATCACAGCCCCCACTACAAACAATATCAGTAATTGCAATAAAAACAGTCGCCCCAAGATCCTTGGTGTAGCGCCTATTGTTTTTAAAATAGCGACTTGCATGAGATGGCGTTTAACAAATCTTGCGGAGGCTAACGCCATAGCCACACCAGACATAACGACCGCTAAGGTGCCAGCCAATAACAGAAAAGATTCAGCACGGCCAATTGTATCTCCAATACGCTCTCCTCGCTGGGTGGGAGTTCTCCATCGTTGACCGTCTTTAAGTTGCGGCGTTATCCAATCTTCATATTGCTGAAGCGCCTCTTTGTCTCCCGCCAGCAAAAGATAATAGCGAACCCGACTACCCGGGATGATCACATTGGTCGCCGCAAGGTCTTCCATACTCATAACGGCTCGTGGTGATATAGCAAATGCTGAACCACTGGAACCAGGATCTCGGACTAGGTATTTACTAACCTTTAATGAAATATCACCCACTTCTACCAGATCGCCAAGCTTGATATTAAGCAAACTAGCCAAACGTGAAGATACCCACACCTCCCCTTTATTTGGCCTTTCAGTAGAACTTTTGCCACTGCCAAACAAGGTATCATCGACAAGATAAGCGCCTTTTAATGGGTAGCCACTACTCACAGCGCTTAATTGCGAAAGCTGTAAAGAATTATCCGCAAACATCATGGTTGTAAAAGATGTTCTTTGTGTTGTTTGCAAATTTAATTCGTTGGCTTTCCCTATCCACTGATCAGGAATAGGCTCATCTGATCGTATTAAACGATCCGCGGCCAATAAATTGGCCGATTCTTTCTCGAAAGACAGCTGTAAACGGTCGATAAATAAACCTATGGATGACACTGTGCTCACCGAAATAATTAAGGCCAACAACAAGGTAATCAGATCACCGCTGCGGATGTCTCTAAGCATTAAACGTAAGGCAAAACTCATAAGGATCTTTCCGTTAGCTGACCTGCAGACATGACCAACTGACGGTCACACATCTTGGCTAGCTCATTGTCGTGAGTCACCATGACTAATGTCGTACCTTCGGACTGGTTAAGATCAAACAATAATTTAATAACAAGCCGGCCATTCTCTTCGTCAAGATTGCCTGTGGGTTCATCGGCAAAAAGTATCTTAGGGTTAGAAGCAAAGGCGCGAGCAATAGCCACCCGTTGCTGCTCACCACCTGACAGTTGGTTTGGATAATGCGTCAAACGATGAGAAAGTCCGACTTTCTCTAATAGAGACTCTGCTTTGGCGCGCGCCTCTTTATCGCCTTTTAGTTCGGCAGGCAACATGACATTTTCAATGGCTTGTAAACTGGGTAGCAAATGAAAAGATTGGAAAACAAACCCCACATATTGACCACGAGCCAAGGCTCTCTGCTCTTCTGACTGTTGGGAAAATGCTTCGTCATATAGGAAAATGTCACCTGATGTATTGACGTCTAGGCCTGCTAACAGGCCCAATAAAGTTGACTTTCCAGAGCCTGACGAGCCAACAATCGCGACCGACTCGCTTTCCTTGATTTCCATATTAATTCCTTTCAATATGGTCAAATCACCTGTATTGGAAGCCACTGTATGGGTTAAATTAGATACTTTAATCGCAGTACTGCTAGCCATATTTATATACTCTAAAAGGGTTCTTATGTTTTTAAAAAGACAATTCGCTCAGTTACTGATAATCATAGCAACGCTACTTATTAGTTCATTTTCATCCGCTTCTACTTTACTCGTTATGGGAGACAGCTTAAGTGCGGCCTATAACTTACGACAACAAGATGGCTGGGTTAGTTTACTTGAAAATAAACTTTCTCAATCTCACCCTGAATTAAAGGTCATTAATGCTAGTGTAAGCGGAGAAACAACCCAAGGTGGCCTTTCACGCTTTGCAGATTTATTAGAAAAACATAAACCAAACTGGGTAGTGTTAGAACTTGGTGCCAATGATGCTTTACGAGGCTACCCACTGAATCAGACCACAATTAATTTAGAAAAGATGGTTAAGCAAGCTCAACAATCTGGCGCTGATGTGTTGCTAATTGGCAATCGGATCCCACAAAACTATGGAAAGCGCTACACACAAATGTTTTTTAGCCTATATGAAGAAATTGCCAATAAATATAACTTAGCGTACCTGCCATTCATGCTTGAAAATGTAGCACTGAACAAAGAGTTAATGCAAAATGATGGATTACACCCTAACAAGGCAGGCCAACCAATTGTGTTAAAAAACGTACTGCCATACCTACTGCCACTGTTAGATGGCGCTAACAAAGAATAAGGTTGAGGATGAGATGAAAGCGGTTTTTCTAGACAGGGGATCCTTCCCAAAGCATATCAAGGTTCAACTCCCCTCACAGATTAAAGAGGTAGTTGAATATGAAAACTCCGCCATAGAATTGGTTGCAGAGCGTATTAAAGACGCAACCATTGTACTGACTAATAAAGCCATTATAGATGCCCAAGCTCTAAGCAGTGCAGACAACCTTGAGCTAATACAAGTAATGGCCACGGGTATGAATAACGTTGATCTTGATGCGTGCAAGGCCAAGAATATTACCGTTCAAAATGTGGCCGACTATTCAACCATCAGCGTTCCTGAGCATACTTTTGCTATGCTCTTGGCTTTAAGAAGAAACCTTACTTGTTATCTCGATGCCGTAAAAGCGGGGCAATGGTCGGAATCTGAGTATTTTTGCTTTGTTGATTTTCCGATTAAAGATTTGTCTGGGTCAACGATGGCCATCATTGGCAATGGAACATTGGGTAAGAAAATCGCAGCTATTGCCCTAGCTTTTGGAATGCATGTCGTATTTGCAGACCGTAAAGGCGCACTAACTCACAGACACGGTTATATCCCATTTGAAGAAGCAATAAGGGTTGCCGATGTAATCAGTATTAATTGCCCTCTAACGCCCGAAACAAAACACTTAATCAGTGATGCTGAGTTTTCATTAATGAAACCCAGTTGCTTATTGTTAAACATTAGCCGTGGTGGCATCGTAGATGAGTATGCTTTGGCACGGGCGTTTGATAAGAATATAATTGCAGGTGCGGCTTTTGATGTGTCAAGCCAAGAACCTATGCCATTAGATCATCCACTCCAAGCACTAACAAATCATCCTAATTTTTTACTGACGCCTCATATTGCATGGGCAAGTGACGAGGCGATGCAGACCTTAGTCGATATGGCCATGGATAAAATTACCTCTTACATAGAAACCATAGAATGATATTGGAAATACTCTTTCAAGATGACGATCTCGTTGCCGTTAATAAACCGGCTGGCCTACTTGTACACCGTACTCACTTAGCCAAGGATGAAGAAGATGCTGTGGTACAAAGATTACGGGATCAAACAGGAAAATGGGTCTTCCCTGTTCATCGTCTTGATCGCGGAACCTCTGGTGTATTAGTTATGGCATTTAGCCCTGACGTTGCCCGAAAACTTTCGACTCAGTTCTCTGAATCTCAAACACAAAAAACCTATCATTGTTTAGTTCGTGGTTACTGCAATGAGTCCGGTGTTATCGACTATCCTCTGGCTAAATTAAATGAACAAAAAGGACGATCTCGATTTAAAATAGAAGGTACAGAAAAAGAGGCAGAAACACATTTTAAAAGATTAGATCAATTTCTCCTCCCTATACCTGTTAGCCGATACGATAGTATGCGTTTAAGTTGGGTGGAGGTCATTCCCAAACAAGGTAGGAAACATCAGATTCGCCGCCATTTTAAGCATCTACTTAACCCTTTAGTGGGGGATACTTGCTATGGTTGTCGCCATATAAATAAAGCTTTGAAAGAAGTATGGCCGGAAGAGTTCAGGCTAATGTTGCATGCTTCAAGCCTTAAGTTTAACCACCCAATAACTAATCAAGTAATTGCTTTGCATGCTAATTTTAACGACAAAATGATGAATATGCTTAACAAGTTGGCATCTTATCGTGTCTCATAACTTTATAAAAAGTTCCCTCGGTAATAGACCAGCGAAAGAGTAAGCTATCATGAATCACATTGCCTAACTTGATTGCATCCTTTTGTATTTCCTCTATTTCAAAGCCACATGACAATAGTACTTTAATAGAGGCCCTATTGTGCTCCGCTACATTTGCATAGACTTCTTTAACTCCAAAACTTGCCCAAATCAGTAAAAGTCGTCGTAACACAAATCTAGCAATTCCCTGATTAACAAAGTTTTTAGCTACTCGATAAGACACCTCTAAAGAAGCAGCATTGTTATCAAGCAATTGAGCACTGAAGCGACCGATTAAAATATTATTTGGCAAATATACCAAGTATTGCATGTGTTTGAATTTACTTCTCAGTAAGCGCTTAAAATACACCTCTGTTTGCTTATAAAGTGTCTGTTGAGGTAGGAATTCGGAGAACCAGCCTTTATTACGAAATTCAAAAAGTAAGATACTTTTCAAATCATCTTCTTTGGCCTGTCGGATTGTAAGCGATCTAATCATGCTAAACACACTCTGCACTAAGCTAATATCATTAGCTTAGTGCAGAAACAAATTAAATGCAGAAGAAAATTTTTCTGAATCAGCACCGCGGAAGTGTTAAAATGACTCGCTGCGAGAAATATCATGAGGCATAACCGTTTATGAAAAAACGAAATTTAGTTTACTCAACCGATCAAGGTCGACTTTGTTCAGATTGCGAACAGCCTATTGCCGATTGCATGTGTAAGAACGAAAGCATTGTCGGCAATGGAAAAGTTCTTATTGCCTTAGAAACCAAAGGACGTAAAGGTAAGGGCGTAACCGTTGTTACTGGACTTCCTCTTGCAGAAGATATGTTAAAAAACTTAGGTAAAAAACTAAAAACGCAATGCGGCACAGGCGGTTCTGTTAAAGATGGTCAAATTGAAATACAGGGTGATAACAGGCAGAAAGTAAAGGAGCTACTTGAAAAAGAAGGATTTCCTAGCAAATTTACAGGTCGACAATAGCCAATATATTTTTTAGATTTACTATGATTTTATTCCTTAAAAAGACAACACCATTAACTCGTTCTAGAACCACAGTCTAATGTTACCAAGCCTATAAAGCTTCTTTTTAAAATCTACCATTTAATAAACAGGGATTTTTAAATGATAAACCGTGACAGCAGAGGTTCCGATGTTCCAACAGAATATAAAACAAGCGAATAAACTGATGCGCTCAGCGGTTCCGCTTATGATGAAACTGAATATCCCACCAACACCGTATAATTATGGGATATGGTACGAATATGCTTCCAATAGGAGCCCTAAGCTCAACCAAATAGTTGACCGAGCGCTACGCCGATTTGGCAGTTTACCGACTTTTGTTTCTGAAGATCTTTTCAATGAATTCTTAATCCCTGAAGAATTTCGCTCTGCTCATCGTCAGAGCCCAGTGTTAGTAGACTTAACTGATGATTTAGAAAAAGATACATCTGCTCTCTCTGATGAATTAATGACATTCAATTCTACATTACAAAAAACACGCAAAGCCCTAAAAGATACAACCGAAATAAGCAAAATAGAACAGATAGCGTTATTGCTTGAACATGGATCTATAAAGGCGAAGCAAGCTATTGATAATTTTGGACAATCATTAATAGCTGCCCAGACAGAGCTAGCCGCATTACGCGAAGAATTGTCCGAGATGAAAAAAAATATTGAACTAGATCCCATAACTTTTCTTGCTAATGAAAAAGGTTTTGAAAAGCAGCTGTTTTCCTTAGTTCCCTATGCAGAAGATGACCTAAGTTTGTTACTCGTTGATATTGATAGCTTGGGTGAAATTAATAAGGAATATGGCAATAAAGCAGGCACTTCTTTAATACGATATATAGCCAAGCTATTAGTGGAATTGTTACCCAAGAATGGATTTATTGCGCGGCTTAATGGTGGACGATTTGCTATTTTGTTAAATCAAACAGAATTAAGTCAAGCTTCTGAATTAGCGGAATATTTACTTAATCAGGTTTCGATTCAGAAGATTCGCTATAAAAATACTAAAGTCTTATTAAGACAGGTGACCGTTTCGATCGGTATAGCAACTCTGCTTGGTGATGAAAGTCCTAATGAATTGGTTGAAAGAGCGAACCATTACTTATTATACGCGAAGCGATCCGGCAAAAATCAAATTGCACACCATCAATAAACCATTAAGATTTAAGGTTAAATAGTGATAGACCCACAAGACGATACAAGCAATGTAAAAAGCACTTATTTTGAAGTACGTGACTATGAATGTGATATGCAAGGTATTGTCAATAATGCCGTTTATCAAAATTATCTTGAGCACGCTAGACACCAGTTTCTAAAGTCTAGTGGTCTAGACTTTGACGAAATCACTAAAAAAGGCATTTATCTTGTACTGGTAAAAGCGGAAATTGAATACAAACGCTCTTTGGCCAGCGGTGACGCGTTCCATATTGAATCGAGAGTAGAACGAGTGTCTAGATTAAAACTCAATTTTATTCAAAATATATACAAAACTGACGGTATGCAATTAATACTGAGCGCAAAAATGACTGTCACATCAACCACGAAGGAAGGAAAGTATATTGTTGATCACTTGGTTGCATCCTGACCTATTAACTTGTTGAATAAAGGAATCCATTCAACAAGTTGATGTGAGGAAATTTATGCTGGTATTAGCTGGCCCGCTATTAAGAAGGATGACGACTGACCGGCTAACGTTTTGGTTGATGACTGCTGAGTCTGTAGAAATAGAATTAACTCTCTATCAGGACAAAGCAGAGCTGATCACGCTTGATAGCGAACAAATAAGCAAATACCACACGGAATTGAAAGCTGGTGACAAACTGTTCATACAGCTTTTAGATATTGAGCTAAATGACACTTTACCAACCAGTCAAGCCATTCATTATGACTTACGTCTTAATGGGATTGATTGGACTCAGTGGGCCGAAGACCTTGTTTATCCAGATCATTCTTTACCCTTCTTTATCCTTGAGCCAACTCTAAAAAACATCCTACATGGCTCATGTCGCAAACCACATCACCCTAGCAAAGACGGTCTTTTGAGAGTCGATGAATTATTGCAAAAGACACCTCTAGAAAAATGGCCAAGTGTATTGATCATGAGTGGTGATCAAATCTATGCAGATGATGTAGCCGCTCCAATGCTATGGGCCATTCATCAACTCATACCTCATCTTGGATTACCCAATGAGAAACTGCCTTGTATAGAAGTTGAGAGCGCACACAAGCTCCATAAAGAAACGGCTTACTATTATGCTCGCGAAGAGTTGCTGCCAGATAACAAAGCCAGCGTAACAATGATTGATCAAATCTTTGGTGGTGTGAAAAAGCCTGTATTCACAACAGATACCGCACAAAACCATTTAATTTCACTAGCTGAAATCCTTGCAATGTATGCTCTGGTTTGGTCGCCCGTTGGTTGGAATCTCGTATTCAAAAGTAACGATATGTCTAAACCACCTTCTGGGTTATCTGATGATCATGCGCAAACTTATAAGCAACAAGCCCCTATCATACAAGAATTTGCCGAGGGCTTATCCAAGGTACGTCGAGCACTCGCCCATATTCCGACTGCAATGATTTTTGATGATCATGACATTACTGATGATTGGAACCTTACAGCGGCATGGGAACAAACCGCATACAACCATTCTTTTTCATCACGTATCATTGGCAATGCGCTACTAGGATATTTACTCTGCCAAGGTTGGGGGAATTCCCCTGATTCATTTGCCCCAGAACTACTCGACGAAGCACAAGAAGTTTTACTTACACCAGGCACATCAAAACATGATGAATATCTTTATAAACTCGTTCGATTATCAAATTGGAATTACACCTGGAACACCTCGCCTCCTCTGGTTGTTCTGGACACCCGAACACAACGTTGGCGCTCAGAAAAATCCACAGCAAAACCTTCAGGATTAATGGACTGGGAATCCCTAACGGATCTTCAGCAACAATTAAAAGGACTTGATTCCGTTATCATGGTGTCAGCCGCACCGATATTTGGCGTCAAGCTGATAGAAAGTATTCAGCGGGTATTTACCTGGTTTGGCCAACCCCTGATGGTGGATGCCGAAAACTGGATGGCCCACCCTGGCGCCGCCCACGCTTTGATGAATATGTTTAAACACAACAAAACACCGAAAAATTTTGTGATACTGTCTGGCGATGTTCATTATTCGTTCGTTTATGATATCCAATTGAGAAGTGAACAACAGTATTCAGACATATGGCAAATTACCAGCAGCGGTGTTAAAAACGAATTTCCCAAACGACTACTCGATATTTTCGATCGTCTAAACCGCTGGTTATACTCACCTAAGTCGCCATTAAACCTTTTCACTAGACGCCGTAGCATGAAAGTCACCCCCCATAAACCGGATAAGGCGGCACATGGAAAGAGACTGCTCAATCAGTCAGGCATTGGATTAGTCACATTTAACAGTGATGGATCGCCAGCCAAAGTGATGCAAATGTGCTCAGATGGTCGTGACATTCATTTTGAATTATCGGAAAAGGACGCGACTTGGGAATAAAAACCAAGTTTAAAAATTCGGGGCAAAAAAAAGACATCATTTGATGTCTTTTTTAAGAAAAATGGCGGTGAGCAAGAGATTCGAACTCTTGATGCCTTTCGACATACACGCTTTCCAGGCGTGCTCCTTCGGCCACTCGGACAGCTCACCATACTTACGCTCTGCGTAATTTGTGCGCGTATTTTAGTGATGCCTCAAAGAGATTGCAACAAGTTTTATTAAATAAACCTTAAAAATTAATCTCTTACCCATTTTAAACGACTTTCTAATTCAACTTCGATCAAGGGCTGCTTCTTATCAACAGATTTTCCTGTATAAATAAGTCCAACGATCTGATCATTTGACTCTAAGCCTAATAGTGTTTTTGTCTTTTGAGTGAAACAAGCTGGACCACTCCGCCACATCGCGCCATAGCCAAGCGAATTGAGCCCTAATATCGCTTGTTGAGCCGCTGCAGAAGCCGCCATAATCTGTTCGATAGGTGGAACTTTAGGGTGTTCTTGTATATGAGCATAAACCAATAAAATAGCAGGCGCTCTGTAGGCTTTTTTTACAAAAGCCTCTTCCTTTTCTGCGGGCATAGAATCTAATTCCGATAAAGCATGCTGCCAATAAATTTGCCCAAGTTTAGAACGGCCTTCTCCTTCATATATACGGAACCGCCATGGCTTTAAATTACCATGATCTGGTGCTCGACTTGCGGCATTAAGAATAGATAACCATTCACTTTCACTGGGAGAAGGAGCAATAAGCGTTGGCTCTGATACACGATTACGCATAAAGTCTATAATTTCTTTACTCATATAATATGTTAATCCACTAATATTACGATTAAAGTGATAAGTACAAAATATATTTTCATGTTAGATGATAATCGATATCAAATCCATTGGTATATGATTTTGGAGTTTCTATGTCAAAGTGGATGATTTGGACTTTACTTGAAGCAAGCACCCTTCTTTTGTGTGGCAACCTAATTGTCTGGTGGCTTAGTCGATCTCTTTCCAAAAGACTAAAAGCAAAAAATTCAAATATTGATAAAAAATCAGCCAATTTGGCTGCAACGAATAATGAAACTCACGCATTTAAAAGACTTGCACATTATCTAGATCTGCAAATTAATTTTGCAGCCAACTCGATCACACCTAGGACAACTGAACCTTATAAAGTTAATCAATTGAAAATCTGGGGAACTATTCTTAGGGCCGAAAGAGCAATTCTTCTCAATCAAGCCAGTGACCAGCCAAGACCAATTCTCAATAGGTTTTTATCCAGTCTTATCTATGCATTATCCGCTCCAAAATTACAAACAACAAATACCGAAGAGCTTCAACAAAGCCTAAAAGAAATGGAAAAAGAGTTTTTACAAACCGCAGAAATTCTCATTACCAAAGAGTCTTTATTAAAAAATCAAACTTTATTAAATGATGATTTACGTAAAAATATAGACCGAGCAACAAAGAGAGTAAGACAATTAGACCAGAAAAAAATCGAGCAAAAACGCCTAGAAACAGAAATTGATCATTTACGTAAAAAAATTCAATTACTAGAAGAGCATCAAACAAACAAACCAGATGAATTACAAAAACTAAGCCTACATGCTCCAACTCACCAGGTGCAATTGAAACAAACTAGGACGACCAGCTTCAAACAAGTTTCCAGCCTAAATAGTCTCGCTGAACGACAAAAAATGGTAATTGAGCAATTAAAAATTGAAATCGAAAGAAACAACAGTCTTCCGAATCCTCAAAATACACTCGAAGCACAAAAAGTAGCCATAAGTAAGATGGAACGAATGTCAAAAGAAACACAATCCCTAATCATACAATTGGAGCAGGAGCTGGAGACTTCAAACCTTTCTATTGCCACATTAAGACAAAATATTAGTGAAAAAGATGCTAAATTGGTTGAACTCGAAAAGCAATTAAATAAAAACAACCAGACGGCAATTGGCAATCTTGAAACCTTACATGCCAATAAAAAAGAAACTTTAGTTTCCTACCGTGATGGTTTAAGTAATGCCTTAGAAAATACACCTCACTCTGATAGTTTGGTTGAACAAGAAAAAGACAGCAAAATGCTTGAGCGATTATTACTAGAATCCGAAACTTGTGTAACCTTGTTAGTTCAAGAGCTAGATACCGCAGAGGAAACAAATCAACAATTAAAAGAAAAAGTTAATGCACTAATCAGTGAAACTAACCCTCTTTCTTTAAAGACTTCTAAACCTCTCCAAGAGCAGAGAGAGAAAAATAGGCAGTTAGTCCAAGAGACAACAGAACTAAAAGATAAAGTTGCTTCCATTGTGTCAAATCGAGATTATCAAGAGCTTAAAAGTATCTTTAATAGAAAAAGCCTTGAATGCGACCGCTTACAGTTGGCATATTCTGATTTAGAAATGAAATATTTAGGGACGCTAGGAAATTAATCCTGCGTCCCTACTCAATGCATATTATAAATTGATAAGATTAGCTGGCCTGAAAATTCAACATTCTTTGAAGTGGTATGAGTGCTTTTACTCTTGTCTCTTCTGGAACGAATATTTCACCAAGATTATCTTTAAGTGAATCGCGAAGTGCTTCTAGGCTATTTAGCGCCATCCAAGGACAATGAGCGCAACTTCTGCAGTTCGCGCCAGAGCCAGCGGTCGGGGCTTCTATAAAGCGTTTATCTGGGGAAGCTTGCCTCATTTTATAGAATATACCCCTATCTGTAGCAACGATAAAAGTATCATTAGGCATAGCCTTTGAGGCATTAAGCAATTGAGAGGTTGAACCAACAACATCTGCAACCTCAACGACAGACTCAGGAGATTCAGGATGAACTAAAACTGCAGCGTCAGGGTAAACTGCTTTTAAATCCAAAATTCCTTTCGCCTTGAATTCCTCATGAACGATGCAAGCACCATCCCAAAGAATCATATCAGCCCCTGTTTCTTTTTGAATATATCCACCTAAATGTTGGTCTGGGGCCCAGATGATTTTTTCACCTTGATCAACAAGATGCTCAACAACTTTTAAAGCAATACTTGAAGTTACAACCCAATCAGCACGAGCTTTAACGGCGGCAGAGGTATTGGCATACACAACCACTTTCCGGTCTGGGTACTGGTCACAAAAATCAGAAAATTCTTCGATTGGACAGCCGATATCTAATGAACAAGTTGCTTCTAATGTTGGCATTAAAATTGTTTTTTCTGGGCTGAGTATTTTTGCTGTCTCTCCCATGAATTTAACACCGGCAACAATCAGTGTATCTGCCTCATGATTTGCACCAAAGCGAGCCATTTCTAAAGAGTCGGCTATGACACCTCCCGTCTCTTCTGCCAGCTCTTGGATAGCATCATCAGTATAATAATGAGCCACCAAAACAGCATTTTTCTGTTTAAGCAAAGATTTTATCTCAGCACGAATTTGGTCGTTATCAATGTTTTTTGTTTCGAGGCTTTTTTCGGCTTCTGACAAATATTTTTGGACCGTCTGACGAAGTGCTACTTTATTGGAAAGTTCAGACATATCATTACCCCTTAAGAAACTGGGAGCGGAATGAGTGTTTTTTTGGTGGGTCGTACTGGATTCGAACCAGTGACCAATTGATTAAAAGTCAACTGCTCTACCAACTGAGCTAACGACCCAAAAATCACAAAAGGAAAATAAAAGTTGGTGGGTCGTACTGGATTCGAACCAGTGACCAATTGATTAAAAGTCAACTGCTCTACCAACTGAGCTAACGACCCAACGGGATGCGTATAATACAGAGCCCGCCGAGGATTGCAAGTTATTTAATTTTACTTAGATACCCTGCCGCTAGTTTGGCTGCTTTACTATTTGGAAAACGTCGAATGACATCTTGCAAATAGGATTTTGCTTTTGCGGAATCGCCAACTTGATCACTGACAATTCCAAGTTTATACAAAGCATCTTGCTCCTTGCTGTGACCAGGAAAATCATTAATAACAGTCAAAAAGGAGTCAATTGCTTGTTGAGATTTCCCCTGAACTAATTTCACTTCTCCTAACCAATAATAGCCATTTCCAGTTAAAGTATTACTTGGATAATCTTTTACAAACTTTGTAAATGCTACTTCAGCCTCATCAAATTTTCTCTGCCTAATCAAATTGTAAGCGTTATCATAAGCTTGTTGAGATAATTCAGAGGGCTGTTTCAGTTCAACAGGAGCTAAAGGTGAAACAGAAAAACTTTTTTTAACATCAGGATCTTTGTTAACAGCACTATTATCCGAACCAGTAGATGGCTGAGCAACTTGCGCTGTTACTGGTGAAGATTGACTTTGCTGAACCGTAGTAGACATGAGCAAAGAGATGCGCTTATCTAAATCAATATACCTATCTCTCTGATTTTCTTTCATTAATTTAAGTTGATGACCTTGTTCTTCCAGTTGTCCACGAAGGCTTTGAACCTCCTGTTGCAGTGTTTCTAATTGGAAAAGTAGGTCAGCAGCAGCACTTGGTGAAAGACCTAAACCAGCCCCAGCCTGTGGCGCCTCAGCTATTGCAAATGGCGCTGTGAAACACAGCGCCATAGCAAAAGAGCGAACTTTACTTTTTTTAGCGATCATTATTCGTAACGAACTTCTACTCGACGGTTTAACTGCCAAGCTTCGCTGTCATGGCCGAAGGCAACAGGAACTTCTTCGCCAAAACTTACGGTCTCAATTTGAGAAGGCGCAACACCCTGAATAGTTAAGTAACGAGCTATCGCTTTAGCTCGACGTTCACCTAGAGCCATGTTGTATTCACGAGTACCACGCTCATCAGCATGACCTTCAAGGACAACACGAGCATCAGGGTGAGAAATTAAGTACTCAGCATGCTTAGCTAGAGCTTCACGAGACTCTGGACGTACGATTGATTTATCAAAATCAAAGTAAAAAACTGTTTCAACGCCCGCCAACATATCCATATTAGAATCGTCAACAGCTACAGTTTCTTCAACAATAACACTTGTCAATGCTCCGTCTTCACCTGCACCAAAGGACTGATCGGTATTATCAGCTGTATCATTTGCTTGTTCAGTTGAATTTGCATCTTCAGCTACAGTTGATGTATCTGTTTCAGTAGCCGTAGTACTACAACCAGCAATCCAAGCTGCAGACAATCCTATTACAGCAAACTTTCCTAATTTGTTTACACTCATTATTCACTCCTCAATGTATTTATTTGAAATACGGGGACCAAGATGGTTCACGTACATCTCCGTCTGCTGATGGTAACTTGTATTTAACAAGGCCATCAACGGATACTACAGCTAGTATACCCTTCCCACGATAGGTTGTGGCATACATAACCATGCTACCATTTGGCGCAATACTTGGCGATTCGTCTAAGTATGTCTCTGTAAGGATTTGAACACGGCCTGTTTTCATATCTTGCAAAGCAATATGATAGTTACCGTCGTTCTTTTGAACTGTGACAAGATAACGTCCATCAGGAGTCATTCTCGCTCTAGTATTCAGTTCACCTTCAAAAGTCACCCTTTCCACTCGCTTACTTTTTACATCTAATCGATATATTTGTGGATTACCACCGCGATCAGATGTAAACACTATTCCTTTTCCGTCTGGCTCCCAGCTTGGTTCCGTATCGATAGCATAATGATTCGTCATACGCTCTAATTTCTGTGTCGCGATATCCAAAGTATAAATCTCAGGATTATTATCTTTAGATAAAACTAAAGCTAACTTTTTGCCATCAGGAGACCACGCTGGAGCACCATTTAAACCTCTAAATTGCGCAATCTGTTGACGTTTACCAGTGGCCAATTCTTGTATGAAAATATTTGGCCTACGATTTCTAAACATAACATAAGCAATTTTTCTTCCATCCATACTCCAAGATGGAGACAAGATTGGCTCTTTTGATTCAACTACGACCTGTGGTCTATGTCCATCAGCGTCTGCCACCTGCAGCTTAAATAATGGCGCTCGTTTATCTCCTTCCGCAGTAACATATAATATTCTAGTACTAAATGCGCCCTTTGTACCCGTAAGTAACTCGTAAATTTTGTCACTGATATAATGAGCTGCATCACGAAAGTTTCTAGAACTTACATCAATAGAACTATGCTTCTGTACAGGCTTTTGACTAAGCACATTCAAAAGTTCAAAACCAATTCTATATTGAGAGTTTGGCAATTTTTTTACAGTACCAATGACAACATAATCACTTTTAAGAAGTCGCCAATCCCTATAAAAAACTTCAGATTCCGTTGAAGGCATACTTAACATATTTGAACGTGGCACGGGTTTAAATAAACCACTTCGTGCTAAATCATCTTGTACTATTTGAGCGATATCTTCTGGAAGTGCATCAACACCATTATATCCAAAAGGCACAACAGCAATTGGGAGTAATTGATCCGCACCACTTGTTATTTCTATTACTAATTGAGCTTTGGCTGTACTTACAAATAATAAACAAGTGAATAAAACACTCAACCATTTTTTATACATCATTAGTTTCTCAAATCTTGCGGGTTAAAAATCAAATCCACTTGGCGAAAATTACGTTCAAAAACATAGGAATCAATCTTTGATAATTCATCAATCTTCGCCACTTTATACACAGCATCAACGGCTTTTTGGTCAAATAGACCATCGCCACTAGATTTAGTTATTTCAACATCCCTAACTTCGCCATTTGGTAAGAAATAAATTCGTAAATACGTTTTCATTCCATTACGCGCATTAGGAGGCCTAGTCCAAGCGGCTGTAATCCTATCATTAATTAGACCACTAATAGATTGAACCATTTGAGCTTCTTCTGCAGCTCTTTTTTTCGCTTCTTCTGCTGCGGCTAATGCCGCAGCTTCTTCAGCTTTTTTTTGCTCGGCAAGTCTTGCAGCCTCTTCCTGATGCTTACGTTCTTCCTCTGCTAAACGTTCAGCCTCTGCTTTACGTGCCAACTCATCTTCTTTACGTTTCTTCTCTTTTGCCACCTTTTCTTCAAGACGTTTTTTCTCTGCTTGTTCAGCAAGGCGCTTTTTGGCTAATTCTTTTTCTTTAGCTAGCCGTTGTTGCTCCGCTTTTTTCTGCTGTAGAAGCTTTTCTTTTTTTTCTGCTTCAGCTTTTTCACGTTTTGCTTTCGCTAGCTTTTTCTTTTTATCTTCTAAGGCTCTTCGTTTAGCTTCTTTCTTTTTGTTTATTTCGGCTTCTTTTTTCTTCTGAGCCGCCAGAGCGGCTTGTTGTTTTGCCGCTTTTTCTTGTGCTTCACGTTTACCTATCACGGTTTGAGAAATATCAACCACCGTAGCCTTAACTATTGGCGGCCTTTTTGGCTTTGGAGCTTCATCATCACTAAAATCAATAGCAATTAACCCTACAATAACAATGCAAGCATGTAAGCCTATTGCTAGCAATGTAGGGATACTATAACTGTCACTACGCAACCACTTCATTAATTTTTATCCGGTTCAGTCACTAAACCTACATTAGGAACACCCGCCCCTTGCAGGGTTACCATGAGCCCAATAACGTCACCGTAAGATACATTTTTATCCCCTCTTACAAGCACAGACATCTTTGGGTTTTGATTAAATACCTTTCTCACCCTATCTTGAATTTGTGATAAAGCAATTGATTCCTGCTTGCCACCAACATCTAAATAATAATTGCCGTCAGAATCAACCGATGCGATCAAAACATCATTTTCTGTATCTTGTATTGGCGCCGCATTGGCATTTGGTAAATCAACATCAACCCCTTGAGTCAACATAGGCGCAGTAATCATAAAAATCACCAACAAAACCAACATAACGTCTATGTAAGGAACGACGTTAATTTCAGCCATCGGGCGGCGTTTATTTCTTCTTCTTGAGCGAGCCACTATGCAGCCCCTCCCTCTCTCACATGAACCTTACGATGAAGAATACTGGTAAATTCATCGGCAAAGTTTTCATAACTCGAACCAAGTGATTCAGCCGCAGAAGAAAAACGGTTATAAGCGATAACAGCTGGTATTGCCGCAGCCAAACCAATTGCTGTTGCAATCAAAGCTTCAGCAATACCCGGTGCAACCGTAGCCAGTGTTGCCTGCTGAACTTCAGCGAGACCTATAAAAGAATGCATAATCCCCCAAACCGTACCAAAAAGACCTACATAAGGGCTTGTAGATCCCACTGTTGCCAAAAACGGTAAATGTTGATCTAGTTTTTCTTCTTCACGATACAAAGCAACTCGCATGGCCCTTTGAACGCCATCCATAATCGCTTCGGGATCCACATTGTGATTCTGTCTAAGCCGAGTAAATTCTTTGATACCTGCTGTGAAGATATTCTCCATACCTTCAACCTTTCTACCTTCCTGTGTTAGCTTACGGTAGAGTTGGCTCAAATCAATTCCAGACCAAAAGCTTTCTTCAAAGGCTGTTCGTACTTTTTTGGCTTCTTTTAATACTCGTATTCTTTGAAAGATCACTATCCATGAAAACACAGAAGCAGCCAGTAGAGTCAGCATAACAAGCTGAACAACTAAACTAGCACTGGCGATAAGTCCCCAAATTGACATTATTAACCTCTATTTAAAATCTGAAGGTAGTTGGTAATTAAAATGTTCATACGCACGTTTTGTAACCTGACGCCCTCTTGGGGTTCGGATAACAAAACCTTGCTGAATCAAAAACGGCTCTATGACGTCTTCAATTGTATCTTTATCTTCGCCTAATGCTGCGGACACACTGTCTAGCCCAACAGGTCTTCCATCAAACTTTTCTATCATAGTCAATAACATACGTCTATCTAAGTGATCGAACCCTTGGCTATCTACACTTAACATATCCAATGCCCTCTGGGCAACTTTTTGCCCAACAAGTTGCTCTCCACTGACTTGAGCAACATCTCTCACACGGCGTAACAAGCGATTTGCTATTCTTGGTGTGCCTCTGGATCGCCGAGCCACTTCGAAACACCCAGATTGATCCAATTGCATCCCCATTTTACCCGCAGAACGAGCGACAATCGTTGTTAACGACTCGACATCATAAAACTCTAAACGCTGGACAATGCCAAAACGATCTCTCAACGGTGATGTTAAAAGTCCCGCACGGGTAGTTGCTCCGACAAGAGTAAAGGCTGGGAGTTCAATTTTAATTGACCGCGCAGCAGGCCCTTCACCAATCATGATATCCAGCATGTAATCTTCCATAGCTGGATATAGAACCTCTTCGATTGCTGGGCTTAATCTATGTATTTCATCAATAAATAGAATGTCACCCTCATTCAAATTAGTCAGCAGTGCTGCGAGATCTCCCGCTCTTTCCAAAACAGGGCCAGACGTTGTTCTGACCTCTGCTCCCATTTCATTACCAATGATATTGGCAAGAGTGGTTTTTCCTAACCCAGGCGGACCAAATATTAATGTATGATCTAAAGGTTCGCCTCGTTGACGCGCCGCCTGGATAAAGATTTCCATCTGTTCACGAACTACGGGCTGACCAATATACTCAGCCAATGCTTGCGGTCGAATAGCACGATCAACTTGTCTATCGCTCCCTTTAATTTCTGCAGAAATAATGCGATCTTGTTCAATCATTGTTTATTTCCTCAGCATTCCTTTCAGCGCAGCCTTAATGACATCTTCACTATTTGATGCGTCTACAGGAACACTCGCTATCGCCTTAGCAGCCTCTTGAGGCTTGTAGCCAAGTGATATTAGTGCCGCTTCAGCCTCTTGCCTTGGGTCGGCTTGCACTTGACGCAATACAGCTGGTGCAGTAAACAAGTCGGTTTTAGCGGCTTGGCCAAGTTTATCTCTTAATTCAATAATTAAACGCTCTGCTGTTTTCTTTCCAACCCCTGGAATACGAGTTAAGGCCGTTACATCAGATTCTTGTACATTATTTATTAGCTCTTCTGAAGACATACTAGATAAGATTGCTAGCGCCATTTTGGGGCCTATGCCATTCACTTTTATCAGCACTCTAAATAAAGCACGCTCATTTTTATCTATAAAACCATAAAGCGTATGAGAGTCTTCTTTAACAAGTAAGTGTGTATACAGAGTGACTTGCCCGCCGATTTGGGGCAAATCGTAGATGGTGGTCATTGATGCACTTATTTCATAGCCTATACCACCCACGTCAACCATCAATTCTGGTGGTGTCTTTTCTACCAAAGTGCCGACAATACGTCCGATCACAAAGTTTTCCTTACATTTAGTTCTGTCCAACGCTTAGAAGCGCGCCCTGCTCTTTTTCCGACACCATACTCTAAACCACCGGAGGTCCGGCTATTAGCATGACATAAAGCAATAGCTAAAGCATCAGCGGCATCCGCTTGGGGCTTGGAAGTCAGGTTCAGTAAAAGCTGAACCATCATCTGCACTTGGGTTTTATCGGCGTTACCATTTCCCACAACAGACTGCTTAACGCGTCGAGCAGCATATTCGTGTACAACCAACTCTTGAAGTGAAGCGGCGACAATGGCCGCGCCCCTAGCTTGACCCAGTTTTAATGCTGAATTGGCATTTTTTGCTAAAAACACTTCTTCGATAGCAAATTCATTCGGCTTATATTCTTCCAATAAAGCAGAAACATTTTGAAAAATATGCTTAAGACGAACTGATAACACTTCATCGGGCAGCCGTATGCAACCGCTATTAACATAAAAGGATTTACCATTTATAACATCAACGATTCCAAAGCCTGTAATTCTTGACCCTGGATCAATTGCTAATATTCTAGTCGTGGGCATAATTTAGTGCCTTATATAATAACTGTATATTTCAACAGCCCTTTACAAAGTATGCAATGCTAAATCATAAAAAAGGCCGCTAATAAGCGGCCTTTTACATTTTTCTTTCATTCCCTAAACATAACTTACTGTTTTACAATAAGTTTAAGAAATTTTCAATTATTCAACGATAGGTTTTCTAACTCGAATATTCAACTCTTTTAGTTGTTTTTCACTCACTTCACCTGGCGCTTGAGTCAGCAAACACGTAGCACTTTGTGTTTTAGGGAAAGCGATAACATCACGGATTGAATTCGAGCCCGTCATCAACATGACAAGTCGATCAAGACCGAATGCCAAACCACCGTGTGGCGGCGCACCGTATTTCAATGCATCGAGCAAGAAGCCAAATTTCTCTTCTTGTTCTTCTTTGCTGATATTCAACAACCCGAAGACAGTTTCCTGCATTGAAGGCTGGTGAATACGAATAGAACCACCACCAAGCTCGGTACCATTAAGCACCATATCGTATGCCTGTGACAATGCACTCAAAGGGTTCGCCTTAAGGTCTTCTGGTGAACAAGAAGGCGCTGTAAATGGATGGTGAATAGCTGTAATACCGCCGTCACCTGTTTCTTCAAACATAGGGAAATCAACCACCCACAGAGGCGCCCATTTGCAAGTATAAAGATCCAAGTCTTCACCCAATTTGCAACGTAGAGCACCAAGAGCTTCGTTTACGACTTTCGCTGAATCTGCACCAAAGAAGATTAAATCACCGTCTTCTGCCTCAAGGCGCTCCAATAAAGCGGCACGAACCTCTACTGGCAAGAATTTAACAATTGGTGATTGCAGACCTTCTTCAAGGTTAGATTTATCATTAACCTTAATATAAGCCAAACCTTTCGCACCATAGATAGATACGAATTTGGTGTAATCATCAATTTGCTTACGAGTCAGCGAGTTACCACCAGGCACTTTAAGAGCTGCAACACGACCTTTAGGATCAGTAGCCGGACCAGAGAACACTTTAAAGTCAACACCAGCCATCAAGTCAGAAACAGTAACAATGGTTAATGGAATACGTAGGTCTGGTTTATCACTACCGTAGGTTTCCATTGCTTCTGAATAAGGCATACGAGGGAAAGTTCCCAAATCGATATCCATTAACTCTTTAAACAAGCCAACAATCATATCTTCCGTCATGGCCATGATTTCTTGCTCACTCATGAATGACGTTTCAATGTCTACTTGAGTAAACTCTGGCTGACGATCGGCACGTAAATCTTCGTCGCGGAAACATTTGGCGATTTGGTAATAACGGTCAAACCCTGAAACCATTAATAGCTGTTTAAATAACTGAGGTGATTGAGGAAGCGCAAAAAAGCTACCTTGCTGAGTACGGCTTGGAACCAAATAGTCGCGTGCACCTTCAGGTGTTGCACGGGTCAAAATTGGTGTTTCAATATCCAAAAAGCCATTATCGTCTAAATAGCGACGTAATACTGAAGTTACCTTTGAACGGAAACGCATTTTTTGCTGAATTTCAGGACGGCGTAAATCGATAAAACGATTTTTTAGACGTACATCTTCACCAACAGATTGATGCTCATCCAATTGAAATGGTGGCGTTTGTGCAGCATTAAGAATTTCAAGCTCAGTGCCCAATACTTCAATTTCACCCGTGTTCATATTTGGGTTGACCGTACCTTCGGGACGAGCACGAACCAATCCTTTCAGTTTAACAACAAACTCATTACGAACACTGTCAGCAAGAGCAAAGCTCTCTGCGCGATCTGGATCGAAAACAACTTGGGTTATACCTTCGCGATCACGAACGTCTAAGAAAATAACACCGCCGTGGTCACGGCGACGATGTACCCAACCGCATAGGGTAATTTCTTGTGAAATATTAGAAGCATTTAACTCGCCGCAATAATGGCTGCGCATAATTTCTTTCCTATTACTGTCTCAGTAAGAGAGTGATTTGTTCTTAGAACGTTTTCTATTCGATCAGTAAGGTTTAGTGTTTTAAGCATCGAACAGAAGAACAGAATATTTTAAGGCAAAGCATTATATGCGAACACAGTCAGACTCTCTAGAGCCTGAGACAAATTTGTCCTTTTCAACTGTCGCTTTATGCAATACTGGTTATTTCGTAAGCCGTTTGCTCACCATTTTTCGGTAGTTTCAGTTCATCACCTACCATTTTTCCTAACAGCAACTTACCAACCGGACTAAATGGCGTCACCAGATAGACCGTTTCATCGTTTATTATAATATTGAGACCGCCAGAGCATGGTGACACAAAGAAGTACCTGTTTACTTCACTAGCTGAGTCAAAATTGCTTAATGTAACTAAACTCCACAGATCGACACTATCCTCTTCAGTAAATTCAACAAGCTGTTTTTTATGGAAAACAAGCCAGTCTTTTTCACACTCAACCACTCTCTGAGATTGGCCATGTGCTAGATATGAGGCCTCTAAGCCGAATGTGTCGTATTTGTTTTCAGCAATACTCTCTTCATTTGTGGCCGCTTCATGGGCCTGATTAGCCGCCCATTTTGCATTTTCATAACGCTTCAACAACGTGGCCGTTATTGTTTTGTATACGTCACTTTTATTCATCACCTTCATGTCCATTCACTTTTACTGCAGCATTGTAATGCTTCACTCTACTAAGAGCACCACCTCCACAACACTAAGAATCAAACTGAATAGTCATTGTATTTTGCAACAGAGAGAATATAGTTGACCATGTCAATTATATTCTTTTATTTTGATAATCATTCTCACATAAGAAATTACCTCAAATCCAATAATCAAATCCGTTAGGTATACTAAGACGCCCTAACGTAAGGGACCAAAATGAGCAAATTGCAACCTCGCGAACTCACCGTTATTCGTAAGACCAACATAACAAAAAACATGCTTCGCATTACACTAGGCGGCATGAATATTCACACCATACCTGATGACCAAGAAAGTGCTTATGTTAAGTTAATTTTTCCAAGCAAAGATCAAAAACCATTAATGAGAACTTACACTATTCGTCATCAACGAAAAGATGAAATAGATATCGATTTTGTTCTGCATAAGGACGGCGGCCCAGCCTCTTCTTGGGCTCTACATTCTCAACCCAATGACACTATTCTTGTTGGAGGTCCCGGCCCCAAAAAACAGATTGATAAATCCGCTGAGTGGATGTTATTTGTTGGCGATATGACCGCCCTGCCGGCCATTAGCGTGTCCTTAGAAAAGTTACCTCAAAACAGCAAAGGTTACGCTGTTTTGGAAGTGATTTCTGGGGAGGATATTCAGCCATTGAAACACCCGGATGGTATCGACATAAAATGGATCATTAACGCCCAGCCAGGTGAGAAAGATAGCTTATTACTAGAGCACGTTAAGTCATTAAATTTGCCCGAAGACAACATTTCTGCTTGGGTGGCCTGCGAATTTAGCAGCATGAAGTCTCTGCGTTCTTATTTAAAAAATGAGCTAAGAATCAAGAAAGAGAATTTGTATATTTCTAGTTATTGGAAACATGGAAATAATGAAGACCAGCATAAGAAAGTGAAGCAAATTGATGCTGAAGAAATGGCTTAGTCTTTAGTCGAAAAAAAACAGCTCAAGGCTGTTTTTTTTTCGACTAAAAGTTTATGCCTTAAAGCTGAACGCTTTCTGCAATCAAGTCCACAACTTCCTCAAGAGTCGCTTCAACAATTTCAGAATCTGCTACTGCGGTGTCTGCCACCAACAAAGCAACGCCAGTCTGTCGAATTAAGGCCGCTTCTTGAGCTGTCGCGTCTGCTTTTACTAAAGACACAACGCCTTTTCGCAACAAAAGACGTTCAAGAGCGTGACCTTGCTTCAAGACACTATCTGCTAAAGCAATGACAGCGGGTTTCTGCCCGAGTCTTGCTGCACGATCTTCTGCACTAACAATCGTGTCTTGATCCAGCTCTGCCACAGCTTCTTCAACCATGCCAGCACCCACGGTTACATTGGTCAAGCGATCAATGATGATCAATGCTCCAGTGAAGCGACTGTCTGTGTATTCATCAAACGCCACCGGTGCATCAAACTGTATAACCGCATCGCCAATACCGTTTAACTCCAATGAGTCAATATCACTCACTTCAAGCGTATTTACATCAATACGGTGATTAAAATGATGCACCTTACCCGGAACCGTTTGTGTGCCTAGCTTAAAGTCGTATAACTTACCTGGCACCAATGGCTGGTCTGCCATCCAAACAATAGAAGATCGAAGCGTTGATGCAATAAGTGACTCTTGACCAACATGTGACAACATGTCACCGCGACTGATATCTATTTCATCTTTCAATGTAATGGTGACCGCTTGACCTGCTTTAGCGCTATCAAGATCCCCATCAAATGTAACCACTCTATCTACTGTTGACTGTTTACCAGAAGGTAAAGCCACCACTTTATCGCCAGGCTTTACAACACCGGCAGCAATGGTTCCAGAGAAGCCACGAAAATCTAAGTTCGGACGATTGACATACTGAACAGGCAATCGGAAAGCATCACGCTTAACATCACGATTTATCTGAACGGTTTCCAAAATTGACATCAGTGGACCACCTTGATACCAAGGCGTACTTTCTGACGCATTCACCACGTTATCACCGCGCAATGCGGACATTGGAACAAAGTAAATATCTTCAGGCTTGCGATCGCCAAGTTGATCAACAAATTTCAAATAGTCATCTTTGATCTGGTTAAACTTCTCTTCAGAGAACTCAACCAAATCCATTTTATTGATCGCGACCACAACGTGCTTAATGCCTAACAAGGAAGCAATATAGCTATGACGACGTGTTTGAGTTTGCACACCATAGCGAGCGTCAATCAGAATAATAGCGAGGTCACAAGTGGACGCACCTGTTGCCATATTACGAGTATATTGCTCATGCCCTGGCGTATCGGCAATGATAAACTTACGCTTTTCAGTGGAAAAATAACGGTAAGCCACATCGATAGTGATGCCCTGCTCACGCTCAGCTTGAAGGCCATCAACCAACAAAGCCAAATCAACTTCTTCACCCTGTGTACCAGATTTTTTACTATCACGTTTTACGGCATCTAAATGATCTTCGTAGATCAATTTTGAGTCATGAAGTAAGCGGCCGATGAGTGTACTTTTTCCATCGTCAACATTGCCGCAAGTAAGAAGACGCAATAAGTCTTTTTCTTCATGTTGTTTCAAATAACCAAGTATGTCTTGGCTGATCAATTCTGATTGGTGAGACATTCTTTCTTTACTCCAAACTTAGAAATAGCCTTGTTTTTTCTTCTCTTCCATTGACCCAGATGAATCGTGGTCAATCATTCGCCCTTGACGCTCTGAACTTTTTGTCAGCAACATCTCCTGAATAATTTCAGGTAGTGTAGCGGCTTCGGACTCAACCGCCCCCGTCAATGGGTAACAGCCTAGCGTACGGAAACGAACAGACTTCATCTCAGGCACTTCACCGTTTAAAGGCATGCGCTCATCATCCACCATGATCAAAGTGCCATCACGTTCGACTACAGGACGTTTTGCAGAAAAGTACAAAGGCACAATTGGAATGCTTTCTAAATAAATGTATTGCCAAATATCCAACTCAGTCCAATTAGACAAAGGGAACACACGGATGCTCTCGCCTTTATTTACTTTGCCGTTATAAATATTCCACAGCTCTGGACGTTGGTTTTTTGGGTCCCAACGATGTTGTTTATCTCGGAAAGAATACACACGTTCTTTGGCGCGAGATTTTTCTTCATCACGGCGCGCTCCACCAAAAGCAGCATCAAAACCGTATTTGTCTAGCGCTTGCTTAAGACCTTGTGTCTTCATCACATCGGTATGCTTTGAGCTACCGTGTGTAAAAGGTCCAATGCCTTGCTCTATACCTTCTTGGTTTTGGTGAACGATTAATTCCAAACCAAGCTTGGCAACTAATTCATCACGGAAGGAGATCATTTCTTTAAACTTCCAGCCTGTATCCACGTGCATTAGAGGGAACGGTGGTTTGCCTGGATAGAATGCTTTCATAGCAAGGTGCAGCATTACCGCTGAGTCCTTACCAATAGAATAAAGCATTACAGGGTTATCAAATTCAGCAGCAACCTCACGTATAATGTGAATACTTTCGGCTTCTAGCTGTTTTAAGTGAGTAAGTCTTGCCTCTGTCATAATCTCTCATCTCTGTTGTCAGGCTTCAGCATTTTTTGAACTATAGCATGCCTTTAGGTTATAAAAACCAACCTATCTAGACTTTAGTAGAATATGCATATTAAAAAAGGCTTATAACTAAAACCTTTATACGAATAAAAGAGAAAGATCTTAAAGTTCTAACTAAAGGAATACAAAACAAAAAAAGGCCGATAAATCGGCCTTTTAGAATCTCTCAGAAAAAATAGATTACTGGGAGTTTAGCTGCTGCTCCAGCATGAGCTGATTAATCTGCTTACGTAAACGAATAATTTCACCATTAACTTGAATTCTGAAGGCATCACTTGAATCAATTGCATCTTGGTGCTTGGCGAGTGTTTTCTGAATACTCTCTACATCAGCAGATCCAGTATCACTAACCTTTTTATCAAGTGCATTCACTTTCTTTTGCAGAACACTTAAATCTTGTAGAACTTGATCCAAGCTCAGAGCCTGTGCCTCATTTTGTCCCACTTGCTTAGCTATTGTATTTTCAGCCGACTCTAATTGCTTAGCTTGAGCATCTTGAGTAGATGCCAGCGCTTTAACAGTTTGATCAATAGAAGCAACAGTAGGTACCAATTTGTTATACCCTGCCTCTACTTCATTAAACGCCTCCGCTTGGACCGCAATACGTTTTGACTGAGTGGATACTGAGTCTCGCAATAAAGAAAGCTTCTTTTGTAGCTCTTTAATCGCATCATCATTTCTTGCTATCGATTTTCTATTCGTATCGTAAGAGACACCCCAAAGCTTTCTGATTTCACTATCGTGATTCTTCAGTGTTTCTTCTAGAGTTTCACCCTGTTTATTTGCTGACACATCCGCTGCTAAGAGCTGATGGTCTAAATTCTGTATCTCACTTTTAGCACCATATAACTCATTACGTAATTGCATATTCTGTTGCCATAACCAATACATGGCACCAGCAGAAGCAACCAAAATGAGTATTAATAAAATATAAATGCCCGCTAGGTTAGGTTTCTTGTGAACAATTGTGGGAGCATGAGCCGGTTTTGTAGGTGTTGGATTAACGGGACCTTTCGGGGCCGCTGCACTTACTGGCTTTCTTTCGCTGACTTCATCTTGATCCAGAGTCAGGCTTGGGATCTCAATATCATCGTCTCTACGCATGGATAATCTTAATATAGTCGCTATTTATAAAAATTATGGAAAATCATTAGTGAACACACCTAAATAATATTATCTTAGGTTGTTCAGTGCTACTATATAAGCACCATTAACTGCTTGATAACAAGCATTTTTCGTTAATACAAAGCAAGGAGAAAAGAAATGGCTTTTGAATTACCCGCTCTTCCTTACGCTAAAGACGCACTTGAGCCTCACATGTCTGTTGAGACTCTTGAGTACCATTACGGCAAGCACCACAACACCTATGTAACTAAATTAAATGGTCTTGTTCCTGGTACTGAATACGAGAACAAATCTTTAGAAGAGATCATTACTTCTGCTCCAGCTGGTGGCGTATTTAACAATGCTGCTCAAATCTGGAACCACACTTTCTTCTGGAACAGCCTAAGCCCTAACGGCGGTGGCGAGCCTACTGGCGCACTTGCTGATGCAATTAACGCAAAATGGGGTTCTTTCGCTGAATTCCAAGAAGCATTTAACGACAAAGCAGTAAACAACTTCGGCTCTAGCTGGACTTGGCTAGTAAAAAATGCTGATGGTTCTCTAGATATCGTGAATACAAGCAACGCTGGTACTCCAATGACTGATGGCCAAACAGCTATCATCACTGTGGATCTATGGGAACATGCTTACTACATTGATTACCGCAATGTACGTCCAGATTACCTTAAAGGTTTCTGGGCTCTTGCAAACTGGGAGTTCGCAGCGGCTAATTTTGCAGCATAATTTTACTGCTCTATTGGTTTAGAGCAGCAAAAAAGACCAGTCATAAAAAAACGCGGCTCTTGCCGCGTTTTTTTATTGAGACTTCTCAGATTTAATCTCTTCTTGTACAAATAATTTAGCCTGAATAAACTCAGAATGTGGCATAAAAAGAAGCTCACTAATTCGTCTAATGCGATGCTCCTCGTGTGAATCAACATCACCATCAGAAAAGGCCACTCGCCACAACGCCTTTAATAACAACATTTTTTGTTCTAACGATGCCGTGTCGTTAATGACTTTAGTAAATTGATATAGATCGTTGGCATCTTCTACACCGGAACGTGCTTCTTCATAAATAATATCAACATCATCTCCCAACTCACTAACTTCACGGAGAAAGCTTTTCACCTCATACTCTTCTTTCGCATCCACTTGGTAGTCGGCCAACATAACCTCCATCAATAGTGATGCTACGGCTTTTTGATATGATATCTGTTCCCCTTGCTCAACAGGCAAAGTAAAGAGATTTTTTAAAGCTTTAAACATTCTTTCTCCAAAATATGCTCACGTAGAGCTTCAATTAAAACATTAGGAAATTGTCGATAATCGAGGTAGGGGCACCAAATGAAAGGTAAACATGCATGGGCAACATGCTTCTCCCCTACAACTTTAGCTGAGCTAAATACTGGACAAACATCACGAAATCTATTGCCAACAATAAAAACAACACCTGAATACTCTTTAATTTGCTCTTCTGAAAAGACGACACCAACACTCTTAAATAAATCGGCATCACGAAACGCCTTCCAAGAAGGGTAATTAGGCACTGTCAATTTTGCCATAATAGTCAATATTTTACGCCAGTGGTTGCCATTCAACTCGACTAAACTAAACACATTAGGCTGCTTTAAAAATGCACTATCATAATTACTGGGCAATATCGGTTTATTTGGCAGCACAAAGATATATTCAGCTTGATCAGCATTGGCTCCCAACCACAATTCATTCATTACAATCTCCTTCATAAGTTACAGAATACAGTGAAGGTATTTTTATTTCTGCTATATCTAGGGTAAAAAGTGTGTAAGTCACCTTAGATCTATGATTTTACAAAACAAACAATCATTTAAAACCATCAAAATTAAGAAACTAGATAATTATATTAGATATTTCTAATTAACTTATATTAGAATAGCTTTATATACACTATGAGGACTCCCAATATGGAAACTATTTTTAACCCCTTAGTAGGCGGGTTGTTAATCGGACTTACTGCTACGTTCTACTTACTTAGTCTAGGTAAAGTGATTGGAATTAGCGGTATTTTATCGCAATTACTCTTTAACAAAGAACGCTTACTACCGTTTTTATTTATTGCAGGACTAATTATTGGCGGCAGTGCTTACGGTACCTTAACCGAACAAACCGTAGCATTTCCGGAAACACGAAGCCCACTTCTTTTAATCCTCTCTGGATTATTAGTTGGTTACGGAACAAGACTAGGTGGTGGCTGCACAAGTGGCCATGGGGTCTGTGGTATATCTCGACTCTCTCCTCGTTCCATTACTGCCACGATAATCTTTATGGTAGCGGCCATTGCTACTGTTGCCGTTGTTAATTAGAGGGAAATATATATGTACGCAATTATTACACTCGCTGCAGGATTATTATTTGGCTTAGGCTTAGCCTTCTCTGAGATGACAAATCCAGCTGTTGTTATTGGTTTTTTAGATATTTTCGGCAATTGGAACCCATCTTTAATCATTGTCATGGCTTCAGCCATTGCAGTGGGTATGGTGGGTTATGCCATTAAGAAAAGAAGCTTAAAGCCGCTTATAGCAAGTAAATGGCAAGTTCCTACCATTCGCCATATTGATTCCAAACTTATCATTGGATCGGTGCTTTTTGGCATTGGTTGGGGGATTAGCGGCTATTGCCCAGGCCCAGGATTAACGGCTCTGGTGAATAATCCAAGTGAAGGTTTTTACTTCGTTGGTGCGTTAATTATTGGTAGTGGAATTCATCATATTCAGACACGCCTGACGCAAAATTAGTTGAGCAATAGACCTCATAAAAAGGAGACTTTTATAGTCTCTTTTTTTTGTTTTAAAATAGTAAAAAAATACTTGACCTGTAGTTCATTGAGCCTTAAATTTCGCCCGCGTCATTGCTGAACATAATCCGCACCGCTTCAACTGCTGCGCTAGTCGCTTAAGGCCTAAGGCCGGATAAGTAACAGCCATAAGTAGGACGGGAAAAGGTAAAGACGTTTACTATTTTAATCGGTTTATGTTTTGCATAATTAAGGAGCTTCGCGCCCATGACTATTGACGTCAATTCTTTTTACACGCCTGAACGTTTTGCACGCTTTAAAGCGTTTGCAGAGACCAAAGAAACCCCTTTCGTTGTCATTGATACTGAAATCATTGATGAAGCTTATAGCGAGCTAACAAAGGGCTTTCCTATTGCGGATATTTTTTATGCGATAAAAGCCAATCCAGCACCAGAGATTCTGACTTTGCTTCGTGATCGTGGGTCTAATTTTGATGTGGCATCACGCTATGAGCTAGACAAACTTTTTGCCATTGGCGGTGTTTCTCCAGAAAGAGTGAGCTACGGCAATACCATCAAGAAAGCAAAAGACGTTCGCTACTTTTATGAAAAAGGCGTTCGCATGTTTGCCACTGACTCTGAAGCCGATTTGCGCAACATTGCAAAAGCCGCTCCGGGGTCACGGGTTTATGTACGAATATTGACGGAAGGGACGGTAACAGCAGACTGGCCTCTTTCTCGTAAATTTGGCTGTCGTCCTGACATGGCTATGGATCTACTTGTATTAGCAAAAGAACTTGGCCTAGTACCATATGGTATTTCTTTCCATGTTGGCTCCCAGCAGCGAGACATCGGTGCATGGGATGCGGCGATAGCGAGTGTTAAAGTTATTTTCGAACGCCTTAAAGAAGAAGATGGCATTGTTTTAGAAATGATCAATATGGGCGGAGGATTCCCGGCCAACTATATTGCCCGTACAAATGACTTAGCAACGTATGCAGAAGAGATTACCCGTTTCTTAGAAGAAGACTTTGGTGCAGAATTGCCACGTATCATTCTAGAACCTGGTCGCTCTTTGATCTCAAACGCCGGCGTTCTAGTAAGTGAAGTAGTTTTGATTTCTCGTAAATCACACACGGCATTAAACCGATGGGTATTTACTGACGTTGGCAAATTTTCTGGCCTGATTGAAACGCTTGATGAATCCATCAAATACCCAATTCATGTCGATAAGGGCGGAGAATTAGAAGAGGTTATTATTGCCGGTCCAACTTGTGATAGTGCCGATATTATGTATGAAAACTACAAATACGGTCTGCCACTAAACTTGGCCATTGGTGATCGTATGTATTGGCTTTCTACCGGTGCTTATACAACCACCTACAGTGCGGTTGAATTTAATGGCTTCCCTCCATTAGCTTCTTATTACTTATAAGACTCACGCTAAAATAGGGTTGAAGCGAAAGCCTCAGAAATTCTCTTTCTGAGGCTTTTTTATTGGAATCGGCTCTACTCTCAGTAATAATACCGTCCAACTAATATAAGCTCTAAAAGGGAATTTTATGTCGTATACCCTAAGTGATCTCTTTATCTACCCAATTAAGTCGATTCAGGGCATCCCTCTAGCCACCAGCCAAGTCGAATTAGCCGGACTTTATAACGATAGACGCTATATGCTTGTAAAGCCCGATGGAGAATTCATTACGGGACGCACGCACCCTAGTCTTACACTCGTTTCAGCTAAGCGTATTGACGAAGAATGTTGGCAACTTTCTCACCCAAACCAGCCAAAGACACTGACTATCTCCCCTGCCTCTTTCTCTCCTAACCATGCTGACGTTTTGATTTGGGATGATTATGTCAATGCTCAACTCGCACAAAAAGACGCTAACACTTGGTTTAGCGAAGTAGCAGGTGAGCCACTAAAACTGGTTTACTTTGGAGAAACCGCGGAGCGTTATACCAGCAGACGCCCAGAAGTGCCTGTCGCTTTTGCCGATGGCTACCCTTTTTTATTGACCACAGAAGCGTCTCTTTTTGAGCTTAATAGAACCTGTCCGAAAGAAATTAAAATGGCGCAATTTCGCCCTAATTTAGTCATTAAAGGCAACGTACCTTTTGAAGAAGACAGCTGGAAACGCATTCGCATAGGTGAAGTGGAGTTTGAAAATGTTAAACCTTGCGTACGATGCATTTTCACGACATTAGACCCCAATACAGCAGAACGTATCGGAAAAGGCGAACCACTAAAAACGCTCGGAAAATTTCGACTCTTAGAGCATCAAGGTGTTACCTTTGGTATTAATATGATTGCGCTAAACACTGGTAACATCCATGTAAATGACTCAGTTGAAGTCTTAGAATATAAAGAACCAGAGGTCTATTCAGATCGACGCAAAGCTTAATTAGCTAATGAGCAGACATAAAAAAAGAAGGCTCATGGCCTTCTTTTTTTAGCAAAAATATACGGCGGTTAGCTTAACTTACGCTTCGATTTTCGCTAAGTATTCATCATACGTTCCGTGGAAGTCGACAATACCGTCACTCGTCACTTCGACAATACGAGTCGCCAATGACGAAACAAACTCACGGTCATGACTGACAAAAATCAAAGTGCCCGGATAATTTTCAAGAGCCAAGTTCAATGATTCGATGGACTCCATATCCATATGGTTAGTTGGTTCATCCATAACCAGAACATTAGGTTTTTGCAGCATTAACTTACCAAACAGCATACGACCTTGCTCACCACCAGACAGTACTTTGACCGACTTTTTGATGTCACTTTGCGAGAATAATAAACGCCCCAAAGTACCTCGAATCACCTGCTCGTCGTCACCTTCCTGACCCCATTGCCCCATCCATTCGATCAGATCCACATCTTTTTCGAATTCGTGTGCATGGTCTTGAGCATAATAACCAATATTTGCATTTTCAGACCATTTAACCTCGCCTTTCGTTAAGTCGGTATCGCCAACCAAACATTTAAGCAAAGTTGTTTTACCAATACCGTTTGGACCGATAACCGCAATGCGCTCACCCACTTCTACCATCATATTCAAACCGCTAAAGATCTCTTCGTCATAGGATTTAGCAACGTCTTCAATTTGAACGGCCATACGATGTAGTTTCTTTTCTTGCTCAAAGCGAATGAATGGGTTCTGACGGCTTGAAGGCTTAACTTCTTCAAGTTGAATCTTATCAATTTGCTTAGCACGAGAAGTGGCTTGTTTGGATTTTGACGCGTTAGCAGAGAAGCGACTAACAAAAGATTTTAGCTCATTAATTTGCGCTTTTTTCTTAGCGTTATCTGATAACAAACGTTCACGAGCTTGAGTGGCCGCCGTCATGTATTCATCATAATTACCAGAGAACAGGCGTAACTCACCGTAGTCTAAATCGGCCATATTGGTACAAACAGAGTTTAGAAAGTGACGGTCATGGGAAATGATGATCATAGTGCAGTTACGCTCAACCAAAACACCCTCTAACCAACGAATCGTGTTGATGTCCAAGTTGTTTGTTGGTTCGTCTAGTAACAAGATATCTGGATCAGAAAACAACGCTTGAGCCAGCAAGACTCGAAGTTTTAAACCTGGAGCAACTTCACTCATCAATCCGTAATGCTGCTCAGTAGGGATTCCTACACCCAGCAATAGCTCACCGGCACGTGCATCGGCTGTGTAGCCATCCATTTCTGCAAATTCCGCTTCAAGATCACCCGCTCGCAAGCCATCTTCTTCCGTCATTTCTGGGTTAGCATAGATGGCATCTTTTTCAGACTTGATCGCCCAAAGTTCTGTGTGCCCCATGATAACGGTATCAATAACAGAGTATTCCTCATAGGCGAATTGGTCTTGCTTTAGTTTACCAAGACGCTCATTTGGATCTTTTGAAACATTGCCTGAACTTGGCTCTAGATCACCACCAAGGATTTTCATGAAAGTGGATTTACCACATCCATTCGCGCCAATAAGACCGTAGCGCTTTCCTTCTCCGAATTTAACAGAGACATTTTCAAAAAGGGGTTTTGCACCAAATTGCATGGTGATATTGGCCGTCGTTAACAAAGTATTCTTCCGTTTTTCATGAGGTAAAAATTGCGCTCTTCGAAGACTAAATCATCAGAGCAAGGTAGATGCGGGCATTATCGCACAAATTGGCTCTACTCTTTAAGGGTGAAAGCCATTATTACCAAAAAAAGCCCAACTTCCTTTAACATACAACATCATAAACACATAAATAGAATACAAAACTATACTGTTGTTTTTGTTGGAATAGGCCTAATACTAAGATATGCCATCTAGCTATTCAGAAAATAAAACTTTGGCCGATGACGTTAATACGAAGCAACTTGATGGAGGTTGCCATGAATACCGTCCTAGCAAAAGAATCAACATACGATATATCGCCAGCCCACTTGAAGGAAGGCTCTATTTTTGGTGCTTTATCAGAGGCGTCCATTCTATATTTATTGGAACATGGCGAACTTCATGAAGTGGCCAAGGGCGAAGAAATTTTTTCTTATGGCTGCAAGGGTGAAAGCTTTCACGCTGTATTACATGGCGTATTAGACTTTTACAAACAACACGGCAAAAAGAAAAGAAAAACTAGAACGATACGCTTTGGCGAAGCAATTGGCTTCGTATCTATGATTGCTTTGCATAAAAGAGTCGGTAGCGTGTGTGCTGTTGAGGACAGTCTATTATTGGAGATATCCAGCCACTTATTCAGCGATTTTCATGACCAATACCCATTCGATTTTGGTATTTTATTGATGAATCTTTCACGAGATATGGCAAGAACCATTAGAGTGTTGAGTAATGCCTTAGTAGAAAACGATGATGTAGTTAGTAAAGATTAAATCTACAAATAAGAAAAACAGAATTTGAAAAAGTAGACTGAAACCATCTGCTCCAGTCTACAACGAATTTAAGATTTTAAAGCGGCAACAACCGATATTTCGACCAATAGTTCAGGTCTAGCCAGTCTTGCTTCAACACAAGCTCTAGCAGGAGCATGCCCTTCTGGGATCCAAGAGTCCCAAACGGCGTTCATTGCAGCGAAGTCCTTCATATCGCGAAGGTAAATGGTAGCGGATAATATGTAGGATCTATCTGTACCTGCCTGATCCAATAGCACGTCCACTTTATCTAACATGGTACGAGTTTGTTCAGTAATGTCCGTATTTGCGTCTGCACCAACTTGGCCGCAAAGGTAGACCGTCTCATTGTGCTTAACGATACGACTCATGCGCTGACCAACTTCCATGCGCTCAATAGTAGCCATAAAAACCCCTGTTTTATTGAGAGTTAAAAAACATAAATTTATTATTAGAATGTGCTCTTTAGGATTCCGTTAAAATCGCTAGCGGACCAATATAAAACAACAAGACCTTAAAACTCCAGCCCTTTTTGAGCTTTAATGCCGCGCTTAAAAGCATGTTTAATTTCTTTCACCTCACTAACCGTATCCGCTAGCTCGACCAGACTTTCTGATGCACCGCGCCCTGTGACCACAAGATGCTGATTCTCAGGGCGATTCATTAGCGCATCAACTATCTTATCTTCTTGTAGATATTCGTAATGCAATAGATAGGTCAATTCATCTAGTACAACCAAATCAAAGCTTGGGTCAGCCAGCATTGCCTCCGCTTTTTCCCATGCTTGCTCAGATGAAGCGATATCCGATTCACGATTTTGAGTTTCCCATGTAAAGCCTGCGGGCATAATTTCCCACTGCACATTAGGCTGCCTTTTAAAAAAATCAATCTCTCCTGTGTTCCACTCGCCTTTCAAAAACTGTACGACACCAACTTTCATTCCATGCCCCAAACCGCGAGCAACCATTCCCAAAGCAGAACTAGACTTTCCTTTACCATTGCCTGTCAGCAAGACAAACGTACCTTTATCTTCTTGTGCTTTCGCAATGCGCTTGTCGACATGTGCTTTAATCGCCTGCATGCGCTTTTTATGCTGATCTGGATCTTTAATGTTCTTTGACATATCAACTTCCTTAAATAAAAAAACCTAATTTGCCCTGAATGATTAGGACAAATTAGGTTCTATAATTAATCGAACGATTTAAATTCTATCGTCCTCAGGATCATATCCAAGATTGGGCGCCAGCCATCTCTCCGCATCATCTTTACTCATTCCTTTGCGGTCTGCGTAATCATCCACTTGATCTGGACCAATTTTACCAATACCAAAGTAAGTCGCATCGGGATGAGCAAAGTACCAACCACTTACCGCTGCAGTTGGCAGCATGGCGAAGCTCTCAGTAATCTCCATATCGATTCTTTCTTTCACACCCAGTAATGACCACAATTTAGCTTTTTCTGTATGGTCTGGACAAGCTGGGTAGCCAGGCGCAGGACGAATACCTTGGTACTTCTCTTTAATAAGCTGCTCATTGGTTAATGCTTCATCTTTAGCATAACCCCAAAACTCCTTACGCACTTTTTCGTGGAGGAATTCTGCTGTTGCTTCTGCTAAGCGATCTGCCACCGCCTTAATCATAATAGAATTATAATCATCATGGTCCGCTTCATACTTCGCCACCAACGGATCTATACCAAAACCGGCTGCACACGCAAAGGCTCCAATATAATCCGCTACACCACTTTCTTTTGGCGCAACAAAATCCGCTAAGCTGTGATTGTATTTACCCGGTGCGGTCAGTTCATTCTGGATTCTTAAAAAAGCCAAGCTCTCTATTACATTACTACGTGATTCATCCGCATAAATTTCGATATCATCATGATTCACCTGGTTGGCTGGAAATAAACCAACAACAGCCCGTGCTTGCAAGCTCTTGGATGCAATCACTTCATCCAACATTTTTAAGGCATCTTGGTAAACTCGAGTCGCTTCAACACCGACAATTTCATCCGTTAAAATGCGTGGGTAAGCTCCAGCTAACTCCCAAGTTTGGAAGAATGGCGTCCAATCGATGTAATCTTTTACTTGATTCAGATCGATGTCGTTCTCCGTTAGAACGGTAATGCCAAGCTTCTTGGGTTGAACCACATTCTTATTGAATTCAATCGGCGCTTTATTCTGACGCGCCTTATCAAGCGAGACTCGACGCCCTGCTTTAGCTCTGTCTTTGTATCGAATACGAGTTTTTTCATAGTCTGCTTTAATTTCATCAACAAAACTCTGACGACGCTCTTTATCCTTACTCAGCAAGGCACTTGCCACCCCAACACTTCGTGACGCATTGGTAACATGCACGACCTGATTGCGTTTGTAGTTTTGCTCGATTTTAACCGCTGTGTGGGCTTTTGAGGTGGTTGCACCGCCTATCATAACGGGCAAATCAAATCCTTGACGCTCCATTTCTTTTGCCACATGAACCATCTCATCGAGAGACGGCGTGATCAAGCCAGACAAACCGATCATGTCCGCCCCTTCTTCTTTGGCTGTGCGCAAGATCTTTTCCGCTGGAACCATGACTCCAAGGTCAATCACTTCAAAATTATTACATTGCAAAACAACGCCAACGATATTCTTACCGATATCATGAACGTCACCTTTTACGGTCGCCATGACGATTTTGCCATTACTAGATGACGCTGTGTCCATGTTAAGACGTTTCTCTTCCTCGATGAAAGGCATCAAGTAAGCAACGGCTTTTTTCATTACGCGAGCGGATTTTACCACTTGTGGCAAGAACATTTTGCCAGAACCAAATAGATCACCAACGATGCCCATTCCATCCATTAATGGACCTTCGATCACTTCAAGAGGTCGAGCATAGGCTTGGCGGGCTTCTTCTGTATCTTCATCAATAAACTCGGTAATCCCTTTTACAAGAGCATGACTTAATCGCTCAGCAACAGGTAAACCGCGCCACTCTTGTGTTTCTTTCTCTGCGACTTCACCCGTACCAGCAAATTCACCAGCAATGGCAAGCAAGTTATCGGTGGCATCAGGCGTACGGTTAAGTACGGCATCCTCTACTGCATCACGTAATTTAACAGGAATATCTTCATATAACGCCAACTGACCAGCGTTGACGATACCCATTGTCATACCTTGTTTAATGGCGTGATATAGGAACACCGCGTGAATGGCTTCACGAACAGGGTTGTTACCACGAAACGAGAAGGAAACGTTAGAAACGCCACCGGATACCTTGGCATAAGGCAATTCACGGGTAATATCGCCTGTTGCCTCGATAAAATCCAACGCATAGCGGTTGTGTTCTTCTATACCTGTGGCGATGGCAAAGATATTAGGATCGAAGATAATGTCTTCTGGTGGGAATCCCACCTCGTCGACCAAAATATGATAAGAACGTCGACAAATCTCTATTTTGCGTGCGCGAGTGTCCGCTTGGCCAACTTCATCAAATGCCATCACGATGACAGCAGCACCATACTTCATCAGTTTACGAGCTTGCTCGCGAAATTTGTCTTCGCCCTCTTTCATACTGATAGAGTTAACAACACCCTTACCTTGAATCCATTTGAGACCTGCTTCTAATATTTCCCACTTAGAAGAGTCCAGCATAATTGGCACACGAGAAATATCTGGCTCAGAGGCAATCAGCTTAAGAAAACGCTCCATGGCCGCTTGCGAGTCCAACATGCCCTCATCCATGTTGATGTCGATAATCTGCGCGCCGTTTTCAACTTGCTGGCGGGCCACATCCAAAGCCGTATCGAAATCCCCTTCTTTAATCAGGCGTTTAAACATGGCAGAACCAGTAACATTGGTGCGCTCACCAACGTTCACAAACAGGCTATCACCATCGATATTGAACGGCTCTAGGCCAGATAAGCGACACGCTTTTTCAATCTCTGGAATAACCCTTGGTGTTGAATCTGCAAAGGCTTTTGCGAACGTGGCTATATGTTCTGGTGACGTACCACAACAACCACCAATGATGTTTAAAAAACCAGACTCTACCCAGCCTTGAATCTCTTCCAGCATTTCTTCTGGGGATTCATCATATTCACCAAAGGCATTTGGCAATCCAGCGTTCGGGTGAGCGGAAACATGTGTATCGGCAATGCGCGAAAGCTCTTCGACATACTGACGCAACTCTTTTGGACCAAGGGCACAATTTAAACCAACAGAAAGAGGCTTAGCATGAGAAATAGAATTCCAGAACGCTTCCGTAGTTTGTCCGGATAAGGTTCGTCCTGAGGCATCCGTAATGGTGCCAGAAATCATTATCGGATAACGCACACCCGTTTTTTCGAAATAATCCAAGACAGCATAAATAGCGGCTTTGGCGTTCAATGTATCAAAGATGGTTTCGATCAGGATGATATCCACCCCGCCTTTAATTAATCCGTCCACAGCCGTGGTATAAGCATCTACCAACTCATCAAAGTGAATGTTTCGAAAACCAGGGTCGTTAACATCAGGAGAGATTGTACAAGTACGACTGGTTGGCCCTACTGCACCCGCCACAAACCGTGGTTTATTTGGGTTCTGCTGAGTAAATTCATCTGCGGCTTCTCTAGCCAAACGAGCGGACTCAAAGTTCAGCTCATAGCTCAAGTCTTCCATGTGGTAATCCAGCATGGAGATATAGTTGGCGTTAAACGTATTGGTTTCAATAATGTCCGCGCCAGCATCAAGGTAGCTAGAGTAAATGTCTTTAATTATCTTGGGTTGAGTCAAAGAAAGCAGGTCATTATTGCCTTTTAAATCACTTTCCCAATTCGCAAAGCGTTCGCCACGATAATCTTTTTCTTCTAATTTATAGCCTTGAATCATGGTGCCCATAGCACCATCTAAAATTAATACGTTCTCAGCTAAACACTTCTCAATTATCGAATACGAATCAGACTTGACCACTCTCACCACCTCAAAAAAGAATATGCACAAGTACTATACCGAAAAGTTACGTTTGTCACGTTGAAAAAAAGTAATGCGGAGTTGAATGAACCGAGGAATAAAAAGCCCTAAATCCATTTTAAACTATGAATTTAGGGCTTAAGTGTTTTCTAATTTTATTTAACTATTAATATCTAGATTGTTTTTACCTTTATTGAGTCGACCAACTAAGAACCCACCCAATAAGCCAAGCAAAATAGCGATTCCCCAATAGCCATATTTCTCAAAAAGATTCGTATTAATAAGAGATAAGGCTTGGTTACCACGATACACTTGCCTTTGTATTTTCTGATCTTGGAAATTTATCTGCTGACTTACAAACAAATTCAACTGTGCTTCAGGCTTTTCATTTAACCCCGAAACACGCCAACGCCATTGTAAGAGGCCATCCTGAACCACCGCAGTAGCTACGGCATCGCTAATCATTTGGATGTCGCTGTCTGTAACCAATTCAGCCAAATACGTTTGTCCAGATAAAGATGGCTGTACGGTAGCCGAAACTAAAATTTCGAAGTTATTGTGTAAGGCTATTTCATTAGGAAGCTGCCATTGAATGTTCTCTAAAGCAGTAGCAAATTGAGATTGCAGCGATTCTATTTGAGCAGTGATTGAAATGCCGTTATTTTCATTTAGCTGCAAGGCTTGTTGAGTTTTATCTAGTTGAGCTGACAAATTCTTAATTTCATTTTGTTTGGCCGTTAACTCTGACTCAATAGCACCAATTTTTGCTGTTAACTTCGCATTTTCCTGTTGAGCTTGGGCGAGTTTTATATCTAACGCCTTCCATCTCGCTTCATAGTCCGCACCTTCATCTAAAGCCGCCTCTAACTTCAAAATTTCATTTTGATATTCTTCAATACGCTGCTTTTGATCTGACATCTCATTTTGCAGGGAAGCTAGCTCCATTTGAAGTTGAACATCATTATCCTGGAAATTAGCTGTTTCATTGCTTTCGGAAGAAATGGCTGGCTCAATAGGTTGATCTGGTAGCTCAGAACTCGTGGCTTTATCATCACTTAATGCGCGAATTTTATCCCATAACACTTGATGCTGAGCACGAGCATCCGATAATGCACCACCCAATATGAGATTTTCTTTTTTTAATTCTGCCAAGCGCTTTTGACTGGCTTGATTATCCGCTTCTAAATTAGCGTACTGACGTTTTAATTCAGTATTCTCACCCAGCAATGTCATATAGCTTTGCTTAAAATCATCTTGTGCTGTCGGCATACTCTCTAAATTAGAAACCAGCTGTTTTAAGGCCGTATTCTCATTTTCAAGCTGGTCAATACGGCGTAACAATAGATCATTATTTAGTTTTAACGCTGCGTAACGTGATTCAAGTGATTCGCGGATTTTTTTCTGCTCTTCTAATACAGCCAAAGATTCTGCGCTAGAAGATTTCTGTAACTTAGCAATAAGCGCATCTTTCTCATCTAGAGATTGATTAAGTAAAGCAAGTTGCTTTTTGTTTTCCGTTAATTCTTGTTGCAAAGAATCGATCAGTGAATTTTTTTCTTCTAGCGCTTTCTCAAGCTCAGCCTCTTTTGCATTTGATTGACTAACAGGTGTCGTAAGCGCTCGCTCACTCACACTAGCAGCCGGCTCTATGACAGAGCTGGTTTGTTGACTAGATGAAGTACTGCAGGCAGACACCATCAAGCCAAGGGTAAGAGGAATCAAAACCGTCGTACGTACTTTCATTTTTCGCTCCTTAATAAACTCAAGGTCGACAATAAGTTACCTCTCTTATGCCAGATTTACGTTTAGATTGCAAAGAACCAGTAAAGACACTTTGTAAATAGTAATACTAACAATATAAAAAAAGCCTTTGTAAAGAATTCTACAAAGGCTTTCAATATTACAAAAATAACGAATTAGGCTATTTAGGCAAGACTTTTAGAAATAACTTCATAAACGTCTTTAGAAAGATCCTCTGATAAAATACGCTCAAGCTCAGATTTCATTTTATTACTTAGCTCAGGCTGCATTTTTTTCCAGCGAGTCAAAGGCGTACATAGTCTAGAAGCAATTTGTGGGTTACGTTTATTTAACAAAATAATTTGATCAGCTAAGAAACGGTAACCACTACCATCAGCATTATGGAATCCAGTCACACTTTGGCCAAAGCCACCCAATACAGAACGTACTTTATTGGGGTTCTTCAAATCAAACGCAGGGTGTTCCATTAAACCTTTTACCGTATCTAGAGCTGTTTCCTGCTCTTGGCTAGCGCTAAGCATTAACCACTTGTTGACCACTAAAGGCTCATCCTTCCATTGCTCATAAAACGCGGCTAAAAGTTCTTGCGCTTTAGCATTTTGTGAATGAACTGCTGTTGATAAAGCCGCAAATTGATCCGTCATATTATTAGCGGTTTGGAATTGCATCAGCAATTCTTGCTGAGCAAGCTCACTATCGGTTTCTGCCAAGTAAGAAAGAGCGATATTCTTCAAAGATCGCTGCGCGATATCCTTCGCGGTTGCTTGATACTCATTTTGGTTTTTGTTTGCAAGATAGACTCTTTCAAAGTCCGAGCATAAAGCATTCGCCAGTTGTGCTTTCAGATACTGGCGCGCCTGCTTGATAGCGGCTGGATAAATTGGGTTAGCCAATTCTGATAAGTAAGCCTGACTCGGCAAGGCCAAAATAAGCGCTACCATTGCTGGGTCTAGTGTTTCATCACACAATAATGCCTTGAAGCCCTCAATGAGTTGAGAGTCAATCGACAGCGCTTGACCTTCAATCGCTTGGTTAATCAGCACCGTGAGCTCATTCACCGCTAATTGCTGGGAAGCACTCCAGCGATTAAACCCATCGCTATCAGACGACAGCAATAACAAGAGATCTTTTGTGGAATAGTCATAATGCAATTTAACGGGCGCAGAAAAACCACGTAACAATGAAGGCACAGGCTTGGCCGCTAACCCTTTAAAAACAAATTCTTGTTCGCTTGAAGTAAGGTGAAGTACATGATCCTCGGCTTTTACACCATCAATTTCAGCGGATAACACATTGCCCTGTTGATCAAGCAATCCCACACGAACAGGAATATGCAATGGAAGTTTCGTTGGCTGGCCTGGTGTTGCAGGAGTATCTTGCTGCATGGTTAAACGATAAGTTCCTGTTGACTCATCAAAACTATCAGCCACCTTTACAACGGGTGTACCGGCCTGCGAATACCAACGTTTGAATTGCGAAAGATCGACACCAGAAGCGTCTTCCATTGCCGCAACAAAATCATCACAGGTAACCGCTTGACCATCATGGCGTTCGAAATACAAATCAGAGCCTGCACGAAACTTTTCTGCCCCTAGCAATGTATGAATCATGCGAACAATTTCAGCCCCTTTCTCATACACGGTTAGGGTATAAAAATTAGAAATTTCAATGAAGGAAGCCGGACGTACTGGGTGTGCCATTGGGCCAGCATCTTCAGCAAATTGCGCGGTTTTTAGAAATGAAACATCTTCAACACGCTTTACTGTTTCTGAGTGCATATCCGCTGAGAAAGTTTGATCACGGAAAACTGTAAAGCCTTCTTTTAAACTAAGCTGAAACCAATCACGGCAAGTGACACGGTTTCCAGACCAGTTATGGAAGTATTCGTGGGCAACGATCGCTTCTACTCGTAAGTAAGTATCGTCGGTTGTGGTCTCTGGGCTAGCAAGTAAACAAGAGGAATTGAAAATATTCAGACCTTTGTTTTCCATTGCTCCCATATTGAAATCATCCACAGCAACAATCATAAAGATATCGAGATCGTATTCACGGCCGTAGGTTTCTTCATCCCAACGCATTGAACGCTTAAGCGCTTCCATTGCGTAATCCACTTTATCAATGTTGTGAGACTCAGTGAAAATTTGCAGTTTGATGTCGCGATTACTTTGCGTCGTAAAAACATCATTTTTAACGGCCAAATCCCCTGCTACCAAGGCAAAGAGGTAAGCTGGCTTAGGGAATGGGTCGTGCCAGACAACAACCGTTTTACCTTCGTCTGTTTTGCCGCGCTCTATTTCATTACCGTTAGACAGCATAACTGGGTAGCGAGCTTCGTCAGCAATGATAGTGGTTGTGAACACCGACATGACATCTGGACGATCTAAATAGTAGGTTATATGGCGAAAACCTTCTGCTTCACATTGGGTGCAAAACATGGAAGATGAACGATACAAACCTTCTAAGCGAGTATTATTTTGCGGCTCAATCAAGGTTTCACAAGTCAAAACAAACTCATCGGCTGTTGCCGTGATGATGAGTTTATCTTCACTGATGCGATATTCTTCTGGTGGCAACGGATAATCATCCATTGCGACACCAATCAATTTGACATCTTCCCCACCATCCAATACCAATGGCGCGGTGGATTTTCCAAATGCTGGGTTACGTCGCATATGCAAGCGTGACGTGACAATAGTGGTAGCTTCATCTAAATCAAATGTAAGTTCAGTTTTATCAATAAGAAAAGGAGGAACTGTATAGTCTTTCAAATAAATGGCTGAAGGTTGACTCTCTTTCATGTGCTCTCCTAAAAATTCAATGTCGCTTGATAACCAGTATATTTACGAATGTTTATGACACCCGTATCTAACATCCAATATTGACCTTTAATGCCCATCAGAGTCCCTTCAATAAGAGGTGTTTTCTCAGCATTGAGACTGGTGATTTTGGTTGGGTATTCTAAAACAGGATAGATAAATTCATGAGTTTCATTTTCATCGGATAAGTCAGTTATAGACTGCAAACCGAACTCATGTTGTAAGGAGTCTAGACCTTCATATAGGAGGTCAATTAGGCGCTCTTGTTCATGCTCAAGATCCATTTGAATGGAAGATCCTTTCAGCATATTCCGCCAATTGGTCTTATCTGCAACTTGGCTTTTAAATAGCGTTTCGACAAGACCAGACATTCTGCGGTTTTGCACCCTAAATAAGGCCCTAGCTTGTGTTGCGCCCTGATCAACCCAACGAGTAGGAAGCTGATCCCCTCTTGTAATGCCCACTTTGAGAGCTGAAGAATTAGCCAAATAGACATAATGACTTTGCATGCAATATTGCTCTGCCCACTCTGGCTCTCGACATGTCCCTAAATGAAAATGGCATTTTTCAGGGCTCATAATACAGGTGTCACAAGCGGCAAGCTTACGAAAACAATTATAGCAAAAACCCTGACTAAAAGACTTTTTCGTCACTTTATGGCAGTTGACACAATGAATCACACCATCAATATGCAAAGAGACTTTTTTACCTAGTAATTCATTAACCAGTACCTGATCATTGCCTAGCTTCAGATGGTAATTGACATGACCATCCTGAACATCGGTAGACATTTTTTTAAGGTTACCTTGTAACATTAAACCTGCCCCTCAGGCCCATCACCAACCCATTTGATCGTATCTTGCTCTTTAGCGGGGTCTTTTTTACCGACGTTTTTATGACCCGTTGTATCAATAAAGCCAACGCGATCTTTTTCTTCTTTATTTGAGTAGTCATAAGTGATGACCGCTTGCAAACACAATTCTGTTTGTTCTGGCGTTAACCTGACACCATTTGGCCATTTACCAAGCTCTACTGCTTGCTTAAGTTTGACATAAACTTCAGGCGACATATTGTCGATCATTTCTTTAAAATTCATTTTTCATCTCTCTGCTTTTATGCAGGCTCTAGTTGAAATCAATAATGTAAAATACCAGACAAAATAGAACTAGCTACGGCGATGTTTTGTTGCCAACCAGTAAATAAAACCCAGTACCAAGCCAGACATTAAACCGATTGTATGCGCAGTATTAGCAATACTCCCTAATCCAAGCATTTCGGGAAAAGGTGTGTAACCAATCGCTAGCCAAATGATAAAAAAGATCATTAGCTGCTTACTAATAATTGTAGGCCAATAATTACTTAAAATAGGCAAAAGCCAAGCAAATCCAATTAGCCCGTATACCACACCAGACAAGCCACCAAACAAAGGGTAGCCACTTATTTGATATTGAAAAATATTGCTTAATACCGCGATGATGACCACGCCGACACACCACAAGAGAGAACCTAAAAGTCGCTCTAATTTAGCGCCAATTTCCCAGACCCATAAGGTATTAAAAACAATATGCAAAACACTGAAATGTAACAAGGCAGGCGTAAAGAAGCGCCAATATTCACCTTTAGAAAAAACTTCAGTTAAATCATAAAAATATATATGACCATTTCTTATATCGAATGGGCTAATAGAAAAGTAGCCAACGATTTTAATCTCAGACCCTAGCTGAGTAATGAATGCCACAAGCAAAGTTAACAGCAGCAGCGTTGCAGTAACGGGTGCTTGTTTAAGTTTAGAAGCCCATTGCTCTTTATAAGTACTATCAGTTTCAACAGAGTTATGAGTTTGCTGTAGCAGAGTTGGGTCATCTTTCCATATGGTCATAAGCTGTTCGACAGCGGCCAATTGGCTTAGATCCAATATCCACAATTCATAATGGTCATCTTTGAAAACAATCTGATGAGCCACTTTATGGTGCCACAAGGCCTCACTTAACCCTTTAGGGTCTTCTGTTTCTTTAAACTGATAAACAAAATTCATGGAACCCCTAAAGAGGATATTTATAAAATGATAAAAATTTAACCATAACTTGACAGTTTAAGGGCGATAGCTGGATTGCCAACCTAGCTTATCTCGACATACATTATAAAAATCATGGTTTTTAGGGTGTATTAATCGAATACCACCTGATTTTTTAGTAATGAAAATTTCGTCGCCCGGTGCTGCGGTAATATTTAATTGACCATCACAGCTGACACTCGGATAAGTTAGGTTCGACTCGCAAACCACAATCCGAATACGAGCATTGGCGTCAATCACAATAGGTCGATTACTTAACGTATGAGGGTGCATAGGAACAAGTACCAAAGCGTCTAGTTTAGGCAGCATAATAGGACCGCCAGCAGACAAAGCGTAAGCGGTTGAACCAGTCGGCGTAGCAACGATTAGACCATCCGATTTTTGATTCATCACAAACTGATCATCTATGAATAAATCAAAGCGAATCATACGAGCCGACTTGCCAGGGTGAAGAACCAAATCATTCAGAGCAATCCCCTCACCACTTGGGCGGTTTTGTCGTTTGATTTTTGCTTCAATCATGAAACGCTTCTCTTCATGGTATTCACCACGAAAAATAGGGTCTAATTCTTCTTGAAGATTATGTGGTGAGATATCGGTTAGAAAACCTAGGGTGCCTCGGTTGATACCTAAAACCGGAATGTCATAATTACAAATTGCTCTAGCGGCACCAAGGAAACTACCATCTCCACCAACCACCATGACCATATCACAATGATCTCCTAGTTCCTTTAGGGGAGATGAGTCAACTTTCACACCAGGCATCATGGTAGCAAGTTGATCCTCAAGTACAGGCGCAATATTTTTTTCTTGGAGGTATTCCATCAGCTTCTTAACCGTATCAAGAATCTGAGTTTTATCTAATCGAGCAATAATACCAACACGTCTAAAAAGACTCATGTGTCATTCTCTTCCCGTCTATCAATGTAAACCAATCAACCCAACAAAGTATTTATAACGGTTTTTATTTTCTGTGGGTTTTACATAAGTTGCGCCACTTTAACATGAAGACGCCAACTATCGCCATCACGTGAATGGATTAGTAGCTTTTGAATACCCTCGCCAACCCTGCAAACCACCCGTATGAATAAATAATGTACGATGATAAGGCCATGAACCCTCTTCCATTGCTTTTAAAACGGCAAACATACTTTTACAAGTATAAACAGGGTCAAGTGGTCGCTCAGAATTCAGAATGGCAAACTCTCTCATAAAGGAAATTAGCTCTGAGCTTTGCTTTGCAAAACCTCCCTCGTGGCAATCCGAGTGAAAATAGAGCGCTTTATCAAGCTCTTCTTTTGACACAGACGCTTCCACAGCTAATTCATAGGCAAAATCCAAAATTAATTTTCGTTGAGCAGGCTCACCTTTTAACGCACTGAACACATGCAGATCAGGCACCTTAATATTAGATAATAAACCCGCAGCGGTTGTGCCTGTTCCGGATGAGACCACCCAAGCATCATAGTCACCACCTAAGGCATGAATATCATTCGCCCAATCCCGACAGCCCATTGCACCAAGTTCACCACCGCCACCTTCAGGAATCCAATAGACATTGTCATGGCACTGATTAATCTGTCTCACGATATTAGAATCCATTCCAAGTCGATAATCCGCTCGCAAAGATGGCCAGAGTTCCACACCGTCTTTTGCTAAATCGGTTAGGGTTGGCGTCAATTGAGGCTGCAATTCACCACGAACAACAGCAATAGCGTGAAAAGGTAAGGTTTTTAGCGTGGCCCCAAAAGCATGAAGGTGATTTGAAAAAGGCCCGCCAAAAGTGGCAATAGTTGAAGCTTGTTGCTTTCGGGCCTGTTTTAGGTGGTATTGTAATTTATGCCACTTATTTCCTGGAGCGCTGGGGTGCTCAAGATCGCCGCGATACATGTTCAGTATATAGTGCTCATTAGGATGTTTCTGGCAGGCTGGTGGCAAAACGATTGGTTCAATGGTGGACACAAATATCCCCAGTTAAAGATGATACATAGTAATGACATAGTAACATGACTTTTTAGAGGGAGATCATAGGTTTTTTTCAAGCTATAAAAATCGCTCTTTAAGACGTTTCTTTGTTAAAATCCCCGCACTCATCATATGTGGAGATGAAACATGATTCCAAAGCTTTCTGAAGTATCGCCAGTTCAGGCCAAATATCTTTCTTTTATCGAACGTCTGAAAACTTCAGGATTCTCAGGAGACACCAATCCTGATTATGCAAACCGTGTGGTTCTTTCAACGGACAACTCAATTTATCAAGTATTACCGCAAGGGGTAATCTACCCCAAAACGACTCAAGACATTCAATTGCTTGTACAATTGGCAAACCAAGACGAATTTAGCGATGTGGTGTTGAGTCCTAGAGGTGGCGGCACTGGTACCAATGGTCAATCATTAACGGATGGTTTGGTAGTCGATCTATCCAAGCATATGAATCGTATTTTAGAAATCAACGAAGCGGAAGGATGGGCACGCGTAGAAGCCGGTGTGGTAAAAGATCAGCTTAATAAAGCCATCAAACCACATGGTTTATTCTTTGCACCGGAACTGTCCACCAGCAATAGAGCAACAATTGGCGGCATGATAAACACGGACGCCAGTGGTCAAGGCTCAGTAATGTATGGCAAAACCCGCGATCATGTCCTCTCTCTAAAGACGGTTTTATTAGACGGCACTGTTCTCGACTCCTCTCCCATCAATGACGAGACACTTGCTAGTATTCAAAGCGGTAGTGATTATGCAGCTCATGCACATCGCATGGTTGATAGCATTCAGAAAAACAAAGCGCAACAAATCAAAGACACTTTCCCAGATCTTAACCGCTGCTTAACGGGTTACGATTTGGCTCACATTCGCACTGATGACGGCAAATTCGATATGAATTCCGTACTTTGTGGATCAGAGGGTACATTAGGATTTATTGTTGAAGCTAAAGTAAACCTTTTACCTATTCCGACATATGCAGCATTAGTTAACATTCGCTATGACAGTTTCGAGGGGTCGCTTCGTCATGCTCGTGAGCTGCTTTCGGCCAAACCGACCTCGATTGAGACAGTTGACTCCAAAGTACTTGGCCTTGCTAAAGGCGATATCATTTGGAATTCCGTGGCAGAATTCTTTCCAGAAAATGCGGATGAAAATATCCAAGGCATCAACCTAGTCGAATATACTGGTGACAATGAACAAGAAGTCGCAACGAAAGTTAAGGTTCTTACGGATAAACTGGATGCCTTAGCAGAACAAAGTAACAGCAGCGCCTTGGGCTATACTATTGCTATGGGCCATGAAAATGTTAATAAACTATGGGCTATGCGTAAAAAGTCGGTTGGTCTGCTAGGTAATGCCAAAGGTGAGCGACGCCCTATTCCTTTTGTTGAAGACACGGCTGTTCCTCCTGAAAACCTTGCGGATTTCATAATGGAGTTTCGTGCCGTTTTGGACAGCTATAAAGTTCAATATGGTATGTTCGGCCATGTGGATGCGGGAGTGCTTCATGTTCGCCCGGCTCTTGATCTTAAAGATGAATCACAAGAACCCATGATTAGAGAAATCACCGACAAGGTGGTTAGACTCACGCAGAAATACAATGGTCTCTTGTGGGGCGAGCATGGCAAAGGCGTTCGATCAGAATACGCCCCAGCCTTTTTTGGTGAACTCTACCCAAGTATTCAGCAAGTAAAAGGTGCTTTCGACCCAAGAAACCAACTGAATCCAGGTAAAATCGCTACGCCTTTTGAGCTAGGTAAAGACTTGCTTAAAATTGACGCCGTCTCTCTTCGTGGCCAATTTGATCGTCAGATCCCACTGCATAACCGAGATCAATTTCAAGAAGGTATGTATTGTAATGGCAACGGTGCTTGCTATAACTTTGATCCGAATGATGCCATGTGCCCTTCTTGGAAAGGCACTCGCGATCGCCGTCATTCACCAAAAGGCCGTGCCTCTTTAATGCGTGAGTGGTTGCGTGCCATGAGCCAACAAAACGTCAATACAGCCAAGGCAAGTAAAGAAGCCAAAGACAGCCGATTCCTCTTTAATTTCTTGCCCAGACTCAAAAACACACTAGCCAAACGCCGTGGAGACTACGATTTCTCAAACGAAGTCCATGAATCCATGATGGGCTGCTTAGCCTGTAAATCGTGTGTTGGACAATGCCCAATTAAAGTTGATGTTCCTGAATTCCGAGCTAAATTTTTAGAGCTTTATTACAGCCGCTATCTACGACCTGCCAAAGACTATCTTATTGGCTCACTAGAATTCATGATGCCAACAATGGCAGCAATACCTCAGCCATACAATTGGCTAGTTAGCCGCCGTTGGGTGAATCATTTTAGTAGCAAATATATAGGTCTAACCGACAACCCAAAACTGAGCAAGCTCAATTTAAAGAAGGAAATGTCCCGTCGCGGAATTCGATTGGCAACCCCTTTGGCGATTGAATCATTAAGCCCTAAAGATCGCTCACGTGCTGTGATTGTCGTGCAAGATGCTTTCACCAGTTATTTTGAAACGGAACTGGTATTGGATACGATGGAAGCCTTGAGTCGACTCGGCTTTCAAGCTTATTTAGCACCATACATGCCGAACGGTAAGCCATTGCACGTTCATGGTTTCATGAAAGCATTTAACCGCACCGCCCGTAAAAATTTAGACATGCTTCAAAGTTTGGCTTTTTATGGCCTGCCCTTTATTGGTATAGACCCTTCGATGACGTTAACCTATCGATCTGAGTACAGCAAAGCCTTTGCAGATACTCGACAGATTCCAAACATCCAACTAATGCAAGAATGGCTGAATAAAAAAAGCGAGCATCTCATAAAACAACCATTGAAGTGTGAAAGTGCTACCTACCACTTAATGACCCACTGCACAGAGAAAACGAATGCCGCAGCCTCCATTAAAGATTGGCAAGAGGTTTATCGTATTCTTGGTCTTGAGCTTAATGTCGAAAATGTGGGTTGCTGTGGCATGGCTGGTACTTATGGCCATGAAACAGCCAATAAAAATACGTCAAAAACAATTTATGACTTATCTTGGAAAGAAAAAGTGACCGAGCCCACTCTCAATAGCAAGTTAGTCGCCACTGGCTATTCTTGCCGTAGCCAAGCCAAACGTTTTGACGATGTGAACATCCCCCACCCGATACAGGTAATATTAAAACATTTGAGAGAAGCCACCGTTAATTAACCATATAGATTAAAAGGTATCTTGAAGGCTCGGTATTCCGAGCCTTCTTTTTATATATTTAAGTACATTTTTAAGGGACAACATGAGTCACCAGAACTTATTACATGACAGCGCCGATGAACTGGGCCCAATTCGTATATTTGATGATGGACAATATCGCATTCTGTCTTTTGCTGAAGGTGATGAACAAAGCCGAATCCGTCTCTCTACCCCACATGTTCTTCAACATGAATACACCCAAGCCATGATGCTGCCTTTACTTTTCTGCGAGCCCAAACGCGTCTGCATATTAGGGCTTGGTGGTGGCACATTACTCAATGCACTTCACCACACCGTTCCAGCTATTCACATCACCGCAATAGAGCTTAGACAGGAAGTACTGGATGCTGCAGAGATGTATTTCAAATTGCCAAAGGGGAAACGAATTCATTTAGAGGTGGCCAATGCGATCGATCGCATGGCTGAGGGTCTACCGAAAAAGGTGGATTTGTTGATGACTGATTTATATAACACAGATGGAATGGACCGTTCAGTACTGCAAGCAAGTTTTATTGAAAATTGCGCGAAAAATATCAAAGAAGATGGCTGGTTAGCGTTAAATTGTTGGGTTGATCAAAAAAACAACCACGATCTTACTGCCATCTTAAAACGACATTTCAATGACGTTCGTGCTTTGGATACAGGAACTGGCAACTGGGTAATCATCGCCGGTAAAAGAACAAACCACAACAACGCCAAAGAACTTAAAGTAGCCGCTCAGAAGCTAAGCGATAAAATGGGTTTTCAGTTAACAAAATGGCTCTCTCGACTCTCAGATATCTAATTGCTAGCCTTTAAAACTCAAAATGCCGCCTATCGATTAAATAAGCGGCATTTTGGTACTTTTCAAATAATCACTAGTGAGTAATTAGCGATCGAGCACAGTATCCACCAAGGCTTTTGCTTCGTTTTCAAGCTCAGACAAATGCTCTTCTGATATAAAACTTTCTAAATAGATTTTATAAACGTTTTCCGTACCAGATGGACGAGCGGCAAACCAACCATTTTCGGTAGAGACTTTTAAACCACCTATGGCGGCTTGATTACCTGGAGCATGCGTTAATACAGAGGTAATGGATTCGCCTGCTAATTGAGTTTGTGTGACATCCTTAACGTCTAGCGCTCCCAGCAAGGCTTTTTGGGCAGAAGTTGCGGCAACATCAATACGCTTGTAAAAAGGTTTTCCATATTTAGCAACTTTCGCCTCATAAAGTGTTTGTGGATCTTTACCAGTCACCGCCAAAATTTCGGCAGCAAGTAAGGCCATAATGAAACCATCTTTATCAGTCGACCAAACACTGGCATCTTTACGCAGAAACGACGCCCCTGCACTTTCTTCACCACCAAAAGCCATTGTGCCTTGATACAAACCTTCAACGTACCATTTAAAGCCAACAGGCACTTCACAAAGCTTGCGACCTAATCCCACCACCACGCGGTCTATCATCCCGCTAGAAACCAAAGTCTTGCCAAATTGAATATCTTGCGGCCACTGTTTTCTGTGTTGAGACAAATATTCAATGGCAACGGCCAAATAAGCATTTGGATTCATCAAGCCAAATTTAGCACAAACGATGCCATGACGATCATAGTCTGGATCATTACCTACTGCGATATCAAAGTCATCTTTTAGACTGAGCAAACCTTGCATTGAGTAAGGCGATGAACAGTCCATACGGATGCGTCCATCTTTATCACGAGGAACAAAACGGAAAGTTGAATCCACTTCCTTATTAACGACTGTGATGTCCAACCCATATTTTTTTGCTATTGGTTCCCAATAGTGGATACCAGAACCACCCATAGGATCAACACCAATACGAATTTTCGCTTCAGCAATTGCTTTCATATCAATGACATTTTCAAGGTCATTCACATAGTGATTAATATAATCAAACGGTTCAATCAGCCCACTTACTTCGATTTCTTCAGGAGTGAAACGCTTAACACCCTGTAAATCTGCTTCCAACAAGGCATTAGCTCTTTTTGCCACCCAATCAGTAATGTCTTTGTCAGCAGGACCACCTTTACTGGAATTGTATTTAATCCCCCCATCTTCCGGCGGATTATGAGATGGCGTGATCACGATACCATCACTCACATCTGAAGCAGATTTATTGTGCGTTAATATGGCATGGGAAATAACAGGAGTCGGCGTGTATCCTCCATTTAACTGTGTGCGAACACGAACACCATTCGCAGTGAGCACGCTCAAAGTTGTTTGAAATGCAGCCTCTGATAAAGCATGAGTATCTTTGCCCAAATATAAAGGGCCTGTTACTTGTTGTGACAAACGATATTCAGCGATCGCTTGTGCAATAGCAAGGATATGATTCTCATTGAAACTGACAGCAAAAGCACTACCACGATGACCCGATGTCCCAAAACTAACTCTTTCATCTGGATGAGTTTTCACTCGTGGCTTTTTAAGGTAATAAGCCGACATAAGTTCAGGAAGGTTTACTAATAAATCGTGAGAAGCAAGCTGCCCTGCTTGAGGATGTATTGCCATATTTAAAATGCCCTATATAAGTCATTGATAGCGATCTATTTAGTCTCCCTTATAATCACATCGGTTTCAATGACTTAACTTGGCTATTACTTAACTTAGACATTTAACATTGTTATGCAAAGTTTAAGTAGCTATCGCTTACGAAGAATCAAGCTACCAATAGAATAACCCGCCCCAAAAGAACAAATCACACCGAGATCACCAACATTTAAGTCTTCATGGTATTTTGCAAAGGCGATTATAGAACCTGCCGATGCCGTGTTAGCGTATTCATCAAGCACCACTGGCGCTTCTTCAAGTGTCGCGTCACGACCTAGCAATCGCTTACTGATTAACAAATTCATATTGATATTAGCTTGATGTAACCACCAACGTTTTAATTCAGACACTTGAATATTTAGACTTTTTAGGTGGGACTCAATATGCTCTGCCGCCATTGGACAGACCTCTTTAAACACTTTTCGGCCGTTTTGATGAAACAACATATCTGCTGAATAAGGATCTTCATCGGTTACTCGTGTGGTGTAGCCAAAATTAGAACGAATATTATTTGAGTATGAAGTAACACATTTTGTGCTTAGAACATCAAAAGAATGATCCGATTGACAAGTTTCACTACTTTCTACCACCACAGCAGTCGCCACATCACCAAATATAAAATGCGAATCTCTATCCATGTAATTCACTTGCGGTGAAGTCAGTTCTGGATTGATCACTAATACACCTTTGGAAGATCCCGCTTTTACGGCGTCAACCGCTCTTTGGATACCAAAAGTGGCCGCCGAGCAAGCGACCAGCATGTCGAAACCAAATCCCTCTATAGCCAATGCCGATTGCACTTCAATCGCAATTGCAGGATAAGAGCGTTGAGTGTAAGCGCAGGACACAATAACCATATCAATATCACTGGTCTTTTTGTTTGCCGCTGCAAGGGCTTTTTTTGCTGCGGCAATAGCCATTTCTGCTTGATGAGAAAGCTGTTCATCACTTCTAACTTCAAGCACTGGACGCATACGATCGATATCTAATGCGCCTTCTTTTGAATAAATGTAGCGGTTTTTTATGCCAGATGCTTTTTCGATAAATGCACTACTTGAAAAAGGCTTAGCCTCTAACTCCCCTTTCTCAATGGCATCGGCATTTTGGGCATTAAATTGTTCAGCCCAAGCATTATAACTATCAACCAGCTCTTCATTACTTATTTTGTTTTCTGGGGTCCATAGACCAACACCACTAATGACAACAGAAGAATCCATGGCACTATCCTTTTTTTTATTATTCAAAAATATCTTTTTTCTTTTTATCGACTGATTTAAAAAGTATAGAAGAGATTGTGGAGTAGATTGCTTAGACAGTCCAGAATTTGTAATAACTAGAGCGATAATTTATTCGATTTAATTATATCAAGAGATTGTATTTTGGACTAAATCAACCATACTCCCTATAAGGGAGTGATTGTTTTAATAGAAAAAACCTGTACTTATAAGATACATTGACCATCTATGCCATTTCAAAATAAGCGAACCTTTATGAAAAATAATAACGCATTAATTTTATCAGGTGGTGGTGCTCGTGCTGCATATCAAGTCGGTGTCTTATCCGCAATGGGTAGAATGCTACCTAAACGCTCCTCTCTTCCTTTCTCGATACTATGCGGCACATCGGCTGGAGCTTTAAATGCCACTATGCTGGCGTGCTATGCCGATAACTTTTCTAAAGCGGCATCATCTCTTGCTTTTGTCTGGCGTCACTTAACACCGGATCAAATTTATACAGTAGGTCGATGGCCTGTGGCGAGTTCACTGACTAAAACCTTGCTATCCCTATTTCATCTTCATAATCACGACAACTCGATAGCTTTGATGGACAACACACCATTAAAAGAGCTATTAACAAATCATTTGGATTTTTCGAGTATTAACAAGGCAATTGATAACAATCAGCTAAAAGCATTAGCGGTTACAGCAATGAGCTACAGTACAGGAGAATCCACCACTTTTTTTCAAGGGGCTCATGATATAAAAGCTTGGCAAGATAATAGAAGAAAAGGAGTGTCCGCTGAGTTAGGTGTTGATCATCTACTAGCCTCCAGCGCCATTCCAACAATCTTCCCTGCTCATAGAATACAAAATCATTACTATGGTGATGGTGCAATCCGCCAGAAATCCGCCATTTATCCAGCTTTAAAGCTTGGTGCAGAAAAGCTTTTCATTATAGGCGTAAGCGGCAATCGAAGTGCGAAAAAATGGGCTCCCCAAGAAAAAGATATCGAGAAAAACGCGCCAAGCATGGCCCAAATACTCGGACAGCTCTTAAATAGCGCTTTTATTGATAATCTGGAAGACGATATTTATCAATTAGAAATAATGAATCGCCTTATTCGAGACCTTCCTGAAGATAAAAAAATTAACCACCCTAACCTTCCAACCGAAACATTAATTATTTCACCTTCAGAAGAACTGAATGAAATCGCTTATCAATACATAGGAACATTGCCAAAAAAGATTCGAGTCCTATTGAAGGCGGCTGGAGGCTCAACAACAGAAAAAATAAGCTCCGCAGCAAGTTACCTACTCTTTACACCACAATACTGTCGTGCACTCATTGAATTAGGTTACCAAGATGCGATGTGGGAGAAAGATAGGATTATTAATTTCTTTGAAGATAGCTATTAATGCACTAAATCAATATATGCCTATGCTCTTTGATAACACTTGAAGACTTCACCCATGAAGCTAGACGCGGCATATTCTGAAAGCCCAGAGAGCTACAAAGCTCAATATGACCAAGTTTATCTACATCTTGATCCAACAAAATTCTCATTTCATCTGGATAAGAGTCTTTGAGTCGGCGAATCAACTGAGCCGTTACTCCTTCACTCGGCTCTATAATTTCGCATTCGCTACCCAAAAACTGCTCAAATACATTTTTAACCAGTGGATAATGCGTACAAGCGAGCACCAAAGTATCAATACTTTCAGCCATCATTTGTTGGCTTAATTGCTGAACCGTTTCACTCACTTTATCTTTTGATTGCGGCCAAGCATCAATATCGAAAGCCAAAGTAGAACTGGACATAATCGAAACATGACTGTCCGCTTTCCAAAGTTCAATCAATTGATTTAAACGTTTACTCTGAGCGGTTACTGGTGTTGCTAACACCGCCACCCGACGCTTCTTGCTTAGACGAAAAGCGGGCTTTACCGCAGGCTCTACCCCAATAATTGGTAATGATGTACTGGCACGCAATGCATCAATTGCAGCCACCGTGGCGGTATTGCAGGCAACAACAATCGCGCTGACCTTCTCATGCTCAAAGAAGCGTGCAATTTTTACCAGTCGTTCTTCTAGCTGCTCGACACTTTTACTGCCATAGGGAGCAAAAGCATCATCCGCTAAATACACTAAATCTAGATAGGGATGTTTTTGGTTAATCGCATTTAGAATAGTCAGCCCACCTGCGCCAGAGTCCATAACACCAACTTTCATTAGTGCTCCTCCGTTTCCAAAGGCAGCTGTACAGGCTCTCGCTCCAGTTTGACACCGTAGCGATTCCAAATAGACTGTTTTATTTGGGCTTCTAGTTCTAACAAAGGTACAGCTTTGGTTTCAGAATGATTTACCAAAACCAAAGCCTGTTTGTCGTAAACCCCCACTCCTTGATAATGCTTTCCTTTCCAACCGGCTTGCTCTATCAACCAACCCGCCGCTAATTTGAAGTTTTCGTCAAATGGAAATGAGACTAGATTTGGGAACTGCTCTTTTAGCTTATGATGCTGTGCAGAATTAACGATTGGATTTTTAAAGAAACTGCCCGAATTTGCTAGTAGGGATGGATCAGGCAGTTTTTCACTCCTAACATGGCAAACCGTGTCGAACACAGACTGTAGACTCGCTTTTCCTTCTATACGGTCAGACAATCCACCATAACTCAATAACAATTCAGAACGTTTTTTTAACGACAATTCCACACAAGTAATGATCAACAAATCCTTCCATTGACCTTTGAAATGACTATCTCGATAAGCAAATCCGCAATCTCGCCCATTGATCCAGTAAACATCACCCGTCTTTCTATTAATCACTTGGACACGAGCTAGAACGTCTTTTATTTCAACACCATAAGCCCCTATGTTTTGAACGGGGGCTGCACCTGCCGTCCCCGGAATTAAAGCGAGATTTTCAATTCCATACCAACCTTGTTCAACAACATGCTTTACGACTTGATGCCAGTTCTCACCTGAAGACACCGTTAAACTAACTAGGTTACCCGCTTGCTCTCTAGAACTAATTCCAGTCAAACGATTAATGATCACCAAGCCAGTAATGTCTGCAGATATCAGTAAATTACTTCCTCCACCAATGATAGTAACCGCTTGTTTGAAATGCTTTGCCCAAGCCAACAAGGCTTTCAACCCATCGAGACTGTCTGCAATAGCGAAATATTCGGCAAGATAGTCAAAACGAAAAGTATTGTAGTTGGTTAAAGAAACGTTTTCTTGAATGGAGTTTTCAATGCGCAGGGCAAAAGCATCCTCGGTGTTAAATCGCATTTTCATTATCAGATTTAATCTTCTGTTTTAGTTTGGAGGTAATGGACAAACGCTTCAGAAATTTCATTCAGATGGAGTCTCATTGTTTCGAAGCCTTCGTCGCCACCATAATAAGGATCTGCCACTTCACCGAATGCACTTTGACGATTAAATTCTCCGAACATTACCAATTTGGCTCTGTTGTTTTCGGGCTGTATTTTCTTAAGGTTAGCGAGGTTAGCCCTGTCCATAGCAAGAATCCAGTCGAACTTATTAAAATCAGCCGAGGTTACTTGACGAGCTTTCTGTTGAGAAATGTCGATACCGGCTCGTTGAAGTGTTTTTATCGAACGAGAGTCTGGTGGGTTACCCACGTGGTAAGCAGCGGTTCCGGCAGAATCGATCTCTAGAAATAGCTCATTCTGAGCCGCAATATGTTCTAAAATACCCTGAGCGGCGGGCGATCGACAGATATTGCCCAAACACACCGTCAATATTTTATACGACTTCACTTTGAAGAACCTGAATCTAAACGTTCATCTGTAGTTAATGTACGAGCCTCGCTTTCTAATAAAACCGGAATGCCATCACGTACCGGATACGCCATACCGCCCATTTTACTAATCAGCTCTGTTCCATCTTCATTTAATGTTAAAGGAGCTTTAGTAACTGGGCATACAAGAATATCTAATAAAGTTTTATTCATGGGAATTATCCACTTTTTTTATACAGTTTAATTTTTTAAGAAAGGCTTCCTTAAAGCTGTCAGGCAATGCTAAGGAAACTGGTAAATACCAAACATTAGAATTTGATATTTTCAACGACTGACACTTTACCGCATCTTTCTCTGTCATAATAACCGATCCATGGGAAGGAATGTCATCGGCTTTGAATTCATAATGATCAGCAAACCATTGATAAGTACTATTAGAAGCCTGCAAACCTAACCGATTTAACGTATCTTTAAAGCGCTCAGGGTTTCCTATTCCTGCCATGACATGCCACTTCTTCTCAGCAAAAAATGCATCATGACAATTCAAGCTTTTTGTGCCATCCAAAGACTCTAGATGAGTTGATACAAGAGGAGCAAACTGTATAGGTAAGTTTAACTTTTTAAGAGAATGAGTCATCTGATTTGAAACACTGAAAACAAAATCCACATCAAGAAGTCGCTCAACCGGCTCTCTTAAAGGACCAACAGGTAACAACTGAGCATTTCCAATACCACGGTTAGCATCTAGCATGGCAATCTCAATATCTCGATTAAGCCGATAATGCTGCATACCATCGTCACTCACAATGACGTCAACATCACTATTCAAAAGTAGAAATTTTACCGCTTCGTCTCGCTTTGGAAATACCACCATAGGACAAGCAGTGCGTCGAACCAACATAACTGGCTCATCTCCAACTTTGTTAGGAGAGCTATTAGAGTAAACAAATGTTGGTGCCTCAACTTTGACGCCATGTCCTCGAGAAACAATACCTGGCCGATAGCCTTGCTCTTTTAGTAGCTGACATAACGCCACTACCATTGGAGACTTACCGGTTCCACCAACCGTGATATTTCCTACAACTATAACTGGAACAGGGGCTTTATAGGACTGTTCGGGGTGTTCTAAAAAATGTGCTCTTTTTTTCAGAACCGTTTTTTTTATCATAGGCTGCAGTGGACGAAATACATTTGTCCACCCACAACGAGCGTACCACGATCGAGTAAATAAAGACTCAAGACTCACTTGGCAGGCTCTTTTTGAGCTGTATGAGCAAGCTTTGTTATACCAAGACTTGCAGCCGCATCATAGACCCTTAGCACCATATCGTATGAGGCTTTAGCGTCAGCCGTGATAATAAGCGGACGCGAGTAATCCCCTCCCATTACCTCTTTCAAGCCTTGAACAAGTGTGCTTACTTTTTCATTTATTAGCGTTTGCCCATTGATAACATATTGTCCATCAGCGGTAATTACTAGTTCGACATTCTTGGAGCGATCTGAACTAGGAGCATTTGAAGTTGCGGTCGGCAAATCAATCGTCAACTCAGTACTTTGATTAAACGTGGTACTAACCATAAAGAAAATAAGCAATAAAAAGACGACATCGATCAGTGGCGTTAAATTGATTTGCACGTCATCTATTTTTTGACGGCGAAACTTCACTGTGCTGCTCCTGATTTATCTCGATCACCATGCAGCGAGTCTATCAATTTAGTAGATTGTTGTTCCATACTCACAACTAGCTCATCAATTTTGCGACTAAAAAAACGATGAAAAATTAATGCTGGAATCGCAACACCTAAACCCGCGGCGGTTGTGAGTAGGGCTTCGGAGATACCTCCAGCCAACAAAGCAGTATTGCCTGCACCACTTTCCATAAGAACTGAAAAGACTTTAATCATTCCAACAACCGTTCCTAAAAGACCAAGCAATGGCGATATGGCAGCAATCGTACCTAATGTATTCATAAAACGTTCTAATTCATGAATCACATGACTAGCGGCTTCTTGAATGCTTTCTTTCATTGCACCACGCCCGTGTTTAGAGTTAATAAGCCCCGCCGCAAATATAGAAGACAAACCTGATTTAGCTTGCATCGAACGAATATAATCTATCGTCATACGGTCATCACGCAATCTCGTCATCACATCTGATAGTAGATCTTTTGGTGCAACAGCCGATTTACGAAGAGTCCAAAAACGCTCCAAGATAATAGCCAACGTTAGAATGGAACAGGCCATTAATGGCCACATAAAAAAACCACCAGTTTGAATAAAGGCTAACACTTCGCTCTCCATTTTAAATTTGACTGTAATTTAACACACTCTCTAACTTTTCTACACGTTTGCAAGTGTCAGATTTTAAGAGAAAAAATGAATAAAGACAGGAAGAATGCCGAAGTGAAACAGCAGCATGATCAAAATAAAAATTTAGCACTTCTCCTTTTTTAAGAACAAGCCAATTTACTTGCAGGGCATTCAACCTCGCCATGACGGGCAATGTTGGCAGCTGTTTTAAAACTACCCACTCCACGTCATAATTTAACAGCATTCTGGCTGTAAGCTTTGATATGTCGGATGGCGATATAAAGTAACCACTTTGTTGAAACTGATTTATATATTGCCCTATCCGCAAACGCTCAATATCTTCTCTGATCCATGAATCCACCAGCAAAACCTCATTCCCTTTCATCATAGTTAACTTATAATCGTAATTACGGATGCTAAAATCAGCCCCAGTGGGTTTAAACAACATTGACGAAAACAAAACACACCAAATCCCCAATAGACTAATCATTCCCCGTTTTAAAGGACTTTGGTAAACCCAATAGCCCACTAAGAACAGCATTACCCACTTTGGAATAGACGATGAAAATGACTCAAACTCCAGCAAAGGCATACCAAAAGCCACCTTTTCAATAAAGAGCATCAGATAGTCTAAAAACCAATTTAATAACGCATAAAAATAATTTGAGCCAATAACCAAGACCTCAAAGCAAGCCATTAAACACCATGGAAACCAGATGAAGGCAGCACAAGGAATCAGCAGTAGGTTTATAAAAATCGAAACGATGGAGATTGCATCTTGCCAGCCCAATATCAAAACCATCGACACGGTACTAAGCATTACTTGCAACATGATTAACCGAATCAACTTAGTTGAGGTCTGACAATAGCCAATGAGTAAATAAACCATACTAAAGGATAACCACAAACCAGGGCTCAAGATTGATCGAGGATTAAAGAGAAGTATCAACCACAGAGCGAAGGTAATAATACCGTAGGCCGTTACTTTGATCGCCATCATACGAGCACATAAATATAATCCCAACATTATCGATGCTCGTATTACAGGCTCTCCCCAATTAGTCATGTAGGCATAGAGAAATAATAATGGGATGATCACTAAAGCGTCACAATACCATCGCGTAATGCTCGAAAGCATCACTCGGTTTGGACAGCATTGCCAAATAATTCGGCTTAAAATACAGCCAATGGCGAACATAAAACCCGTATGTAGGCCAGATACCACAAAAAGATGAGCCAACCCAAGAGTACGAATCATCCAAGTATCACGATCACTCCATAAATCATCGTCACCAATCAACAGCGCCTTAGAAAAACGCCAACTGCTAAACACTTGCAGAGCTTGATCTAACTTTGCAACCACTCGATTTCTAAAAGAAAAAACTGCATCGTCCTCTGGCATTGAGGATGTGTCTAAAATACGAAGAGAAATCTGGGCTAATTGTCGATTAATATATAGACGACGCTGCCACCAAGAACCTTGTTTATCGGCTATCAATACATTCGTTATGGTTGCTTTCGTTAGAGCGCGGCCACGCTCATGAAAAAGGTTCTGGCTGTCATTCAATTCGAGGGTAAAATTATCGAGTACTGTCCTGTCACCAGAAGAACTAGAGAATTGAATACTTATATGTTGACTTGTTGTAAGTAAATAACGACCAGAACCACTTAACGTTGAACTTATGATCTTTTTTTCATCAAAGTCAATAAGCAGTTCATCGCCCACAGCAAATTGCACTTCTGAATCAGGCAACCATTCACTGACAACAACGCAAACCAAGGACAAAAGTGTGAAAAATAAAATTAATAAACGCTTAGACCATATTAAGTAGAGACACAAGATTACGATATGAGTAGAATAAACCCACAAATAATCACTCGGCACCAATATGGCGCCCATCAATATGGACAAACTACTTAGTAGCATAAGACCTCCTTGTCTTACATTGCTAACCTACTTTTTACCCAATTATGCCGAAGAATTATCTTAAAAAATTCATCCCGAACCCAGAAAAGTTAAAACAAAGTAAGGCATTAGGCTTACTTGGCTCGCAAATTTATGAAGCCAATTTATGGCATCTAAACCGAAAATCGGTTGCTCGTGCGTTTTTTAACGGTTTATTCTGGGCGTTTATCCCAATGCCTTTTCAAATGTTCGCTTCTGCTTTAACAGCAATTCCTATACGAGCAAATATCCCTTTGTCTATCGCACTTGTATGGATTACAAACCCATTAACCATGCCTTTTGTTTTTTTCTTTAACTACAAAGTAGGCTCGTTAATTTTGGGTTATCACAGCGAAAAAGACTTCCAACTCTCCGTGGAATGGATTTGGGACAAAATGGAACATATATGGCTACCATTATATACTGGCTCCATTGTATCTGGTCTGGTTGTTGGTGCAATTAGTTACATAGCCATCATTATATTATGGCGATTACATGTCATAAGACGCTGGAAAGAACGAAAGCTACGTAACATTAGCAAATAATCTAAAAAAAGGGTCTGAGTTAAAACTCAGACCCTTTTTTTAGATTGGCATTAGATCACTAAACTACTTCAAAATCCGTAGTTCCCCTTGAGATAACCGATAAGCCGAATCCATCCAGTCCAGCATTTTTTCGTCGTGAGTAACAACCAAAAAGGCCATGCCATAAGTTGTCTTTAATTCATTAATCAAGTTCTGAATTTCTAACGATGTCGCCTCATCTAGGTTACCCGTTGGCTCATCCATCAAAACACAAGCAGGACGATTCGCCAGAGCCCGAGCTATAGCCACTCGTTGTCGCTCACCACCAGATAACTGCGAAGGCTTGTGGTTGAAACGGTCTTTTAGACCAACCTGAGTCAGTAACTCTTCACCGCGCAGTTTTGCTTCTCTCTTATTCATGCCTGCTATCCACATAGGCATCAATACGTTTTCCAACGCTGTAAATTCGGGCAACAAGTGATGAAATTGATAGACAAATCCCATCTCTTTATTACGCATTTTTGCACGTCTAGAATCTTTTACGCTAGACCAGGAAACGCCGGCCAAACTTACTTCACCAGTGGTCGCTAAGTCCAAACCTGCAAGTAAGTTCAACAAGGTTGTTTTGCCTGAACCTGATGACCCAACAATAGCACAAGCTTGTCCTTTATTTAGGGCGAGATCTATTGACTGAAAAACATCAATCGTTTGCTTTCCATCTTGATACTGTTTAGATAATGAGCGGCACTCTAAAACAACACTATTATTCATAACGCAATGCCTCTGCTGGCTCTACTTTAGAGGCCCGCCATGCTGGGTAAATCGTAGCCGCAACGGTCATTATGAAGGCGGAAGTCACAATCAATTCCACATCTGACCAAAGAAGCTCAGAAGGCAAATAATTTATAAAATAAACATCTGCACTTAAAAACTGAACATTCAATAATGACTGTAAAGCAGCAATAATTTCGCTTACGTTAAGCGCCAAAGTAACGCCTAATACAACCCCTATCAGGGTTCCTAACATACCGATAAACATACCTTGTACTACAAAAACCCACATCACCTGACCGGAAGTAAGCCCCATTGTTCTTAAAATCGCAATATCATTACGCTTATCTGTCACCACCATAACAAGAGTCGAAACGATATTAAAAGCAGCCACAGCAACAATCAGCAATAACAACAAGCCAATCATGGTTTTTTCCATTTTTATCGCTTGAAAAAGACTGCCATGAGTTCGCGTCCAATCACTGACCCTATTTTGGCCCGGCACAGCACGAGCAATATCCCAAATACGAGTTGAAGCTAAAAATAAATCATCAAAAGATATTCTAAGCGCTTCCACTTCACCTGCTTTATAACGCTTTAATTTTGCCGCATCTTTTATATTAATATAAGCAAGACTACTGTCTAATTCCGCCCCAACTTCAAAAGTTCCGACGACAGTAAATCGCTTTAAGACAGGAGCAACACCAGCAATGGAGACATTAGCTTTAGGTAGAATTGCGGTGACTTTGTCGCCAATATCAACACGCAACATCCGTGCTAATTGAGCTCCCAGAACGATACCAAAATGCGTCTTATTAAGTGCATCTAATGACCCTGAGGCCATATTTTCACCAATGATTGACACTTTTTTTTCCATTTCAGGATCAATACCATTGAGTATCGCACCATGAACACTCTGACCAGATTGAAACATGACTTGAGCTTGTGTATGTGGTGCAACAGCAACCACATTAGGCATTTTCTCAACCAACTTAGCCGTTGCCTGCCAATCATCTAAGACTGGGCTCCCCCAAAGAGTCGCCTGAGGCACCATACCAAGAATACGTTGACGTAACTCACGATCAAACCCATTCATCACGGACAAAACCGTGATTAAAACCATGACGCCGAGCGCAAGCCCTGCAATAGAAGAGAAACTAATAAAAGAAATGAAGTGATTGGAGCGTTTTGCCCGAGCATATCTTAGGCCGATGGCAACAGGGAGGAAATTAATCAAAGTATATCCTTGCGTGGCTAAGATGAAGGAACATTGTTCCTCCATCATGAACTAAATCATTAATCCACTTAGGCGTCGAAATCGATACCTATACGACGACCTACATCTTCGTACGCTTCAATTACGCCGCCCAAGCCTTGACGGAAGCGGTCTTTATCCAATTTTTCTTTGGTTTTGGCATCCCATAAACGACACCCATCAGGAGAAAACTCATCACCTAATAAAACCTCGCCCTTATATAGGCCGAATTCTAGCTTGTAATCAACTAGAATCATGCCACCTTCAGCAAAAATCGCTTTTAATACATCATTCACCTTGAATGTAAGTTCTTTGGCTTTCGCTAAATCCGCTGCTTTCGCCCAACCAAATGATTCAACATGAGACTCGTTGATCATTGGATCTCCTAGAGCATCGTTTTTTAAAAATAACTCAAACGTTGGTGGAGACAACTCAATACCTTCTTCAACACCTAATCGACGACATAAACTGCCGGCGGCAACATTGCGAACGACACACTCAACAGGCATCATATCAAGACACTTAACCAATGATTCTGTATCACTTAAAAGCTTCTCAAAATGAGTTGGAATACCTGCTTCTTGTAGTTTTGTCATGATGAAAGCATTGAACTTGTTGTTGACCATACCTTTACGATCAAGCTGTTCAATTCTTTTGCCGTCAAATGCAGAAGTATCATCACGAAATACTAGAACCATCTTGTCAGGATCATCTGTACGAAATACAGATTTTGCCTTACCTGCATATAGCTCTTGTCGTTTTTCCATTGGAGGGTCTCCAGTTTTCTTTTATGAGGGGTTAAACTTACTTAATTTACAAAACGTTGTGCTAAGTGATAAGAAACCACTTCTGGCATATCCATCTTGGAAACATCAATAACTAAAAAATCGCCAACTTTTTGATGCGAGATTTCGTAGTGATACTCACGTAAATCCCAGCTAACATCATCTAAGTTACGACGACGAACATTAAATAGTTTTTGCTTTTCACCATTACCAGTCGGAATACTAAAGTCAACAACATCACCAATTCGTGCAACATCTTCGGATGGTACTGGTGCTAGCATATGATCTTCACCTGGCATTAAATACATATCAGCAGCTGATAGCTTAGCTTCAACATCAGAAGTTGTAACATTATTACCCAGATATATAGCGAAAGTTCCGTGATGGTCGACCCAAATAGGGAAAGAAGACTCCTCATTGAGGTTAGAAAGATAAGCCGAAGACTGTTTCAACTGACGCCCCATCACGCCCCATAGACGAACAGCTACAGAGTAAGCATCATCATTTTGAACTGGGCTAAGCCAATCGCTTGGCTCTGTATCTTTTTGCTCATCACGAAATTGTATACTGACGGCTGTTTTTTCACCCTGCTCTTTAAATTGAAACAAGAAAGCCGTTTGAGCAGGATAAACTCTCGTTATACTGCTCCACAACGATGCCCACCAACCTTGCTGATGAAAATCAAAAGGCACAGACACAATCTCATTCTCTGTCTCAGAGGCAACAGATTCACCAGCACCATGCAGTGCGGTAAGAAAATCGGTTACAATGCGTTTGGCATGCTCCTTTGAGGTAGGTACAGAGAAGACCATAAGGTCACTTTGTTCATCTACATCAATGGCCACCATAGGATAATATACAAATGGCGCTCTCGGTATAGTAAAAGATTTAGTCGGCTCTAAATCAGCAATCTTGTCTTCATTTGGTATCACTAAGACATCTTGAGAAGGCTCAGAGCCTTTTGGGACCACTAGTGTGGAACTGACCGCCTTTTCTTCTTGATAATCAACTGAATGATCCGTAAAAAAAGTACTACAGCCTGATAGTAAAATGGTCAGCGAGCTTACTCCCACCAATTTCATCGTTGATTTATTCATACTAATAATACTCCAGCTTCTATTAAGGCCTGTCTAACAGCCGCATGGTATTGTTCAGAAAGAGGCGTCAAAGGCAGTCGGATGCCCTCCTCACATAAGCCCAACTGGCTACATGCCCATTTCACAGGGATAGGATTCGACTCTAAAAATAAATTCTTATGAAGCGAAGAAATGGTTGTGTCTGTTGAGTGAGCTTGATCAGCTTTACCAGCTAATGCAAGCTCCGCTGCTTGAGCTACCGCCTTGGGAGCAACATTCGCCGTTACAGAAATATTGCCTTTGCCACCTAATAACATTAGGGCAACGGCGGTTGGGTCATCGCCCGAATAGACCGCAAAACCGTCTGGCAAAGCGTTGATTAATGCTTCCCCTCGCTCCAGATCCCCCGTAGCATCTTTTATACCAACGATATTATTCACCGATGCCAAACGAATCACCGTTTCGTTGTGCATATCACAGGCTGTTCTGCCCGGTACATTATATAGAATCTGAGGGATATCAACGGCGTCGGCGATTGCTTTAAAGTGCTGAAACAAGCCTTCTTGTGTTGGCTTGTTATAATAAGGAGTGACCAGTAGACAAGCGTCTGCACCAGCCTCTTTTGCACTTCGAGTTAAGTCTATAGCCTCATGAGTTGCGTTTGCGCCAGTACCTGCAATGACTGGTACACGACCATTCACTGTCTTGACTACCTGACGAATAACGTTTGCATGTTCTGTTGGAGTAAGCGTTGAAGATTCGCCTGTTGTTCCTACCGCAACAATGCCATGAGTCCCTTCATTAATATGAAACTCAATAAGATCATCTAATTTTTTAGTATCTACAGCGCCATCAGGTGACATAGGAGTGATAAGCGCGACTAAACTACCTGTGATCATTTCAAGTCTCCGTTAAAAATATAAGCGCGCCTATAGTACCGTCCAGACTCTGGTTTAACAATAATTGACAGACGTAAAGCAGGAGTAAATTCACAAGAATCAGTATTCTAGAGGATTTTTCTTTGTTGTCTTGTTAAGCTAATTACTGTTTATCAAATATCAGAAGCTAGACAAGCTATTTTTCTTTCACTTTTTCAATGAACAGTAGAGAAATTTTATGACAATTGAAATCGGACAAAAAGCACCTGACTTTAGTGCTAAAGACCAAAACGGTGACACCATTACACTTAGCCAATTTAAAGGCAAAAAAGTCGTTCTATATTTCTATCCAAGAGATAATACGCCAGGCTGTACTGCCCAAGCTTGTGACTTACGCGACAATTATCAGGCGTTGTTAGATCAAGGATTTGTCGTTCTTGGAATAAGCACAGATACGGAGAAAAAGCACCAAAACTTTATTGCAAAGTACGACCTACCTTTTCCTTTGATTGCTGACACAGAGAAAGAAGTCCATGAACTATATGGCACTTGGCAACTGAAAAAATTCATGGGGCGTGAATCAATGGGAACAGTAAGAACCACTTTTATCATTAATGAAGATGGCGTTATTTCAGACATTATCGGCAAGGTGAAAACAAAAACCCATGCTGAACAGATCCTAAAATAGATAAAAAGCAAAATGGCGCGATTGTTAATCGCGCCATTTTTTCACCTTACAATTTTAGATGCCACCACGGATGTGTGATCTTACTTCTTGACGATAAAACTCAGATAATAATGCATGCAGCTCTTCACTTAATGGAGATAAAGAAGACGCAGCAGCATTTCTGATCACTTGAGAAGAGCGACTAGCGCCGGCAATAATACTTGAAACCTGCGGCTGATCTAGAATCCAGCGCAGAGATACATCTAATATGTTTTGCCCAGCAGGTAATTTCTCTTTTAACGCCTCTACCAACTCCACCCCTTTTCCAAAGGGTAGACCATTAAACGTCTCACCCACATGAAATGCCGCACCATCTTTGTTATATGAGCGATGATCCTGTTCATTAAAAACATGATCGACCGTCATTTTACCCGTCAGCAATCCACTTGCTAGGGGCAAGCGCACAATAATACCAACATCATTTTTCTCGGCCAAAGGCAATAAAGACTGAACAGCATCTTGGCGAAAAACATTAAAGAGTATTTGTAAACTGGCCAATTCTGGATGCCCACAACAAAATGTCGCTTCATCCAGCATTTCAACACTCGCTCCAAAGTGTTTAATAATGCCTTCTTTTTTCAAGTCTTCCATCCAAGCCAATATATCACCTGAAAATAACACATCCCTTGGTACACAATGCAATTGAGCAAGGTCTATCGCTTCTACACCAAGACGCCGTGCCGAAGCTTGCAAACTCTTCTTCACTGACGCCTTGCTGTAACCATCTGGATACAATTCGGCATTGCGTCCAACTTTAGTCGCAATAATAGGCTGTTTAGTTAACGTTTTACGCCATCGCCCTATTCTTTCTTCACTCAAGCCACCGCCATAGACATCCGCCGTATCAAAAAAATGGATGCCTTCATCAAGTGCTGTTTGCAGTATTGCATTTGCTTCCTGATCTTCTACTGGCCCAAAATCATTACCAAGCTGCCAACATCCTAATCCAATTTCAGAAACTTCAAAGCCAGTCTTACCCAATACTCTTGTTTTCATCAAAAACTCCTTAAAAACTATTTAATCACCCATTTCACTACTATACGAACCTTTGGACTGTTTATAATTACCAATACATTAAATTCATTGTTTAACAGAGCTTAACAATATGAACTCTCAGTTACCTGAAGGCATAAAAGAATTTCTTGCTGTCGTCGAAGCACATAGCTTTACCAAGGCCGCCGAGCAACTCAACATTTCAAGAGCCAGAATGTCACAAATTATCAGTCGACTAGAGAAAAATTTAGGCGTCCAGTTATTGCATCGGTCAACACGTTCATTGTCACTGTCTCCCGCTGGTGAAACTTTTTACCAGCTCTCACGCCAAGGAATGAATCAACTAGAGTATGCCATTTCATCCGCGCAGAATGCCCACTCAAGTATTGGGGGTCAAATTCGAGTAAATTCTGTGGGTGGACTTTTTGGTGAAGCGATACTGGCTCCAATTCTGATCGATTTCATGAACAAAAACCCGAAAATAGAGATAGACCTCAGCTTTTCAAGCACAAGAGAAGACTTGATTGAATCCCAATATGACCTAGTCATCCGTATGGGAGCGTTAAGTAACTCTAATTTGATTGGCCGAAAACTCACCAGCTACAAGAATTATCTTGTTGCCAGTCCAGCCTATATTGAAACCATGCCTACACTCGTAAGCCCAAAAGACTTGTTGGACCACTCATTAATCAATGGTTCGGTCAAAAGGTGGTCATTCTCTCATATCAACGGCGAGGAAAAGTACGAGCTTCCTGTTCATGGAAAGCTTAAATGCACCAATGGGCACGTAGTCAAAAAAGCGACGTTGGAAGGAACTGGAATTTCAAGGCAACCAGCCTACTATGTTGAAAACGAAATACGCTCTCATCATCTAATTGAATTATTACCAGATTGGCGGCTCCCAAATTCTGATGTCACGTTACTGTATCCACAATCAAGAAACATCAGCCTAAGAGTAAAAGCATTGGTGCAATACTTAATGAGCGCCTTTACTATTTAAGTAAATCATCCTCAAACTGAATATGATCTCCTAAGGACTTTTATGCTATCGGCCTTAGCCAACTCACTAATCCCTATTTTATTAATTATTGCTCTTGGCTTTTTTCTTGGTAAAAAAACACGTTATTTGGAAAATCCCTCATTAGGTGCTTTGGTTTCAAATATAGGATTGCCAGCATTAATGCTGCATTCCATATTATCGATACAAATGCAGGCTTCTAGCATGCTCAGCATCATCATTGCGACGATCCTGATCTTAACTTTAGTTTCAGTCATTTCGTTTATTTTTCTAAAGACTTTAAATTTGCCTACTCGTTATTACTTACCACCTCTAGTAAACCCAAATACGGGCAATCTTGGCCTTCCTGTCGCCTACGCACTATTTGGTGAAGAAGGTATGGCTATAGCGGTCGTAATTTCATCTGTTGTCCAAATTAGCCATTTTACTTTAGGCGTTGGTTTTATGTCTGGATCCTATCAACCTAAGCAATTGTTAAAAAACGGCACTGTCATTTATCTTCTAGTTGGAGGACTTTTTTTAAGCTTAGGGATCAATTTACCTACCCCCATTATGGGCACCTTAAATATGCTTAGCCATATCACTCTGCCAATAATGCTCTTACTTCTTGGCAAGTCTATTAGTAGCTTGTCAGTTAAAGAAAACAGTAAGATAGGTCGTGCCACGTTACTCTCATTATTCCGGCCTTTTGTCGGCGCAATAAGTGCATGTGCTGTTGTCTCTATTTTCCCTCTTAATCAATTGGAAGCATCTGTACTGATAGTCCTTAATGCCATGCCCGTAGCCGTTATTAGCTATATGCTTGCCAATAAATATCAAGGACCGATTGATGAAATTGCACTGATGATTCTTATTTCTTTACCTATGTCTTTCTGTGTCGTTAGCCTGCTATGGTGGCTCTACATTTAGGCAAGAAAATAAAAAAACCGCATAATGAAAATCATGCGGTTTTATAACCCCCAATAACGAAGAGTTACTTTACTGGCGTGTTAATCGATCATTACCTAACACCAATGGTGCCGTTGACCGATAAGGGTTGATATCTAACCCTCCGCGTCTAACATAACGCGCATAGACAGTTAAACTTTCTGGCTTACACTGACGCATAATATCAATGAAAATTCGCTCAACGCATTGCTCATGAAAATCCGTATGCTCACGGAAAGAAACGACATACTTTAACAAACTCTCATGGTTGATTTTCGGCCCTTTATAGTCAATAAAAACCGAGCCCCAATCAGGTTGATTGGTCACAGGGCAGTTCGATTTTAAAAGGTGGCTCACTAACCTTTCCTCAACGATCCCTGCTGATAAATCTGTGTCTAACAAATTTGCATTAGGATGATATTCGGTTATATCTACATCTACCTCATCGATACAATAATCTGGTGTCAAAACGACCAATGAAGCCATCGAGTCAACATCACGGATAATAACCGTAACCTTAGCTCCTGCAGCACTAGACAGATCACGTTCCAATATGGACTGCACTTCTTCCATTGATTCATAGCGCATTTGATTTAATGAATTCAAATATAATTTAAATGATTTAGATTCGATAATATTTGGCGAATCGCAAGGTAAACGAAATTCAGCCAAAGCTACAATCGGCTTTCCTTTCTTATTTAACCATGACAATTCATAGGCATTCCAAACATCCTCACCATAAAATGGTAGACGCTCAGATTCAATTGCCATTTCAGTCCATTTATCAACTCTTGCAATGGGGTAAAGCAACCCTGCATCGTACTCAGAAACATATTCTGTTTGCTGACCTAAGGGTAAAAAGCCCATATATCACAACCTTAATTTCTAATACCTTTGCCCTGATTGAGCAAACGTAGACCAATACTAAATAGCACTACAATAAATGCAGACACAATGACGAGTGCCCAATAAACATTTATGTCAGAAACACCCAAAACCCCATAACGGAACGCATTCACCATATAAAGAACAGGATTTAATAACGACACAGATTGCCAGAAATCTGGCAGCAGATCGATGGAGTAGAACACCCCACCTAAATAGGTAAGCGGCGTTAAAATAAATGTTGGAACAATAGAAACATCATCGAAACTTCGGGCAAAAATTGCGTTAACAAAACCACCAAGTGAGAACATTACCGCGGTCAAACACACAACTAAGATCGTTAGGAATAAATTCTCTAGCGCTAAGTGAGTAAAAAATAATGATAGAACCGTCACTATTAAGCCAACACACAAACCACGAGCAACACCGCCAAGTGTATAGCCAAGCAAAATCACCCAATTTGGTGTTGGAGAAACCAGTAGCTCTTGGATACTATGCTGAAATTTCGCAGAAAAAAACGACGATGAAACATTTGAGTAAGAGTTAGTAATAACAGACATCATAATCAACCCCGGTACGATATACTGCATATAACTAAAACCACCCATTTCACCTATTCGACTACCAATCAAATTGCCGAAAATAGCAAAATACAAGCTCATTGTAATAGCTGGTGGTAACAATGTTTGTGGCCAAATACGAGTAAAGCGACGAATTTCTCTTACTAAAATCGTATAAAAAGCGATCCAAATTTCCGAATTTTTCATCTATCTAGCCTTTAATTAATTTAACGAAGAGTTCTTCGAGTCGATTAGACTTGTTACGCATACTGACTACATTGACAGATACGTCATCAAGCGCTTTAAAAATGGCATTGATAGACTGCCCTTTTATTACTTCCACTTCGATCGTACTTGCATCATTGCTAATCGATATATTGAATTCAGGCAAACTCCAATTATCCGGTAAGTTAGTATCTAGATCTAAAATAAAAGTTTCTTGGTTGAGTGTCTTTAACAAAGCCTTAACACTCGTATTTTCAACTATCTCACCAGCATTGATAATGGCAATGTTTCGGCACAATTGCTCTGCTTCTTCAAGATAATGAGTTGTTAAGATAATAGTTGTGCCCTGCTCATTTAATTTCTTAATGAACTCCCACATAGAGCGACGAAGCTCAATATCAACCCCAGCTGTGGGCTCATCTAAAATAAGCACTTCTGGTTCATGAATCAAAGCTCTTGCGATCATTAAACGCCGCTTCATACCTCCAGATAACATACGAGACTGATCATTCCGTTTATCCCATAGGTCAAGTTGCTTTAAATACTTTTCAGCACGTTCTTCAGCAACAGCGCGACTAATCCCATAAAAACCTGCTTGTGTGACCACTACGTTAAACACGGTCTCAAAAACATTGAAATTGAATTCCTGAGGAACAACGCCTAGATATTTCTTGGCTCTAGCAAAATCTTGATCTATATCCGTACCAAAAATAGACACCTTGCCCGAAGTTTTATTTACTAACGAACACAAAATACCAATGGTGGTAGACTTGCCCGCTCCATTTGGGCCGAGTAACGCAAAGAAATCTCCTTTTTCAACTTTTAAATCGATAGATTTTAGTGCTTCAAAGCCACTATCATAGCGCTTTTTAAGGTCACTAATTTCGATTGCATATGTCATAATTGAAGCTCTTACGGCAATTGCCGATTAAATAGTTACTTACATGAATAGGGTTTTACGTGGAATCACGCACACAATACATACTTGATGCTTTTGCCGATTTACGCCTGCGCATCTCAGAGCACGCACCGTTTAATCAACCAGATCTAGCGGAAGAAGAAATAGACTTCTTGGAAAAGTGGGATGATCTGACAAAAAAGATCCAGAGCAATACCCATGACTACACTTTCGATGCACAAAAAGTATTATCACGTTTCATTCGTTGCTACGCAAATCTGGTCCCTCTTATAAAGAGAGAATTATTATGGTTCGTGGGTGGCGAATGCCTGCACTTTCTAGGTGACGAGGAAATTGCTCTGTATCAGCAGCTAGAAGATCATTTATATGAACTAGACAACCAAAACAAAAGCTATGATATATCAAAAGAAATTAGTGCATTACGAGGCACACCAACTCAAATCCATTAATAAACAAACTCAGGTGGGCAGATAAACCGTCCACCTAGTCATCATGACGACACTTTCTTAAACACTAAAGTGCCATTCGTTCCACCAAAACCAAACGAATTATTTAAAACAACATCGATCTTACGTTTTTGCGGTGTTCCTGGAACATAATTTAGATCACAACCTTCACCAGGCTCATCCAAATTAATGGTTGGTGGTGCGACTTGGTCACGAATAGCTAAAATCGAAAATATAGACTCGACTGCCCCCGAAGCACCAAGCAAATGCCCAATCATAGATTTAGTTGAACTAATAGCCACATCCGATGCGTCTTCCCCCATTAAAGATTTAACAGCTTGGGTTTCTGCAAGGTCACCTGCAGGTGTAGAGGTACCATGGGCGTTAATATAATCAACATCTTGTGGTGTTAAATTAGCATCACTCAAAGCTGCCCGCATTGCTGACTCTGCACCTTCCCCTCCTTCTGGAGGAGCGGTCATATGATGAGCATCGTCACTCATACCAAAACCAATCAATTCACCATAAATATTTGCACCACGAGCAACCGCATGCTCATATTCTTCTAAAACTAAAATACCTGCGCCATCTCCCATTACAAAACCATCTCGGTCTTTATCCCATGGACGACTTGCTGTTTTGTGATCATCATTACGTGTCGATAATGCTCTTGCTGCACCGAAGCCACCAATACCTAATGGTGTAATGGCCATTTCAGCACCGCCAGCAATCATCACATCAGCGTCGCCATAGGAAATCATTCTCCCAGCCATACCAATATTATGAGTACCTGTAGTACAAGCAGTCACAATAGAAATATTGGGGCCCTTAAAGCCAAAGCGAATGGCAACATGACCAGAAATCATATTTATAATCGCGCCAGGAACAAAAAATGGAGAAATACGCTTTGGACCAGATTCATTCAATAGTTCGAGATTTTTTTCAATCATTGGCAAACCGCCGATGCCAGAACCGATAGCACAACCAACACGATTTAAATTTGCTGTTTCAGCATTTAAATTGGCATCTTCTAATGCTTGCACAGTGGCTGCAATACCATATTGAATGAAAAGATCCATTTTGCGGGCTTCTTTAACACTCATATATTGAGTGGCATCAAAATCAGTTACCTGAGCCGCAAAACGAGTGGAAAATTGGCTAGGATCAAAAGAGGTGATCTCCGATACACCGCTTTTACCTTCCAATATATTATCCCACGTATCTTTCACATTATTGCCAAGGGGTGTCACCATTCCCATTCCTGTGACTACAACCCGACGACGAGACATAAGATTTCTCCAACAATTTACCTTCGTTCTTGAAGGCCTATTAATAAGAAAAGCCGCTGTAACAAATACAAGCGGCTTTTCGGGAAACTCAGTTCACCAATATCTTACAAGTTAGCGTTGATGTAGTCGTTCGCTGCTTGTACGGTAGTGATTTTTTCAGCTTCTTCGTCAGGGATTTCAGTATCAAATTCCTCTTCAAGAGCCATAACAAGCTCTACAGTATCTAGGGAATCTGCACCTAGGTCATCAACGAAAGATGCTGAAGCAACAACATCTTCTTCTTTAACGCCTAGTTGTTCACAAACGATTTTCTTAACGCGTTCTTCAATGCTACTCATTAGAAGTTCCTACTCTACTCATTAACAGCTCAGTGTGAGCATATTATAAAAATTCGACCACCCGTAAGGCGTGATTCTCAACATGAACCGGAGACGTATTTTCGTTGAATTAAATATAAAATTCAACTCAAATTACGACATATACATACCGCCATTGACGTGTATTGTTTCTCCAGTGATGTAAGAAGCGCCATTTGACGCCAAAAATGCGACTGCTGCCGCAATTTCTTCTGGTTGACCAAGACGTGATGAAGGCACTTTTTCGACCAATTTAGCCTTATGCTCTTCAGGTAACACCTTAGTCATATCTGTTTCAATAAATCCTGGAGCGACACAATTGACAGTGACACCACGGGACGCAATCTCTGCTGCTAAAGAACGGCTAAAGCCCTCTAAGCCAGATTTAGCTGCTGAATAATTTGCTTGCCCACCATTACCCATCGAAGCAACAACAGAGCTGATACTAATTACACGACCAAATTTTGCTTTAGTCATACCGCGTAAGCAAGCTTTTGTCACACGAAAAACAGATGTTAAGTTGGTATTAATCACTTGATCCCAGTCATCTTCCTTCATTCGCATCATCAAGTTATCGCGTGTTATGCCAGCGTTGTTTACAAGAACCGTTGGCGCACCAAATTCAGTCGTAATCTCTTTAACAACGGTATCAACTGACTCACTTGATGACACATCAAGCACCCAGCCTTTACCATTAGCACCCAAATACTCAGAAATACTTTGTGCTCCAGATTCGCTAGTCGCTGTGCCAATAACCGTAGCCCCCTGCTCAACTAGAGCTAGAGCAATCGCTTTACCAATACCGCGAGTTGCTCCAGTTACTAGAGCAATTTTTCCTTCAAGACTCATGCTGTCTCCTACAATCTATTTCGAATCGTATATTCTCTTACAAATAATATAATTCAATTACGCAGACAAAGCCGCTTCAAATCCAGCCAAATCACCTAGAGAAGAAGTCTCCAAGCCCTTAACTATACGTTTATTTAGACCACTTAAAACTTTACCTGGACCACACTCAACAGTAGAAGTTACACCCAATTCGGAAAGTAACACAACAGATTGCGTCCATAAAACTGGCTCGCTTAACTGAGAAACCAGATTTTCTTTAATCACTGAAGGGTCTGAAACAGCCTGCGCACTTACATTTTGCACTAAAGTACAAGAAGGAGCGCTAAATGCAATTGTCTCAAGCTTTTCAGCTAACTTAGTACCCGCAGGAATCATAAGTTCACAATGCGATGGAACACTCACAGGTAGAGGTAAGGCACGCTTAGCACCCGCTTCTTTGGCATTGACCATTGCCGCTTCTACAGCAGCAACATTGCCTGCAATAACTACCTGACCTGGGGAGTTGAAGTTAACCGCACTTACTATTCCTGAAACAGCTTCACAAGCCGCTATCACCTTATCATCATCAAGACCAATAATAGCCGCCATTGCGCCTTCGCCAGCAGGAACCGCTTGCTGCATATACTCACCGCGCAACTTTACTAGCTCAACAGCATCAGTAAACTCAATAACACCAGCACACACTAAAGCCGAATACTCACCAAGACTGTGTCCAGCCACATAATCAGGCTTAGCACCACCTTGTTGCTCCCACAAACGCCACAAAGCGACACTTGCCGTCAAAAGTGCTGGCTGAGTTTTATCTGTTTGACTAAGTTTCTCAGCATCATTTTGCACAAGATCCCATAAGTCATAACCCAAAACGCTCGACGCTTCAGCAAAAGTTTGCTCAATTATTTCATGTTTCTCCGCTAAATCTGCCAACATTCCCAATTGCTGAGAACCCTGCCCAGGAAAAACAAAAGCTGATGTAGTGCTCATTTTATTTCCTCATTACAAAGACGCGTTTTGATAGCAGAACACAAATCTGCTCGCGCAATATCAATTCCATACTCAATCGCACCAACCATAGCAGGCAAATCCGAACGACCATGACCTTTTACCAAATTGCCACAAACACCCACCAAACATGCACCATGTCTATGTTCAGTTTGGTAAAAAGTCTCAACCAAAGAAGATGCACCCTCCACTCCTTTAAAGCGCCCCATCAGAAAAGAAAAGAGCCCCTCTGAGGCTTTTAATACAGCATTCCCCACCATACCGTCACACACAATAACGTTCTTATTACCCTCAAATAACTCTGTGCCTTCTGCATAACCTAAATAATGTGGCCACACCTTAGCAGACAAAAGTCGATTCGTTTCTCGAATAACAACACTACCTTTAGAACTCTCGACACCCACATTCAACAAACCAACTCGCGCCACTTCATTACTCAAAGCTTCAACGTACGCAGCACCTAATTCTGCAAACCCTACCAACATGGATGGAGGACAGTGAACATTGGCACCTAGATCGACTAAACACTTTAGAGGTTTTGAATATAGTTCCCTCATTAATGCAGGGTAAAGTTTCGGACGCAACACGCCTAGAATATGTCTAGCTAATGCTACCATAGCTCCAGTATTACCCAAGGTAACCGTTACATCTGAAGTTTGCTGGGACAGAGCGCTCAATGATTGATAAAGGGTAGAATTTTGACGTCGAAACAAAGAAAGGACAATCTCTTCATCTCCACCGATAACATCAGAACATTCAACTAACAACAAACGTTCATGTGATTCAGGAATTTCCAAATCACTACTGGGGAAGTAGTAGATTGTGATGGTGACGTCTTTATGGCAGGCCAGCACCTGCTGCGCACCTTCGAAAGCAATGCGGGGACCTAAGTCCCCGCCCATAGCGTCTAAAGCTACCCTAATCATGGGTATCTTAGTTACTCACCTTTAGGGGTGACAACTTGACGGCCACGGTAAAAACCGTCTGCAGAAACGTGGTGACGACGGTGAAGTTCACCAGTTGTCTTTTCTACAGATAGAGTTGGACCAGTCAAAGCATCGTGTGAACGGCGCTGGCCGCGACGTGAACGAGTTACTTTACTTTTTTGTACTGCCATTTTTTGGAGCTCCTAACTTTACTTGGCCTTTAATTGGGCCAATATACTAAATGGATTCGGTTTTTCGTCATCCGGTGCGTCATCGGTAGACGAGGCATACTTTACAGCTGTTGGGTTGCAACCACTTTCTTCGTGATAAGCGACAATAGGCAGAGCAAGTATAATTTCTTGCTCAACCATATCTGCCAAAATTACTTCACCATCGGTCATGACAACAGGATCGTAATTGTCCGGTAGATTCTTAGCATGATCTTCGTCGTAAACAAAGGCCAAGGACAAATCTAACGCTAAATCATGTGAAACAGCCCCCATACAACGCTGACAAACAACCTGTACTTGGGCAGTTAATGATCCAGTGGCAATGTAGCGCCTATCCTCATCAACTCTAAAGTCTAGATGAATAAAAGCATTACCCTCATCAGAGGCTAATATAGCACAAAGCTCCTTAAACTGGTTAAGAGGCAGGCACCCATCTAACGCCGACTCATGGCTAGCGTATTTACGAGGGTCAAAATATTTAGGTAATGTATCATTCAACATGGCGGGGAATAATATTGCCAAGGGCCCTTATTGTCAAAGTCTAAGTGCTCTTAAAGCATATTTTTTCGCTCTTTTAGTCTATTCCCACAAAAAAACAGTAAAATATCATCACTCACATACATGACGATCAAGAAATGATGCAAAAAAAACTTATTCTAGGCTCTTCATCCCCCTACCGAAAAGAGTTACTTAAACGCTTAAAAATACCGTTTGAGTGCCAATCCCCTGACATAGATGAAACACCACTCCCAAAGGAATCTCCTCAAGACTTAGTGAAAAGACTTACCATTACCAAAGCCAATGCCGTTCATGCTGAGCGACAACAATGTAATCAAGCAGATGGAATAATTATCACATCTGACCAAGTCGCCGTTTTGGGCGATGACATTTTGGGTAAACCAAATACAGAAGACAATGCAATAAGGCAACTAAGCCGCTTCAGCGGCCAAAAAGTCAGTTTTTTAACAGGCCTTTGCACTTTTAATCAAGAAAACCAAATCCATCAGTATTCATTAAGTTCATACCATGTATATTTTAGACACCTGACACAGAAAGAGATTTTGAACTATATTACAATCGAGCAGCCTTTAGATTGTGCCGGGAGCTTTAAATGCGAGGGGTTAGGTGTTTGCTTATTTGAAAAGATGGAAGGAGAGGACCCGAATAGCCTCATAGGCTTACCTCTTATTTCTCTATGTAAACAACTGAAAAGTCTAGGGATAAACCCTATCGGTTAGACTACCTAATACCCCTTAGGAAAGGAATAATAACTTGAGGCTGGCGACTCTAAACCATCGATGGCCTTTAATCCCACATCATAACCAAATTCAATTAATTCCTTAGCACGCCAGAACTCATAAAATCCGGAAACATCTTTAGGAATGGAAATAAGCAGATCGGGCGGATAACCAGCTAACTTATATTGAGTTAAAGATTCCTGCATGGTTTCAAACATCATATTGATTGTTTGCAAACGCCCCCAGCTTTCAGGAGAGTACTTAGTCTTACTCTCCACATCTTCTTCTTTTCCCTTACCAAAAAAACCTTTGGTACTTAGCCACCAAGCAGGCACATTTTTTGATTCGTCAGTTATATCCTCAAGCACTCTCTCAGCAGGACCGTTCAAATCAACGGCCACTATGTAATCTGCACCAGCCGGTACCGAAGGAATAATAGGTAAAGGATTCAGCACACCACCATCAACATACATTCTGCTGTTGAGATTAACGGGTGAAACTAGTGAAGGAATAGCCGAAGAAGCCCTCATTGCACTAATTAAATCCCCTCGTTGAAACCAGAACTCTTTCTGATTCAACAAATCAACCGCGACGGAAGTGTAAGCAATAGGCAAAGATTCAATAGTAGGCTCACCTATCATCCCTTGAACCTTCTCAAAAAAACGATCCCCTTTGATGTATCCGCCATTTAATATAGACATATCTAGCAGTCGAATCACACTCATGCGGTCCAATGATTCCGCCCATTCTTGGTATTCGGACAATTTTCCCGCCGCAAAAACGCCACCAACTATTGCCCCAATAGAACAACCAGAAATACTAATAATCTCATAATCGCGTTCCTCAAGAGCTCGAATCACACCAATATGCGCATGCCCACGTGCCGCACCACTCCCCAAAACAAGAGCAACTGTTTTTTTTGCTTTCACCACTACTTCCGCCTATGGACGAACATATACAAATGAAACTTGATTCACACCGAGCGACTCTCGCCCGAAATCGGCCAAATTAATAAATCTAACTTTAGTTTTAAGCTGATCACCAAGCCCTGCTAACGCCGAAGCAATAAGCAGGTCTCCAGACTCAATTGCGCTTAACGCCCCCTCTCTTTGACTTGTCACAAAGCCAACTACGTTTTGTCCCGGCGGTAAATTTCTGACAAAACGACGAATTCTCGGAATATCTTCAACATCCATCTGAGCCACAATCTCGAAGCCATCGCCATTCTCTTCTTCCGTCTTAACCTTATCAAGACGAACCATCACATCCCCGGCACCACGACGATTCAAATATAAAATTTGATAAACTCCTTGCTTGCTTTTAACCACCAGCAAAAATTGGCTCTGATCTGAACCATAAAGAAGATAGTCACCAAAAAAGTTATTTGCCCAAGCATTACTACTACCACAACTTCTACTTGCACATTCAAATACGATACTGCGGCCATCTAATAACATTTGAGAACGATAATGCTGATAAACGTCTGGCAGCAAAGCATTACGGTTAATTTTATAAAGAGAGGAAAAATAGTCTCCTTTTAAACGAATTACCGATTCAGGCTCCCAGCCACTTCCCGCGCGACGAATTTTGCTTAAAGGGACTTCAACCATTATCTCAGCCTCAGAATGACTTTTGATCAGCTGAGCATCTCGATAAGGCTCAATAGCAGCCAATGCAGAAAAAGAACTACAAGCTAAAATCGACACCACAAACACAAAACCACGGAAATTAGCCATAAACACTTCCCTACCCCAAGTCATTAGGGATTATCGTTCTAGTTTAAATCAATAAATCGCTGGATTTCGCCTGCAACTGCTAAGCAAGTTTTTGGTTCAAGATGAAAGTGATGATTTCCTTCCAACCACTTCAACTTAATCCAGGGAAATTGTGCTGCTCGCTGGTCAACAAATTGAGGGTTATTGTGATAGATACCATCCTTCGCCAGCAACGCCAGTGTGGGACATTTAATTTCCTTTATAAAGGCTTCTACACTCGCTTCATCCATACGAAATGGCGAAGGAAGTGTCAGTTTTCTATCATGACGCCATACCCAAACACCCTCTTTATTTTGACTCGCTCCTCGCTCAACTAATAGCCTTGAAGCTGGGTTGGAAAGTGTCGTGAAGCCATCCATTCTAGCCAGCACCATCTCTTCTTTTGTTGAATAACTCGTATCCCCACCAGGACGAAGTTTAGCCATTTTACTAACGGCACGTTGCAGAGTAAGCACACGACTTTCTGGACTACCGGATAAAGGCCCAATATTATCGAGTACAATCAATCCACGAACTTTTTCTGGAGCAATAGCCGCTACCAGCATTGCGACAGCTCCCCCCATACTATGACCAATTAACCACACGCTTTGCTTGGACTGGTTTAAAATAGACACCACATCCAAAACATAGTCCCATAAATGATAAAAACTGCCTGCTGGTCGGTGCATTGACAAACCATGCCCAGCTAAATCTAGTGCAACATGGGTATACTCATGCAAGTGCGGTGATAAATTAATAAAGCTAGCAGCATTATCTAACCAGCCATGCAATGAAAGAACCTTTAAAGCACAGTTATTTTTTGGTAGCCACTGTAAGCCAGCCAGCTCTGTATGGGCTAGCTTATAAACAATTTCATTTCCCATAGCGAATATTGTTACCAATAAATTAAATGAAAACTAAAAGATTATGAAGGAGAGATATGCCAACGAAACTGACAACATGCTCCATCAAAAAAATCACCTTCAACCGAAGCCAAGGTAGCGGTTGTCATAGCGAAACTTACAGGGAGTGGTTCATCTACTAAAAAATCGATCAGCTGATGAGCAAAAGGCTGATGAGTAACAAGTAAAATCGACTGATAAGGCTGCATTTCCAGCCAACTCGACACATCTGACGCCCGACCTGCTGGCGTAATAAGTAAGCTATCCATTGCCTTGACCGAAATATCAAGCTCTGCCAAAAAAATTTTCGCAGTTTGTTGAGCTCGAATATAAGGACTAACAAAAACCGCATCGAACATTTCCTCTTTAGCAAGAAATGAACGAGCAGCCACCTTAACCTCAGCGGCCCCAAGCTCAGTTAACTCTCGGAGCTCATCATGGTCATAACCATATGGTTGAGCATTACCGTGCCGTAACACATAAAGACGCTTAGGCTTCTTCATCCGAATTCACCTGAGGCCATGGCTGAAATGGAAAAGGTTTTTCCTCTGTCTTATAGGACATAAATAAAAAAATCTGACCAATAAAAGATGCCACACTTTTCAGCCAAGAAGATAAAGTAACTGGCTCATGTTTTGAACCTAATTTCACTAAACTTACCAGCACCAGCAAAACACCAAATATCGTTATCGTAATATTCAACACCACCCAATATAGCAGCATAAAAATCACTCGAAACCAAAATCCTTGATCAGCATAACCTGGCTTAGACATTCTTACTCTCCTCATTTGTCGCAAATTCGACATCCCATTTTTGCTCGCCTGTCATCATGGAACCTATCAAAGATTCCAGTTTAGCGTTTTCGAACAACAATTTAGACAAACCTTCTGCAAGTGGCATATACAAACCATTTTTATGGGCTTCATCCACAACCATTTTAAGAGTATTCACCCCTTCTGCAACCTCTCCAATCCCCCCTACCGCTTCAGTTAAATTCTGACCGGAACCGATAGCAAATCCTACTCGATAATTTCGACTTAAGGGTGAAGTACAAGTTGCGATTAAATCTCCCATACCTGCTAAACCAAGAAAAGTCATCGGGTTAGCTCCAAAATGCACGGCAAATCGGCTCATTTCAGCAAGACTTCTTGTCATAATCATCGACATGGTGTTTTCGCCAACATTCAGCGCTTTAGCTAGCCCACATACAATCGCATAAATATTCTTTAATGCACCAGCCAATTCCACACCCGTACTATCAGTATTTTCATATACTCGAAAAGTCGGCGATTTTAGCAACTCAATGACACGTTGACGCACATTATCGTCTGCACTGGCAATGACAGAACCAGTCATTTGCCCTGCAGCTATCTCTTTCGCTAAGTTTGGACCACTTAACACACCGATTTTTTGTGTTATGGGGTTTCGACGCAAAACATCACTCATAAGTTCAAAGCGATTTGGATTAAAACCTTTCGTCGTGCTGATTAAAATTTTATCGGCTGTTAATAATGGTTCAATGCGCTGAACAACCTGCTCGAACGATTTGGAGGGAATAGACACAAACACAGTATCGCTGTCACGAATTGCCTGTTCTAAATTACTGGTCGCCAACAACTCACGGTGCAAAGGTGCGTTCGGTAAATATCGACTATTCAACCCCGTTAAATTAATCTCTTCGACCTGTTCTTCATTGCGCATCCACTGGCTAACTTGGTGACCATTTTTAGCCATAATATTTGCTAAGGCCGTACCAAAACTACCACCACCCAACACACATACAGAATGCTTCATACTGACTATTTCTCTTTTAAAAATTATTGTCTTTAAAATACTAAGAAGAGCAACTAACTTCTAACGATTTAGCCCATTCTGGCGATCTTTGTGCTAGTTCGTTTGACTCTACATGTTCATCAAATGGATGGTTTAAAACATTCAACAAACGTCGAAACGGCAAATAATCACCTTGCTCTGCGGCCAAAATCACATCATGCGCTAAATAATTTCTTAATATAAATTTAGGATTAACGGCCAACATAGCGTCACTGACCTGAGACCAAGATAAGTTGTGCTTATTACGTGCCACTTCATAATTTTCAAGCCATACAGACAAGCGCTCACGATCAACCACCTCATCAAGCAAAAGATTAAAATCCCCTTGCTGATAATGACTTAATAAACGAAAGAATACCGTGTAATCCATTTTTTCCGCTTCCAGAATCGTAAATAGTTGTGGTAACAACACCTGCAGATCTTGCTCATCGTGCAAGCCTATTTTATTCATCATAAGCGAGTCATAGTGAGACTGCAGCTCCAGTTCATAGCGCTGCAAAATAGCAATCAACCGATCCCTTTCTAGATGCTTGGAAAAGCATCTCATCAAACAATTTAAATTCCATAAGCCAACACCCGGCTGTCGAGAAAACGCATAACGACCTTCATAATCAGAGTGATTGCATACCCAATTCGGCTGATACTCTTCCATAAAGCCGTATGGACCATAATCAATACTCTCTCCAGTAAAAGAAAAATTATCCGTATTCATAACACCATGCTGAAAACCAACGGCTTGCCATTGAGCAATCATTCGAGCGGTACGCTTTACCACCTCAATTAACATACTTTCTATAGGTGAATCTGTGTCTAAACAATCTGGATAATAATGCTCAAGGCAATAATCAATGAGCTGGTCCAACTCAGCATGCTTGCCCTGATAAAAAAAGTATTCAAAATGACCAAAACGAATATGCCCTTGCGCCACTCTAAGCAACATAGCTCCTGGTTCTGGTGTTTCTCGATACACGGCCTCACGGCTATCATATAACGCCAAAGCACGTGAAGAAGGGATAGACAAAGCCGCCATTGCTTCACTGGCCAAATATTCACGTATACATGAACGCAAAACAGCACGACCATCACCACGGCGAGAATAAGGCGTCGGTCCAGCTCCTTTCATATGCAAGTCATACAAAAGCCCGTCTTGACCACGAACCTCACCTAAAAGAATCCCCCTGCCATCGCCCAATTGAGGCGAGAAACCACCAAATTGATGGCCCGCATAAACCATACTTAGACTGGAAGAAAGAGGCTCTTCACCACTTAAGATACGCTTGGTATCATTAGATTTAATATCAATAGACAGAAAGGCAGCAAGAGACTGATTAAACTCAACCAGCCGCTGCTCAAGAAGTGGTTGGATAAGGCCCTTCGAATAAAAGGCCTCACCCAAGTTTGCAAAATGGTGCTCTAAATACATATTATCTCACTTAAAAAGTAAGCGTTTTATAGAGAGCTATCAACCATGTATTCACAGCGAATACTCTCACCTACGACCCTTTCAATTTCAGGAATCATGAAAGCATCATCTTCACTTGCAAAACTTACCGATTTTCCAGTTTCGCCACCGCGACCAGTTCGACCAATGCGGTGCACGTAATCCTCAGGATCTTCTGGTAGTGAATAATTAACAACTAACTCGACGTTATCTACGTGGATACCTCGACCAGCAACATCCGTTGCCACGAGTACTTGGATAGCGCCATCTTTAAAGTTCTTTAATGTTTTTACGCGCTTATCTTGGGCGACTTCACCTGATAAAATCGCACAATTGATATTAGCTTTACGTAAACGTTCGTACAAATCACGAGTTTCATCACGACGATTTGCAAAAATAATAGTACGCTGACCACCATTCTTTTCAATCAATTGCTGCAATACTGGCCACTTTTGATCCGCTTCAACAGTATAGATAACCTGATCGATATTTTGATTCGTCGCTTCCTTTGGAACAACCGACACTTCTTTCGGGAAATAAGTCCATTGCTGAGCCAATGCTTGAATATCTTTTGGAAAGGTCGCACTAAACAACATTGTTTGCCTTGTTTCTTTATGCGGAGTCATGCGAATAATACTTTTCACATCAGGAATAAAGCCCATAGACAACATACGGTCAGCTTCATCCAATACTAAACACTCTACTTTGCCCAGCTGCACTTTACGACTACGAGCAAAATCTAACAGTCGTCCTGGAGTAGCAACCAAAATATCAACATTTTCAGTTGCTAGGGCGATCTTTTGCTTTTCGTAACTTAAACCTCCAACTAAGGTCACTACGTTCAAATGACAATTTGATGTTAGTTTGACTGCTTCATCGGCGATTTGTATTGCCAACTCACGCGTCGGTGCAATAATTAAACCTCGGGCAAAATTATTGGCTCGCTTTTCTTCCAAAGGGTAATCAAGAAAATCACTGATCATGGCTATCAAAAAAGCCGCTGTTTTCCCTGTCCCTGTTTGAGCCTGACCAATTATATCGTAACCCAACAAAGTCGTTGGTAACGTTTCGGCCTGGATCTCACTGCAATATTCAAAGCCCATTTCGGCAATAGACTTAATAACTCGGTCAGGAAGGTTCAAATCATGGAAGCGCATCTTGCCTTCAACTTCAGCAACCGGAAAGTCTTCTATAGACCAAACCTTAGCGTTTGTATTCTCAGTGGCCTTAGCTTCAGGACGTGATTGAGCATCATCATTATTTTTTGGACGCTTATTAGGGCGACGAGTACGCTTAGGTTTTGTAGTGATTTCTGCTGGAGCTTCTTGAGTTTGTTTTTCCATATTGGAATCTATACGCTTCTATTGTGATTTGAGGTTAATAATCTGAGCAAGGAGTGTACCTAATTGGTAAAGCTTTATCACCCCTTGCTTCCGCTTTGTTAAGCCTAGGAAGGATACGAATAAGTTCTCTTTCTTGAGGGCGAATAAAAATTCGTTATTGAAAGAGAGTGCAGGCTTTTGGGTTATGCCCTACTATTTTTTCAGAATAACGTTTTATTTAACCACTTCTCTGAAAGATTGAGGATTAATAAACCTACCTCCCTGACTACTGATACTTATAAGGAGGTAAACTATTAATCAATTGAGATCCATAACGCTTTGTTTTTAAACGTTTATCTAAAATATGTATTTCACCAGAATCTTTTTCGCTTCTCAATAACCGCCCAGTTGCTTGCACCAAACGCAACGAAGCATCTGGAATAGTAATTTCCATGAATGGATTGCCACCACGTTTCTGAATCCATTCAGCCAGCGTCGCTTCAACCGGATCATCCGGTACAGCAAATGGAATTTTAGCGATATACACACAAGTTAAATAATTGCCAGGTAAATCCACGCCTTCAGCAAAGCTTGCTAAGCCAAGCAATAAGCTTCCTTTTCCATCATCAATACGAGACTTGTGTGAGTCCAAAATAACACGCTTAGACTGCTCACCTTGCATCAAAAGTATTTCCTGCAATCCTGCTGAAACGGACTGGGCCACCTCTTCCATCTGTCGACGAGAAGAGAATAACACCAAGCTTCCTTTCTCCGTATTCACATGCTCATCTAAATAGGCAACAATTTCAGCAGTGTGCTGATCAACCCGATTGGGTTCATGCTCCATATCCGGTACGACCAACAGACCATTTTCTTGAAAATTAAAGGGACTCATAACTCGTAAATATTCGCTTTCCCTAGGCACCCCTGATCGCATATTAAAACGGTGGAATTGATTCAGCGCTGTCAATGTCGCGGAAGTCACCACCGCACCAAAACACTTATCCCACAACTGCTGCCTTAAAGTATTCGCAGCTAGGATAGGAGATCCTCCAAGTTCAATGTCTTGTTCCATTCCTTGACCAGACAAAATCAACCAGCGTGCATTAGGCGGATAATTTTGGTCATCGACAGTTGAATACAAACGCCACAAACCAATACAAACCTCTAAACGTCCAAGAATCACCCCAAGTATTGGCTGCCAGGTTTCAGCGGTCTCCGCGGTCACTCCCATTCCTTCGTTTTGCTTGGTCTTTTTACATTCTTCTTGAATACTTTCAATACTGTTAAATAGTTTTTGATACGTTGTTTGTAGACTGTAAGCAAGCTGACGCAATTCATCTGGAATAAGCCCGAACTCAAACCTATGCTGATTATTCTCTTGATCCAGTCCTAAACCTTGGATGTAAGGCGCCAAACCCTGCTGCGCATACTGGATAAAGTTGACAATATTCTGTATTTGCTGAGGAATCTTAAGTAATAACTGCCCAGTTACACTTACGGCATCAGTAAGTTCCTGCTTTAAATTCACCAAATTTTTTTCTAATTGACGCAACCAAGTAATACTTTGCTGTAAACGAACTTCATGACGAAAATGCCCTATTGCCTTATCTGGAAGGTGATGCCCCTCATCAAAAACATAAATTGTTTCTTTAGGCGGTGTAAGTATTGCCCCTCCACCCAAAGACAAATCAGCCAACACCAAATCATGGTTAGCAACAATCACATCCGCTACTTCGATTTCAGCACGGGCTTTAAAGAATGGGCAAGCTGAATAGTTTGCACAATTACGGTTAGTACATTGCTGATGATCTGTGGTTAAACGACGCCAATCTTGATCACGAACCACCCCGGACCAATTATCTTTATCGCCATCCCACTCCCCTTTTGACAGAGCAACATCCATTTCTTGATATAAAACGGTATTAACATCATCAGAATGCAAGTGTTGTTCAAACAGACCGGCAAACATATCGTCCATAGCTTGCTCTTCAGAACTCAAAAAACTCTCAAGATTGTTCAAACACAAATAACGCCCTCGCCCCTTCGCGAGCGTATATTTAAAGCTCAACTCAGTATGCTCGAGCAGATCCGGCAATTCTTTGTGTAAAATTTGCTCTTGTAGCGCCACCGTAGCGGTTGAAATGATTAATTTGAGGCCACGTGCTTTAGCGATAGGAATTGCTGCAAGACAATAAGACAAGGTTTTTCCTGTCCCCGTACCGGCTTCAATAACAGCAACATGTTTTTCTTCAAGTCGCTCACCTTCCGAGCCTTGTTTAATATTACCTAAAGTACGAGCAATCGCACCAATCATTTGGCGCTGTCCAGCCCTTGGTTTATGGGACTTCGCATCCAAAGAGGCTCGATATGCAAGTTGAATTTGTGTTTTTAGTTCGTCTGAAAGCATTTATATCATTGAGTATAGTTAGGAATGCTGTATATAATAACAGTAACTGTATAAACAACCAGATACCCTATGATTAAATTAACCAAAAGACAATCTGACGTTCTAGAAACCATTCGCGATTTTATTAGTGAAACTGGTTTTCCACCCACTCGAGCAGAAATTGCACGCAGGCTTGGATTTAAATCTCCCAATGCAGCAGAAGAGCACCTTAAAGCCCTTTGTAAAAAAGGCGCTATAGAGATGCTATCTGGCGCCTCTCGTGGCATTCGCCTTATTGATATGGCCTCTAATGATGAATCAAAAGACGACCTAGGTTTACCCGTTATTGGCAAAGTTGCAGCAGGGTACCCTATTTTAGCCCAAGAAAACATTCATTCTCATGTCGGCATACCTGCCAGTATGTTTTCCCCCCATGCTGACTACTTCTTGTCTGTCTCGGGAACCAGCATGAAAGATATTGGCATAATGGAAGGCGATTTACTCGCCGTTCATAAAACCACCACGGTACGGAATGGCCAAATTGTGGTTGCACGAATAGGCGATGAAGTCACAGTGAAACGATTCGAGCAAAAAGGCAGCATCGTCCGTCTAATCCCTGAAAATGAAGAATTTGATGACATTATTGTCAATTTAGAAAGTGAAGACTTTGCCATCGAAGGTTTATCAGTAGGGGTAATTAGACAAGGTATTTGATTAGATTAACCCTTATCAAATATTGTAAAAATTAAAGGCGAAGCATGAGCTTCGCCTTTAATTTAACTTCCTTATACACCTTTCGATCTCACACCCTTAATGTAAAATTTTAGGACGGTAGTCATCAAGATACTCTGATTCGTCTTCAAGAAAGGCTTCATCTGAATATACATAATCAATACCCGCATGAAACATACATTTCGCCATTTCAAAATAACGATCTTTTAAATAAGACCGAGTGTCATCGGAAATTTTAAGCGTTGCCAATGGCACTGTTTCCTCACCATCTTCACTGGCCGGACGCAGCACGATATCGCCGTTATCAAGCTCAACAATTTCTAGGTAGGATTCTTTCATATTCAATACTCTGATGACTCTTCTCTAAAACGTAATACTAATTCGACTAGCTTGGTCAAATAGAAACTCACTGACGCCCCAGCGTCATCTCCACGACCGATTAAATCATCGGCTTGAACCATAGACATTGAAGCGCGACACTCATACTGAACCAAATAAGCCTGGTTCAATAGAAAGCACCAAGAATCCTGCCGAGAAAGCAAATCATCTAACTCACCTAACACTGGCACAGCCATTTGCTTTTTTTCAGATTCAGCCAATAACTTAGCCACTTCCAGAGAGCCAGATAAAGAATAGGCAGCGGAGACTTCTTTCAATAGCCCATTCAACGCACTTCTTAATTGGAAAATAGCCGAACTTTCAAGGCCAACCTTCAGCCATGCTTCATTACAATCCTGACTTTGCTGTATAAAGCGTCTTGCCGTATCCAACTTTTGATTGGTTAGGCTAGCTAAACTGGCACTGGTCATTTCTTTTTACCTTCCTCAATCACCCATTTAGAACCAACATAAAAGGCTTTCCAGCCAGTTGGCTTACCTTCTTCGTTTTCCGTCATAACATATTGCTCTTTTGTTTTACGGCTATAACGAATAATCGTTGGGCGACCTTCGGAATCCTTTACTGGAGCATTCGCAAAGAAGTGATACTTAGAATCTATCTGATCCATATAAGGCAATAATTCTTTGACAAGAGGCGCTCTAGTTTCTCGTTTGCGTGGAAACTGACTCGCCGCTAGGAACAGCCCTGTTGCGCCATCACGAAGAACATAATGATCTTCTACTTTTTGACAAGCTAGATCGGGCATAGGCACAGGGTCCATCTTTGGTGGAGCCGCCTCTCCATTCTTCAGCAACTTACGAGTATTTTTACATTCCTCATTCGTGCAACCAAAGTACTTACCAAAACGCCCTGTTTTTAATTGCATTTCTGAACCACACTTATCACATTCAAGCGTTGGCCCATCGTAACCTTTTATTTTAAAAGTCCCATGTTCGACTTCAAAGCCAGAACAAGATGGATTGTTACCACATACGTGAAGCTTGCGATGCTCATCCATTAAATAACTATCCATGGCTGAACCACAAATTTTACAGCGATGTTTATTAATCAGCGCTTTAGATTCACCTTCTTCATCGTCTACAGCGACAGCTTCATCGCCTCGAACAAGGTTAATCGTTGCTTTACAGCGCTCTTTTGGCGGTAACGCATAGCCCGAACAGGATAAAAAGACCCCCGTACTGGCTGTACGAATCTGCATAGGTCGAGAACAAGTTGGGCATTCAACATCCGTAGGTGTCGGCTCATTCGGCATCATACCGCCATCTGGCGCTTCAGCCTTAGCAAGTACCGAACTAAAATCTTTATAAAAAGCATTCAGCGTTTTAATCCAATCTTTGTGACCTTCAGCAATATCATCCAACTGCTCTTCCATTTGCGCAGTAAAACTAAAGTTCATTAACGAATTAAAACTATCAACCAAACGTTCAGTAACGATATCACCCATTTTTTCAGCATAAAACCGGCGATTTTCAACACGCACATAACCACGATCTTGGATGGTAGAAATGATAGACGCATAAGTAGAAGGACGACCAATTCCACGTTTTTCAAGCTCTTTAACCAAGCTAGCTTCACTAAAACGAGCTATGGGTTTTGTAAAATGTTGCTCAGGAAGTAACTCTTGGAGTGTTAAGTACTCCCCTTTACCCACATCGGGCAACGTATTGTCTTCGCCTTTTTTTGCCACTGTTTGCATGGCCCGAGTGTAACCATCAAAGCGTAAAATTCGACCTTTCGCTTTAAACTCATACTCGCCAGAGGTAACCGTAATCGTGGTAGATGTATACTCAGCAGGTGTCATTTGACATGCCATGAACTGACTACGAATTAAGTCGTACAAACGATGAGCATCTTTTTCCATACCCTGTAAGTCATCTACTCGCACGTTAACATCAGAAGGTCGAATCGCTTCGTGTGCCTCTTGAGCACCTTCCTTACTGCTGTAACGTATCGGTTCTGCTGGCAAGTATGCCTCACCGAAATTCGACAAAATATAGTCTCGTAAGGAATCAACCGCCTCAGCACTTAAATTTGTCGAGTCAGTACGCATGTAGGTGATATAACCACCCTCATACAAGCGCTGAGCCAACATCATGGTTTTCTTAACGCCGTAACCCAAACGCGTACTGGCGGCTTGTTGTAAGGTAGAAGTAATAAAAGGTGCAGATGGTTTACTGCTAGTCGGTTTATCTTCACGACTACTAACTAGATATTTCGCACCTTTTAAGCGATCAACATGCTCATCGGATTGCGATTTATTAACAGGGCGATATTCTTTATCTTGGTATTTTGCGGCTTCAAACTTGATTACGTCTTTTGAAGGCGTTTCAAGCATGGCATCCAATTCCCAGAACTCATCAGGAACAAATGCACGAATTTCTTTTTCTCGCTCAACGATAAGACGCACAGCAACGGATTGGACGCGACCTGCGGACAAACCACGAGCAACCTTAGCCCAAAGCAATGGGGATACCATAAAACCTACAACACGATCCAAGAATCGGCGGGCCTGCTGAGCATTTACACGATCCATATCTAATTCAGAAGGGGTTTCAAATGCGGCTTTAATGGCTTTTTTAGTAATTTCGTTAAACACCACACGCTTATAACGACTATCATCTCCACCTATTGCTTCACGCAAATGCCAAGCAATAGCCTCCCCTTCTCTATCCAAATCGGTCGCGAGATAGATGGTGTCAGCGTTTTTAGCCAAACGTTTTAATTCATCAACAACCTTCTCTTTGCCGGGTAAAATCTCATAATGGGCTTGCCAGTTACTCTCAGGATCAACCCCCATTCTTGAAATCAACTGCTGACGAGATTTTTTACTTTTATACTCAAGCTTTTCTTCTGGACTCATTTTTCGAGTCAAAGCCGCCTGCTTAGCTCGCTCTTGAGGCGTAGAAGTCGAAGTCGTACCTGTAGGTAAGTCTCGAATGTGTCCCACACTCGATTTAACAATAAAGTCATTACCCAAGTATTTGTTGATGGTCTTCGCCTTAGCAGGCGATTCCACGATAACCAGTGATTTTCCCATTGAACTGTGTAAGCCTTTTATAAAAGTAGGTCTGCAAATCCACGTTGCACGAAGTTTAATCTCTAGGGGCGCTGATATTAAGCAAACACCTTTTATATGACAAGTGATCCCTGTATTGTTTCACATATTAAATCTTGCGGAACTTAGTATTTCTTATTTAACATACTGAATTCATCGCTTAAGGACAATCATGGCTACACTTCAAATATTAACCATTGCTTTTTTGATCATCATTGTACTTTTGTCAGTGGTCATTGGATCACGCGCTCACCAAAAAGAAAAAGAAATAACAGAGCGTCGCGTAAAACAATTACAACTGTCAAACCGAGCCGATCGCGTTGAACAACACATCCGTGGCCTAAAAGACATTAACACAGACACAATTGCAACCGATGTGCTTTATGATTTCTATCTAGACACACTTCGAGAGCTTCTGCAATATTCAGATGACCCTGAAAAAATCGAAGTTCGCATAGCCACAGCCGAAGAAGGTCGTAACGAAGAGCCTTTAGAATTCACCCCAGAGCCAGAGTTATTAAGCTTCCAAGAAAAAACCAACTACAAAGAACGCCTGACAAAGCTTGCTAAAATGTTACTTTACCTACGCCGCAAAGGTAGAATAAGCAACGCTCACTATCAAGCCTGTTATGAATATTTACGTTGGCTTAATTTATGGATTCAAATAAACCGCCAAATAGTGCAAGCCAATAAAAACTTTGATAGCGGCGATATGCGTGTTGCACAAACACTATATGGCGTAATTTTGTCGCACATTAAATCCGATGCAACAGAAAGGCCAGAAAAGAATGCATTAAAAACGTTCATTACAGACAGAATGAAGGAAATTCTATCTCCAAAAATAGCTGCAATGAAAGACAGTGAACACCCTGAAGACGTTTTAAGTGAACTCCTGCATAATTTGGAACTCCCTAAACAATAAAGCGATCACATATCATGCTTTTACTTAACACTTTTTAATTCGGCTAACCCAAAAATCAAATGCGCCAAGTCTTTCAAAACCGTCTCATCCCCAGCTTCCCCCCAATAAAAAGAAACACTTTCTGGTGTAATCTTGATACCTATGATGACATCACGATATTGTTCAAGCATTCTTTTAGCCTCATCAGAAAGCGAAATATCATAACTAGCCCACCAAGCGTCCGCTATTAAGTGATATTTCCATACTTCGTAAGGCAGCAGCCACACAGATTCTGGCAATGTTTGAACTGGTTTTGAACGATATACAGAATACGCTATTGTTTTTTGATGATTGATTGACTTATCCCACTTGTCAGGAAGGTCAATTGATGTAAGCTGAACAGTAAGACCCAGTTGACGAGCTTGCATACGTAGCGCCATGCGTTGACGCTCTTTTTTAGGAGGCATAATCCATAAAGCAGACCCCATTAAAGATAATGTAATAAAAATAACAATAAGAGCAGTCATATTTTAATGTCTCTCTAGTTTTAAACTAAAATTAATGAATTGAGCCAATTTTCGGAGGTGTTCTATGATGTATAACAGAATTCTACTCGCTGTTGATCTAACGGATGAAAGTATCAAGGTGGCCAATAAGGCCGTATCATTGTGCAAAACTACCGGTGCGGAACTTACCATACTCCACGTTATCGAGTCTTTAAATTACGCCTACGGCGGTGATGTTCCGATTGATATCACCGACATTCAAGCGCAACTACAAGAAACAGCCAAAGAACGCATTGCCATTCTAGAAGCTCAATTAGATTTCCCTGTGCAAGAGAGCTGCATCTCACAAGGTGGTATTGAAAGTGAAATCCACCGCATCGCAGAAGAAAAGAAAGTCGACCTCATCGTTGTCGGTAGTCACGGACGCCATGGCCTTGCCCTTCTATTAGGCTCAACCGCTAACGGTGTTTTACACGGCGCACCTTGCGATGTTTTAGCCGTTAAAGTGGTAAAAGACCAAGAATAACGCCCTAGCGACACGATATAAAAAAGGCGATGTGACCACATCGCCTTTTACATTTCCAATCAGCAACTTAACTTCGTGTCCAAGTAGTGCCTTCTCGACTATCGAGCAATTCAATACCTTGACCAGCTAATTCATCACGAATTTCATCACTGCGAGCAAAGTTTTTATCTTTACGGGCTTGTGTTCTTTCATCAATCAAAGCCTGAATAGAGGCTTCATCCAGCCCTTCTGACAGAGTACTGTTTTGCAAAAAATACTCGGGATCTTGATAGAGTAAACCAAGCAAGCCTGCCAAGGAGCGTAACTCAGCCGCTAACAATGATGCCTTACCAGCATCTTCTGTTTTGGCTTTATTTAGCTCGCGAACAAGCTCAAACAAGACAGACACAGCAACAGCGGTATTGAAGTCGTCTTTCATCGCCTCTTCAAAGCGCCCAGTAAAGGCCGTAGGCTCAAATGATGCAGCAACTTCCTGTTGACGCAAGGCGGTGTACAATCGCTCCAAAGCAACCTTAGCCTCAGACAAACTTTGATCCGAATAATCAATCGCACTACGGTATTGGCTTGAAACCATAAGATAACGAACAACTTCAGGATTAAATTTTTCCAGCACATCACGTACTGTAAAAAAGTTCCCTAGAGATTTTGACATTTTCTCATTGTTAACGCGCACCGCTCCACAGTGCATCCAATAATTCACATAATCTTTGCCTGTCGCGGCTTCAGACTGAGCGATCTCATTTTCATGGTGCGGAAACTTAAGGTCAGGTCCACCACCATGAATATCAAAATGGCTACCAAGGCAATTAGTCGACATAGCAGAACATTCAATATGCCAACCTGGGCGACCATCGCCCCAAGGGGACGACCAAGACACCTCACCTTGTTTTGCTTGCTTCCACAAAACAAAGTCAGCTGGGTGCTCTTTTGACACTTCAACATCGATGCGCGCACCTGCCAACATATCTTCAAGTTTACGGTTATTTAATTTACCGTACTCCTTGAACTTGGTTGCTCGATAATACACATCACCAGAAGCCCCTTGATAAGCAAAATCTTTATCGATCAAGGTTTGCACCATATCAATAATTTCTTGCATAAACTCTGTGGCTTTCGGCTCGCGATCCGGCATTTTATTACCAAGACGCAATTCATCTTCACGTTGAGCTGCAATCATACGCTCAGTCAGAGACTGTGTTGTCTCGTTATTTTCTTCAGCACGTTTTATGATCTTGTCATCAACATCTGTAATATTACGAACATAATTCAATTCGTAACCTAGATGACGAATGAAACGAGAGATGATGTCAAAAGAAATCATGGCGCGCGCATGACCAATATGGCAAAAGTCATAGACGGTGTTACCACACACGTACATACCAACCTTGCCTTCTTCAATTGGTTTGAAAACTTCTTTCTTCCCACTGAGGGTATTATAAATTTTCAGCATTCGCTTAGTTCCCTTTTGCTTCGATTTTCGCCCAAGAATCTCGTAACGTTACGGTACGGTTAAATACAATACCTTCTTCATTTAGATCTCTGCAAAAATACCCCTCACGCTCAAACTGGAAACCTTGTCCTTTATGAGATTCCAACAAGGACGGTTCAACTTTCGCGTTTGTTAACACGGTTAATGAATCTGGGTTAATAAAGTCCAAGAAAGTTTTATCTTCATGATTAGCATCTGGTGCTTCATTAATGAACAAACGATCATATAAGTTAACAGTCGCATCAACGGCATGTTTAGCGCTTACCCAATGAATCACACCTTTTGGCTTATAACCTTCAGGGTTAACACCAAGGGTATTTTCATCATAACGACAAAGTAGCTCAACAACTTCTCCCGCTTCGTTCTTAATCGCCTCATCACAGGTAATCACATAACCACCACGTAAACGAACAGCACCTTCTAGCGTTAAGCGTTTCCATTTGCGCGGTGGAACTTCTGCAAAGTCTGCGGCATCAATGTATAACTCTTTGCTAAATGGCACCTGACGAGTACCAGCCTCTTCATTTTTAGGGTGATTGCTTACCGTAAAAATTTCTTCTTTATCTTCTGGATAGTTCGTCAACGTCACTTTAATTGGGTTAAGAACCGCCATAGCACGGTTAGCATTCGCATCTAAGTCTTCACGAATGGCATGCTCTAACATTCCCATATCCACAACACTGTCCGATTTGGTTACACCAATGCGCTCACAGAAGTTACGAATTGACAGCGCTGTATATCCTCGGCGGCGCAAACCAGAGATCGTTGGCATACGAGGATCGTCCCAGCCATGCACATGTTTCTCGTCCACTAGCTGCTTCAACTTACGCTTACTTGTTACTGTGTAGTTTAGGTTCAAGCGAGCAAATTCGATTTGCTGAGGATGTACCGTATTTAATGTTTCTAACACCCAATCATACAATGGACGATGGTCTTGGAATTCTAACGTACACACAGAGTGTGTAATTCCTTCAATAGCATCAGATAAACAGTGAGTGAAGTCGTACATTGGGTAAACACACCACTTATCACCTGTTTGATGATGATGCACATGACGGACACGATAAATAATAGGATCACGAAGATTAATGTTAGGGCTAGCCATATCAATCTTCGCACGCAAGACTACTTCACCGTCTTTGTATTTGCCGTTTTTCATGTCCATGAAAATGGCCATATTTTCTTCAACGCTTCGGTCGCGGTATGGGCTATTTTTACCTGGCTCTTTTAAAGTGCCACGGTATTCGCGCATCTGCTCTCCATTAAGCTCGCAAGTATAAGCTTTACCAGCCTGAATAAGCTGTACAGCAAAATCAAACAACTGATCAAAATAATCAGAAGCGTATTTTGGTTCATCTTTCCATTCAAAGCCCAACCACTCAACATCACCTTTAATGGATTCAATATATTCAACACTTTCCTTTTCAGGGTTAGTGTCATCGAAACGTAGATTACATTGACCGTTGTAACGTTGCGCTAAGCCGAAATTTAAGCATATAGATTTCGCATGACCTATGTGCAAATAGCCATTTGGTTCAGGTGGAAAGCGCGTAAGAACCTTGCCGCCATGCTTGCCTGATTCGTTATCTTTATCAATGATTTGGGTAATGAAATTACCTGGTTTAGACGTTTCTGACATGTTTGATGTAAGTCCCGATAAGTGTTGATCTAAATATTGTTACTTTGACTGGCAAGTATATAGTATTTAGGTTTCCATGGGATATTGAGCAGAAAATCTTTTCTGTCTTTTTTACTTTTTTATAAAGAAAAACCATATTTCGCCACGAAAAAAACTACAACGCCGACGAGAATTGTTAGTAATTGCTGTTGACGCCAAATTCCAACAATAAAAGAAGTTAGTGCCCCGAGCAGCCATGGATTAGACAATGAAATTTCCATTTGATGATTAGGTGTTAGTATCATTGGAGTAATAATCGCTGTTAGAACCGCCACAGGCACAAACTTCAAAGCCTTCTCAACAAAAGCAGGCATTACCACTCTATCGGCCCTTGCGAACAACGCAAACCGAATACCAAAAGTCACAACAAACATCCCCAGAATGATCAAAAAACTTTGCCAAAATGTCATTCTTTTACCTCACCATTATCATTTGAATGAACAATGGGTCTAGGTAAATCCGCAATATAGCCCATTACTACACCAATTAATGCAGAGACCAGTAATCCCAAATTATTAGGCAACTCCGACAAAATAACCGAAGCCCCTCCTGCGCTCAGCAAACAAAGCCAAAAAGCTTTTTGCTTTAAATAAGGAGTAATAATGCCGATGAAAGTCGCCACCATAGCAAACTCCAGCCCCCACTCACTCATTCCAGGAATAAGCTCCCCAGACAACACACCTAAAATAGTTGTGATGTTCCACATAAGATAAAACGAAAGGAATGAGCCCAGATAAACCTTATGACCATTTTGCTTATCGGCTGAACCTATTTCATACATTGGACGTACAGCGGCATAAGTTTCATCAATTAACCCAAATCCCATCACTATCCTCAAAGGTATAGGCAGATGCTTAACAAATTTCACCATGTCCGCGGCATACAAAAGATGACGCAGATTCACAATAAAAGTGGTCGACACAATCACCCAAATTGGCGCATGCAATGCAATTAAACCAAGCGCTACAAATTGCGCTGAACCAGCAAAAACAAAAACAGACATGGCAATAGCAAACCAAGGACTTAAACCATTGCTTGAAGCCAAGGATCCAAACAGTAAACCAAAAGGAATTCCGCCCACGATCATAGGAATCGACGCCACACCACCACGCTGCATCTCATTCAACATACTCATCCCCCCTCCTTAGACGCACGGGTTATTAATGATTTTTTCCATATAAACATCCGCTCTTTCATAAAGGGATGGACTAGGAAATGGCTTTTCAACAAAACCATTTCTGTCATACAGTCGTCTTGCAGAAAGCAAAGATGATGCAGTCTCTAATACCAAAGTCTGAAAATCGTTTTTGACGGCAAACTCTATTGCCGTGGAGAGTAAAGACTGAGCCACACCTCTTTCCTGAGCGTGCTCAGCTACGGAAAGTTTAAATATCTCAGCGCTTTTTACATTCATTTCGCTATTCGCTACAGGCGCAAAAGCAAGAGTACCAACAACAGAGTCTAAACCTTGTTTCTTTCGTATGGCGACCCAAACGGTGCCGCCTTTTTCAATAATTTCGTTGTCTGGATCACTTAATATGATGCGATCTTTATTCGCAATTTGATCAGGAAAATAATGCTCTAGCCACGCCATATTGAGGTCATAAAAGGCTTTCTTGTGCTGTTCTTCCATCATCACAATCTGAATAGGCTCTAAACGATCTAAAACCTTATCAGCCAAACTCCCGTTTAAAACTTGTGACTCCAAGTTAGACAAGCCTTCCATGAAATGAGAACTTGAAAAAGCCGTCATTTTCTCAAGCACGAATTTCATCTCTAAAAGTACTGGCTCTACGCTCTGCATAGCACTCAAACCAAACTGTGATAATCGCAACGCCGACCTTCGCTGATCCTGCTCATCCAGTGTTTTTTCTAGCAATTCTTCTTTGATCATCTTGGTGGTTTGTTTGCTCACCGCAGGATGACTTAAGTGCAAGCGCTCAGCGATTTCTACCACAGACAAACTGCCTGTCTTCTGCAACAAGCGCAAAATAGGGAAATACGTTGAAGAAATGGGGATGTCACACTGAGAATAAATTTCTTGTACTTGAATAAACAAATGGTCACTTAACCGCTTTAGTCGACTGCCAAGTGTCAGTACTCCGAACTGTTCCATGAAGTTTCCAACATATAAAAGTTTCACAATAGATTAAGGTTACCAAAAATTAGGTAACCAGTTACGGATATAAAAATATCGTAAACTTCCAGCCGTTACAAGCCCTGTTTCCTCTTAGATTTCTAGTTTGTGTGATTGCCTGTCTGCTATACTCCGCGCTTTATCAACCCTCGCCTAGTTACTGTTGTTTTTGCAGCAACAGATAAGGCTTATTTTGAGGAACCAAAAGATGTCTGAAAAAGCCGTCGTTGTGTATTCAGGAGGAATGGATTCATTTACCGTTCTGAATACAGCAATTCAAAACGGACTGGATGTTTATGCTTTATCCTTTAACTATGGACAAAAGCACAGTAAGGAATTAGAAGTCGCTGCACGTGTCTGTCGTGAGTTAGGCGTTTCCCATAAAGTTGTCGATATCACTGCAATTAATAGTTTAATGGCTAACTCATCGCTAACTGGCGATGCAGAAATTCCTGAAGGCCATTACGAAGACGACAACATGAAGTCCACCGTAGTGCCTAACCGCAACATGGTTTTGCTTTCTATGGCGATTGCTTATGCCGTTTCCCTAGAAGCTGGCAAAGTGTATTACGGTGCTCATTCTGGCGATCATCATATTTACCCTGATTGCCGTCCAGAATTTGTGGAAGCCATGAACGCGGTATCTAAAATTGCCAATTACCAATCGGTAGAAATCGTCACACCGTTTTTACATTCTTCAAAAGGCGAAATTTTGAAAGCCGGATTGGATATGGATCTTAACTATGCCAATACATGGACTTGTTATAATGGCCGTAAAAAGTCTTGTGGGAAATGTGGTGCCTGCTATGAACGCTTAGAAGCGTTTGCTGAACAAGGTAAAACAGATCCATTAGATTACGAAGTTTAACCACCGAGTTAGACAAATAACTTATTCTGATTTTAGTGTGTTTGCTTTAGTGCTAATTGGTTTTTGTTCCACAAATGCCCAGTTTAGCCATTAAATTATCAACTAAAGTTATAACCCTTACCTCGACTGTTTTTCGAGACACTGCTTGTCAGTATGTAAATGGTGTAACCCAATGTATTCTATTAAAGAAGCCTTTTATTCGTTGCAAGGCGAAGGCGCTCACGCAGGACGCCCTGCTCTATTTTGTCGTTTTACTGGCTGCAACTTGTGGTCCGGTCTAGAAAAAACTCGCTCTAAGTCGGAATGCCAATTTTGTGATACAGATTTTATTGGCACTGATGGCCAGAACGGCGGAAAATTTAAAACCGCTGAACAACTACGAATTCATATTGATGCTCTATGGCCAGAAGGCCAAGCGCATAAATACGTTGTATTTACGGGCGGCGAGCCCGCACTGCAACTTGATGATGACATTATTACTGAAATGAAATCACACGGATACACGATTGCCATAGAAACAAATGGCACTCAACCATTACCTCAAGGCATCGATTGGATCTGTGTTAGCCCGAAAACAGCAAAACCTTTAATTGTAACCAGAGGCGATGAACTTAAACTGGTTTATCCTCAATCTCATATTTCACCAGAACTGTTTGAAGCATTAAATTTTTCACACTTCTATTTACAACCTATGGACCAAAGTCACTTATCGAAGGACCAAATTCCATTAATGGATACCCAGCAAGCCACTTTAAAGTATTGTTTATCACATCCAAGGTGGCGTCTTAGCTTACAAACACATAAAATGCTCAACATTGACTGAACATGAATATATTTTTACATTAACACGTTAATTTTATAAGGAATCTTAAATGATCATTCTACATACGAATCACGGCGACATTCATATTGAACTAGACTACGAAAAAGCCCCAAAATCAGCAAAGAACTTTGAAGAGTATGTTACCTCTGGCTATTACGATGGTGTTATTTTTCACCGTGTAATCAATGGCTTCATGGTTCAAGGCGGTGGTTTTGAGCCAGGAATGACGCAAAAAGAATCTCGCACAGCAATCGAAAACGAAGCAGATAACGGCCTTAAAAACGAAGTTGGCACATTAGCGATGGCTCGTACAATGGATCCACATTCCGCTTCTGCGCAATTCTTTATTAACGTAGCCGACAACAGCTTCCTAAACCACCGTAGCAAAACGCCAGATGGCTGGGGTTATGCGGTATTTGGCAAAGTAACAGAAGGTATGGACGTGGTTAATAAAATCAAAGAAGTAAAAACTACCATGAAGTCAGGCCATCAAGATGTGCCTGTTGAAGACGTTATCATTGAAAGCGCTGAATTAGTCAAATAATGATCCGTTATTTTATTTCAGATTTGCATCTTAGCGATAAACGCCCGGATTTAATCCGAGCGTTTATCCAAATGAGTAAAGCATTAATTGACCTTAATGAAAAAGCAGAACTTTACATTTTAGGTGACTTCTATGAGGCTTGGATCGGCGACGATTTTCAGGCTGACTGGAATACTCCAATAGAAAATGCGTTAGCAGAAGTGTCACGATCTGGAATCGCTTTGTATTTTTTACATGGCAATAGGGATTTTTTGATTGGTAACGATTGGATCAATCGGATTGGCGCAACACTTATTCCTGAGCAAACGAAGCTTTCCCTTGGTAATCTTTCTGTTTTATTAACTCATGGCGACGAATATTGCCTATCTGACACCGAATATCAGGCCTTTAGAAAAACCGTCCGTTCTAGTACATGGCAAGAATATATTTTAGCCCTGCCACTTGAACAGCGTTTAGCTTTAGCCGCTCAACTTCGTAATGACAGCAAATCCATGGCTTCAGAAAAATCGATGTCAATAATGGACGTTACTGCATCAGCTGTCGAGAGCTCTCTAGCTAAGCACCATTGCAAAACCGTCATACACGGACACACACATCGACCTGATGTTCATAAAAATGATCAATATCTACGCTGTGTTTTAGGTGATTGGGATCAATTTGTTTGGTTAGCAAGAATAAATGGAAACACCTTTATTCAAGAAAAAGCAACGGTCAATGAATTCGAACTCCATGGCCTTACAAGTCTTAAAGAGACCCATAAAGAAACTCTTCTCTAAATATAAGGCTTATTGAGTTCATAACCTTGTTATACAAATCGGTGACTAAAAATAAAGCCAGTATTTACTGGCTTTATTTTTAGTCAATCATTCGAGATGAAGAAGCTCTCTTACCCACACTGTCTCATCTAGATTTCGAGATCGGTTAAACTCAACACTTCGATTATGCAACATAGCAATAGCTCTAAAAAAAGCATTATTGACAATAACTGGACTTAATTGAACCCCATGATGCTGCCACCAGTGCTGCTGAGCTTTTGTTGTTAGTAGCTGATATATAAAATCTAATTCCAAAGAGCCCTTGTACATGACATCCAAGTCAACAACAGGATCTACTTTTGCAATTTCCAAAGCAAGCCAGTAAGTCACATCTGGTAATGTTTCGCTTTTATGTACGCTCATAAATCCTCCGGAAGCAAGAGATATTTTATGAGTGTAGCATCCAACTCAAAAGTCACCATTAATATACGTAACAAGATTGTGGCATTTTGTAACTTGGCTTTTGATAAATTTTAAGATTGCTTTGGTGGACCACTATGTACACGAAATTCGGCGTCAGGCTCAACAATTAATTGATGCTCCAACTCTCGGAAAAACGTTACGCGTTCATCAATAGGTTCATTAGCATATTCTTGAGCCAGTGCCAGATAATCTTCAAAATGGCGAGCTTCTGATTTGAGTAAGGAAATATAGAACTTAGACAGCTCTTCATCTAAATGCGGAGCTAAAACAGCAAAGCGCTCACAAGAGCGCGCCTCAACAAAGGCCCCTATTATTAAAGTATCTACCAGCCTTGCAGGTTCATGAGTACGAATATGCTTTCGCATGCCATCAGCATAACGAGATGCCGTTAAATGCTCATAAGCAATACCACGTTTCTTCATTAGCTTATGCACTTGCTCAAAATGCAAAAGCTCTTCTCTTGCCAATCGGGACATTTTATGGAGTAAATTATCACGATCAACATAACGGTACATCAGGCTCATCGCCGTTGAAGCCGCCTTTTTCTCGCAGTGAGCATGATCATTTAATAGCAAAGTTTGGTTCTCAATTGCCCAATTTACCCACGCTTCAGGGGATTCACAGGGAAGAAACTCAACAAGCTCTGGGTACGCTGATAACATTACTCTACCTTTTTGTGTTAAAAAACGTGATTATACGCAATATTAAGCACTTAGGCAGCAACGTCTTGATTTGGATATCTTATTCGTAATGAATGATTTTTATGACCCCAAGAAACTAAAAATTGGCCAACATGTCGGCATCGAACTAGACCCCTATGTTTTAAACTATCCTATGGATAGTCATAAATGTACTTGGGTTGCAGACCAAGGTGGACGACCTTTTGTCCTTCGCTTCTTCCAACCAGATAAAGGCAAAGTAGAAGACTTTTTACAAAACGCCAGAAGATACGCCAGTGTTAAGCATCCAGCAATAACACCAAACTACCCCCCTTTCTACTCAAATTTATGGGTGTTTTCTTGTTCTGCGGTTTGCGGTGGGGAAAATCTGTATAGCTTTTTAGGTAAATATCCTGATGGCGCTCCCCTTAATGTTGTCATTAGTTTATTTGACAACATTGCCAAAGCTTTAGATCAAGTTCACAAAAATGGTCTTTTTCATGGGCATTTAGATTTAAGCTCAATCCATGTTGTGAATGGCCTTGGCCTAATGACTGGCTTTGGGTCTCACAATTGGATGAAAAAGATTACAGACAGTGAAATGGACCCACGTTTATTTCCACCAGAATATTTAAAGCCAGAGAAAAAACGCGATACATCTGCGGACAGTTTCGCCTTTATGAGGTTGCTCATGGCGGCGCTATTGGGTGAATCTATACTGGATAAAAACATACCAACAGACTTGCCTGATTCCCACCCAAATTTAAGTGACTCTACTTGGGAGCGTTTAGTTAAGTGGTGTCGTGAGAACGAACGACATAGACCTAAATCATTAACCGAAGTTATTCGAATTATTCGCGCCAATTTATACAAACCAGAAGCAAGTGATGGCTCAAAAACTAAACAAGCCATCAAACGCTCTATGCGAGCTATCTCACCAAAAGTCATAGTCGTTGTTAGTGTTATTGCAATCGGAGCCATCGCGGTGGGTATTTTATGGCCAGAACCAACACCAGAACCTAAAAAAGCGCCTAAAACTACCAACAAAAAAATAGAAGACCCAACGCCATTTGAAACACTTCCTCAAGTGTTAGAAGAACCTCTTGCCTCAGGGGGAACAGCCCCCAAGGTAGAAAAAATCCCTCCTGCAACCTTCATAATGGGTGATCAAGGTCATTTAGGGGACGATAATGAAAAACCAGCCCATGAAGTTGATATACCAGATGGTTTTTACATAAGTAAATATGAAGTTACCTTTGACCAATACGATAAGTTCGCTAAAGCCACTAACAGAGCTCTACCACCGGACAATGGATGGGGACGCGGACAACGCCCTGTTATAAATATTAGCTGGTACGATGCAAAAGCATACACAGCATGGCTTTCTGGTGAAACGGACCAAGAGTATCGCCTACCAACCGAAATTGAATGGGAATATTCAGCCAGAGCCGACTCGAATACCGCATTTTGGTACGGCGATAATGTCAAACAAGGCTACAGTGTTTGTGACAGCTGTGGCAGTCAATGGGATGGAGTATCTACTGCACCAGTAGGTAGCCAAGCCAGCAACCCTCTAGGTTTATTTGACATGCACGGCAATGTTGCGGAGTGGGTCGAAGATTGCTACCACGACACTTATGAAGGTGCACCAACAAAGAACCAAGTTTGGTTAGCCAACCAATGTGACAATCGAGTCCTAAGAGGCGGTTCTTGGTTTGATATCCCAAGAGTGGGCCGCAGCTCTACTCGTTACAGAGCTCAACCAGACCTGAAAGCCAGCAACTGGGGATTCAGAGTGGTAAGGATTATTCAGCAGCCTGATGATGTAGCTAAATCAGAATAATTCCGCTAAATGTCACCTATTCGAAATTGTTATGGTGCATAGTAAGCCTTACGCTGTTTTTTTCGATAAAATAAATACATCAAAAAATGGTAAAAGTATCATTTAAATTGATTTTGCTTTAGATCCAATCGACTTTTAAAACTTTGCGATATGTAAAGTCGATCATGCAAATACGGAGCAGCGGCATGTAACTCGCACTTTTTGTGCAGGATACAAAATAGTATCTGGGTTAATTCATGCACTCAGCTCCTTAATGAACACAATCTATACAGCAAACGCTAACCAAGGGAATGAAGCAATACGTTTAGCTATGTTTTCTTTAGGGGAAATATAGCCAACCTAAATTCCATTATTAGCACATAACATTATCGTAAATAATTATTCAGAGGTGCGAATGAGCTTATATTTAGAATACTTACAAGAAATTGAGAGTCGTAAAGGCCAAGGACTGCATCCTAAACCAATTGATGATGGCAACCTATTGTCAGAAATCATTGCTCAAATCAAAGACACAAACCATGAGCACCGTAAAGATTCTCTATCCTTTTTTATCTACAACACACTACCAGGTACAACTAGTGCTGCCGTTGTTAAAGCAAAATTTCTAAAAGAAATTATTTTAGGCGAAAGCAAAGTAGAAGAAATTACACCTGAGTTTGCTCTAGAGCTACTTTCTCACATGAAAGGCGGCCCTTCTGTTGAAGTATTAATTGACCTTGCATTATCTGATGACAAAACTATTGCAGCGCAAGCCGCTGATGTTTTGAAAACTCAAGTTTTCTTGTACGAAGCAGACATGGAGCGCCTAGAAGCCGCTTACAAAGCTGGTAATACCATCGCTAAAGAAATTCTTGAAAGCTATGCAAAAGCAGAGTTTTTCACCAAACTTCCTGACATCAGCGAAAAAATCGAAGTCGTAACTTATATTGCAGCGGAAGGTGACATCTCTACCGACTTGCTATCTCCAGGTAATCAAGCACACTCTCGCTCTGACCGTGAACTTCACGGCAAGTGCATGATTTCTCCAGAAGCACAACAAGACATTAAAGACCTACAAATCAAACACCCTACAGCTAAAGTTATGCTAATTGCTGAAAAAGGCACCATGGGGGTTGGTTCTTCTCGTATGTCTGGTGTTAATAACGTTGCTCTTTGGGCTGGTCAGCAAGCAAGTCCATACATTCCTTTTGTAAACTACGCGCCTATCGTAGCAGGAACCAACGGCATCTCTCCTATCTTCATGACAACCGTTGGTGTAACTGGCGGTATTGGTCTAGACCTTAAAAACTGGGTTAAAAAAGTAGATACCGATGGCAAACCTGTTCTTGACGCTAATGGTGACACCATTCTTGAACAAGTTTACTCTGTAGAAACAGGTACGATTTTAACAATCAACACCAAAGAGAAAAAACTTTATAACGGTGATAAAGAGCTAGCTGACATTTCTTCTGCTTTTACACCTCAGCAAGTCGAATTCATGAAAGCGGGTAGCTCTTACGCTGTTGTATTCGGTAAGAAACTACAAACCTTTGCAGCAGAAACTTTAGGCATCACGGCTCCAACTGTATATGCCCCAGCTCAAGAAATCTCTAATGATGATCAAGGCTTGACTGCTGTTGAGAAAATCTTCAACAAGAACGCTGTAGGTGTTAAATCTAAAAAAGCACTTCATGCTGGGTCTGACGTTCGCGTAAGAGTCAACATTGTAGGCTCTCAAGACACAACAGGTTTGATGACAGCGCAAGAGTTGGAGTCAATGGCTGCTACTGTTATTTCTCCAAGCGTAGACGGTGCATACCAATCTGGCTGTCACACAGCCTCTGTTTGGGACTCAAAAGCACAAGCTAACATTCCAAAGCTAATGTCTTTCATGCACAAATTTGGTCTGATCACTGGTCGTGACCCGAAAGGCGTTTACCCTCCAATGACCGACGTTATTCATAAAGTTTTGAATGACATTACTGTCGATGATTCAGCCATCATCATTGGTGGTGACTCTCATACTCGTATGTCTAAAGGTGTGGCTTTCGGTGCTGACTCTGGAACCGTCGCCTTAGCTCTAGCAACAGGTGAAGCAACAATGCCAATCCCTGAGTCTGTTAAAGTAACCTTTAAAGGTGAAATGAAGAGCTACATGGACTTCCGTGATATTGTTCACGCAACACAAGCACAAATGCTTAAGCAATTCGGCGGCGAAAACGTTTTCCAAGGCCGTGTAATTGAAGTTCACATCGGTACTCTGATGGCTGACCAAGCTTTCACCTTTACTGACTGGACTGCAGAGATGAAGGCAAAAGCGTCAATCTGTATCTCTCAAGATGAAACGCTAATCAAATCACTTGAGCTGGCTAAAAAGCGTATCCAAATCATGATCGATAAAGGCATGGAGAATGAGGCACAAACGCTACATGGCCTAATCAAACTTGCAGACAAGCGTATTGCTGGTATCAAGTCAGTTGAGCAACCGGCCCTAGTTCCAGATAACAACGCTAAGTACTATGCAGACGTTGTTGTAGATCTTGATCAAATCACTGAACCAATGATTGCCGATCCAGATGTTAATAACGAAGATGTATCTAAGCGTTATACCCATGACGTGATTCGTCAAGTATCTTTCTATAAAGATAAGCCTGTTGACCTTGGCTTCGTTGGCTCTTGCATGGTTCACAAAGGTGACATCCAAATCATCGCTCAAATGTTGCGTAATCTTGAAAAACAAAATGGTAGCATCTCTTTTAAAGTGCCACTTGTTGTTGCGCCACCAACTTACAACATCGTTGATGAGTTAAAAGCGGAAGGTGATTGGGATATTCTTAAGAAATACGCTGGTTTCGAATTTGATGACAGCAACCCTAAAGGCCAAGCTCGTACTAAGTACGAAAACATCCTTTACTTGGAACGTCCTGGGTGTAACCTTTGTATGGGTAACCAAGAGAAAGCAGCACCTGGTGATACCGTTATTGCTACCTCTACTCGTTTGTTCCAAGGTCGCGTTGTAGCTGACTCTGCCGAGAAGAAAGGCGAGTCTTTACTTGGCTCAACACCAATCGTTGTACTTTCCACAATCTTGGGTCGTTTCCCAACATTGGAGGAATACAAAGCCGCTGTTGATGGCATCACTTTAACAGACTTTGCTCCACCACTAGACGAAATGACTATGGCGCCAGTAGAGTTTATTCCTGTTAATAACATCTAAGTGCTACTAACAAAATCGTACTAACAGTATGATTTAAAATGCCGGTGTTAAATCGCAAACGCTTTAAAAGCCACTTTGCAATTTACACCGGCATTTTTATTGGCAATTTTGTAGATTAGTATTCGCTAAAAACAAAAAAGCCCCGCACATGCGAGGCTTTATCCTGAAATAAGTAATTAACTAAATAACTTCGCGCTCAACCAGTTCATCAAATTCAGCCTGTAACTGACGCTCAACTGGACTTTCAACATCTTGAGCATTTATATGGTGCTGTCTACCAGCATGTTTTGCTTTATGCTTAACCAATTGCTTCTCTAATTTACCAACCAGAAGGTCAAGGGCTGGTTTAAGTTGTTTCTCCGTTTTAACGGTGGCAAAAAGATCATGGCCAGGAATATGAACACTGGCTTCTACAATTAATTCATGAGTCTCGTGCTTCTCTGTATTTAAAATCACTTTAATGGTGGTGATCTGATTATTGATACGCGCCAAGTGATCCATTTTTTCTTTTACTACTTCTTGAACTTCTTCACCAGACTGAACATGGTGACCACTAATATTCAATGTATACATAGAGAATTTCCTTCTGTTTAAATCAGGTTTTTTTATTAACTTAAGTCTTAGTTCTCCTTTGCTGCCGTTAACTATAATCTAAGGGTGATTTGAACCAATTTCAATGCAGATAATGTAAATACTTGTTCAAGATCATGAATGAACTAAAGCAACTACATGAAATACCGCTAAACACTTTATTTATCAATATCATACCTCTAAAAATCTAGCAAACTTTTCATTCATACAAGTAGAAAAATAATCCTGTCTTTACAACTATTTGAAGTCTTATAACGTAAAGTATCTCTCACAAAACTCCCCCTTTAAATTAGCTCAGTTACCTAAGCTTATCGACTACTATACAATCGATATACAATAGCCAAAATAAAACAAATTACGGCAGGTACAGACAAAGCCCAAAAGCCTAATTGATAAAAAAGCCAAGCCCCCAGAACGCCACCAGTTATAAAACCTACAACGATTACAATAAACAAAAATGCCTTTCTTTTATCTAATGCTTTACCTTGCAAAGCACCGCCTAACATAATCCCTAAATCCGTAAAAATACCGGTCAAATGAGTAGTACGAACAACTGCACCGCTGTATGTTGTTGCAAGGGCATTTTGCAGTCCGCACGCTGCTGACGCAAAATAATGACCAGAAGTCTGGCCATTCAGCAAAAGATACATTGAAATCAATAAAAAAATAGCTTCAATAAACAAAAGCACATCATATAACCGCCCTAGCTTTAATGATGTTCCAGATAACGTAAACCCAGAAAATGCAGAACCGAATAGAAAGCTTAGCAGTATTCCAAATAGATGCAAAAGTGTCTCAGGATTAGGGGTTAACAAAGCACTGCCTAGTAGTGTAGCAGTCCCTGACAAATGTGAGACAGCCTGATGCTGAAAGCCCAATAGTGCAACAGCGTTTACACTACCAGCTACTAAAGCAAGTAGAAACGCGCCATATTCAACCCATTTTGGCAAACGCGATAACACAAATACTCCTCATTTTATTAATTAGCATGCAAAAATCACCACCCCTTAAATGATCACATCACGCCACCGGCGGCTAATCAAGCAAAAAAAAGCGCCAGTCACGAATGAGTGGCGCCTTATTGGATATCTTAAAATCAATTAGTCATCTAACAGGATTCGCAGCATACGACGCAAAGGCTCCGCAGCTCCCCAAAGCAGCTGATCACCAACAGAGAAAGCACTAATATACTCAGGTCCCATATTTAGCTTGCGAATACGTCCAACAGGAATATTCAAAGTGCCAGTCGCCGCCGTAGGCGTCAAACGCTCCATAGTTGCTTGCTTATCATTAGGAACGACACTCACCCAATCATTATGCTCAGCAAGCATTCCTTCAATTTCAGCAACAGGAATGTCTTTGTTAAGTTTGATTGTGTAAGCCTGACTGTGGCAACGCATAGCACCAATACGAACACACAGACCATCTACAGGAATCGGGTTTCCATCGATGCCTAGGATCTTGTTACATTCAGCTTGAGCCTTCCACTCTTCGCGGCTTTGACCGTTATCAAGTTGACTATCAATATAAGGAATCAAAGAGCCAGCTAATGGCACACCAAATTGATCCGTTGGCAAAGCACCAGAACGCATTGTTTCTGCTACTTTACGATCAATTTCAAGGATGGCGCTTGCAGGATCTGCAAGTTCATCAGCAACAGAACCTTGCAACATTCCCATTTGATTAATCAGCTCACGCATGTGGCGCGCACCACCACCAGAAGCAGCCTGATAAGTCATAGAGGTCATCCAGTCAATGTGACCTTTTTCGAACAAACCACCAAGCGCCAATAGCATTAAGCTAACAGTACAATTACCACCTACGAAGGTTTTTACACCATTACTTAACCCTTGTTTGATAACATTCAAGTTAACAGGGTCAAGAACGATGATCGCGTCTTTATCCATACGCAATGAAGACGCGGCATCAATCCAGTAACCTTTCCAACCAGCATTGCGCAACTGCGGGTAAATAGCCTTGGTATAATCCCCGCCTTGGCAGGTAATAATAATATCCATCTTCTTCAATGCTTCGATATCGGTTGCATCTTGAAGTAGTGGAATATCTTTACCAATTTCTGGACCTTTCTGCCCCGTCTGAGATGTCGTGAAGAAAACAGGATCAATATGATCAAAGTCTTTTTCTTCCATCATTCGTTGCATCAACACGGAACCGACCATTCCGCGCCATCCGACTAAACCTACAGTTTGTTTTGACATGGTTAACGTTACCTTTTTTTGTGGGGCCACTCATACCAAGAGCAGTATCCCTAATGAATGCCTAATATCGTTATGATATTAAGCTTTTAATGCTGCTAGAACGGCATCACCCATGGCTTGCGTACTAACAGTTTCGCACCCTTCTGATGCAATATCAGCCGTTCTTAGACCCAAGTCTAGAACGTTACTTACTGCGGCTTCTATCGCGTCTGCCGCTTCTTTCGCATCCAATGAGTAGCGCAACATCATAGCAACTGACAAAATTGTTGCCAATGGGTTGGCGATTCCCTTACCTGCGATATCTGGCGCAGAGCCATGACAAGGTTCATACATACCACGACCTTGCTCATTCAAAGAAGCCGATGGCAGCATACCAATCGAACCGGTCAACATAGCAGCGGCATCAGATAGAATATCACCAAACATATTGCCAGTAACCATTACATCGAACTGTTTTGGGGCACGAACAAGCTGCATTGCAGCATTATCTACTAGCATATGAGTCAATTCGACATCAGGATACTCTTTCGCTACTTCCTCCATGATTTCTTTCCAAAGTACTGTCACTTCTAGCACATTGGATTTATCGATAGAGCACACTCTTTTGCCTCGTTGACGAGCCGCTTCAAAAGCAGAACGACCGATGCGACGAATTTCTGATTCGCTATAAACGTATGTGTTAAAGCCTTCACGTTCACCATTTTCTAACGTACGAATACCACGTGGTTGACCAAAGTAGATGCCGCCCGTTAATTCACGAACAATCAGAATATCTAAACCCGCAACGATTTCGGGCTTTAAACTAGATGCTTCGGCCAATTGTGGGTACAAGATTGCAGGACGAAGGTTTGAAAATAGTTCAAGGTTGGAACGCAAGCCAAGCAGGCCTTTCTCAGGACGAACCGACATATCCAAACCGTCCCACTTAGGACCACCAACCGCACCAAGTAAAATGGCGTCAGCATTTTTAGCTTTTTCCAATGTTTCTTCTGGAAGTGGAGAACCCGTTTCATCATAGGCAGATCCACCCACCAGCGCACTTTCATGCTGAATGTTTAATGAAAACTGATCGTTCACAGCCTCTAGAACACGAACGGCTTGCGATACGATCTCTGGACCAATTCCATCCCCTGGCAACACCAATACATTTTTTGTCATTTTAAACCCTTAACACCTGTGTCTTTTGATTACTGACCACGTGGCAAGAAAAGCCATGGAGCCTCATTCATTCTTTTTTCTTCGTAGCGACGGATTGCAGCATCTTGCTGTAATGTCAAACCGATGTCATCCAAACCATTTAAAAGGCAATGTTTACGGAAATTATCGACATTAAACTCAAATGTTGCACCAGAAGGAGAAGTTACCGTTTGATTTTCTAAATCGATGGTGATTTCAGCACCTTCGCGCAAAGCCACTTCAGCGAACAATTGGTCTACTTCTTCCGCCTGTAAAACAATTGGAAGCAAACCGTTTTTAAAACAGTTGTTATAGAAAATATCCGCAAAGCTAGGCGCGATAATAGAACGGAAACCGTAGTCATCTAAAGCCCAAGGGGCATGTTCACGGCTTGATCCACAACCAAAGTTTTGACGAGCTAAAAGAACACTTGATCCTTTATAGCGGGCTTGGTTTAACACAAAATCATTGCGTAGTGGGCGACCGTCACATTCTTGATCCGGTTGACCTTCGTCTTCATAACGAAGCTCATCAAATAGATTTTTACCAAAGCCAGTTCTCTTGATGGATTTCAAGAACTGCTTTGGAATAATCATGTCTGTATCAACGTTTGCCAAATCCAAAGGAGCGGCTAAACCTGTGTGTTTAGTAAAGGGACGCATGCTCTTCTCTCCTAGTGTTTAACAAACTCATTAACATCAACAAAGTGACCTGCAATAGCCGCCGCAGCCGCCATAGCCGGACTAACCAAATGCGTACGACCACCAAACCCTTGACGACCTTCAAAGTTGCGGTTCGACGTAGAAGCACAGTGCTCGCCAGCGCCTAATTTATCGGCATTCATCGCTAAACACATGGAACACCCAGGTTCACGCCACTCTAAACCAGCCGCTTCAAAAATTTCGTGCAAACCTTCTTTTTCCGCCTGCGCTTTGACCAAACCAGAGCCAGGAACAACGATCGCTTGCTTCAGTGTCGACGCCACTTTACGGCCTTCTACTACTTTTGCAGCAATACGCAAATCTTCAATACGTGAATTGGTACAAGAACCAATGAAAACACGGTCAAGCGTAACGTCAGACAACATGGTTTTACCTTCTAACCCCATGTAATTCCAAGCACGAGCATAACCCTCTTTCTTCACTGGATCCTTTTGATCTTCTGGGCGAGGAATCGGCTCATCAATCGCAATAACCATTTCAGGAGAAGTGCCCCAGGTTACTTGTGGTTTAATATCTTCTGCCTTTATAACAACGACTTCATCGAATTGCGCATCTTTGTCAGAAACAAGCTCTTTCCATGCTTCTACTGCCATATCCCAATGCTCGCCCTTTGGCGCATAAGGACGGTTTTTCACATATTCAATCGTGGTGTCATCCACAGCAATCAAGCCAACACGAGCACCCGCTTCGATCGCCATGTTACAAACCGTCATACGACCTTCCATGGATAATGATTGGATACCTGTGCCACCAAACTCAATCGCGTAGCCAGTGCCACCAGCGGTACCAATTGCACCTATAATGGCCAAAACAACGTCTTTTGCTGAAACCCATGGGGACAGCTCACCATCTACACGAACCAACATATTACGGCTTTTCTTTTGTACTAGACACTGTGTCGCTAATACGTGCTCTACTTCAGATGTACCGATACCATGTGCTAAAGCACCAAAGGCACCATGAGTCGAAGTATGCGAATCCCCACAAACGACAGTCATACCTGGCAGCGTCGCACCTTGCTCTGGCCCAACAACGTGAACGATACCTTGACGAATGTCTTTCATGTTGAATTCAGTGATACCAAATTCATTACAGTTATCATCCAAGGTAGTGACTTGGATTTTGGAAACTGGGTCTTCGATACCATCTACACCAGAAATTCGCTCTTTCTTGGTGGTTGGTACGTTATGATCTGGCGTTGCCAAGCTGGAAGATACACGCCAAGGCTTACGTCCAGCCAAGCGAAGGCCTTCAAACGCTTGTGGTGATGTCACTTCGTGAAGTAATTGTAAATCGATATAAATTAGTGCACTGCCATCATCTCGTTGTTGAACAAGGTGGCTATCCCACAACTTGTCATAAAGGGTTTTGCCTGACATAAGTTCTCTCCTCAGAAATCTATTGCGCTATCCTAAAACTTTGGCTTAAATTACTCAAATTCATATTTTTCATGTTTTGGATAATTTTTTGGAATGATTGATATAGCCGAGCTCATTACGTTTATCAAAGTCGCAGAAACGGGCTCCTTTTCGGAGGCGGGAGATCAACTCTTTGTGACTCAGCCAGCAGTCAGCAAGCGTGTTGCCTCATTGGAAAGTAGTCTTGGCGTTAAATTATTTGACCGTATTGGCCGTCAGGTTCAATTAACAGAAGCCGGCATTCGCTTATTGCCCAAAGCCAGAAAAATGGCCGAAGATTTACAAGACATCAAACGCAGCATGACATTGCAGATGCAGGATGTAAGCGGTGAATTGCGTATATCCACAGGTCATCACATCGGCTTACATCGCTTACCAAAATCACTTAAGCGATTTCAAGAAGACTATCCCAGCGCACACCTAGAAATCGAATTTGTGCAATCAGAAGAAGCCTACCAAGATGTTTTGAAAGGACGTGCTGAATTAGGAATCATTACTTTATCGAATAAAGAAAACCCATTAATTGAAGCGTTGCCAATATGGTCTGACCCACTCACCTGTGTCGTGAGTAAAGACCACCCTCTCGCATTTTCGAAAAAATTAAGCTTAATTGAATTAGCTCAGCACGCTTGCATCTTGCCGAATAAAAATACTTTTACTAGACAAATTGTTGAACAAGCTTTTGGGAAACAAGGGCTAAAACCTCAAGTTCGTATGAACACAAACAACCTTGAAACCTTAGCAATGCTAGTAAACATTGGGTGGGGCTGGTCATTGCTTCCATCAACACTAGTCGACGAAAAATTCATCGTACTAAATTTGCCCGATTTGAACGTAGAAAGAAAACTGGGGGTTATTCATCATAAACAAAGAACACTCAGTCGTGCCGCCATCGCCTTTATCGAGCTACTAAAAAGTGACAGCACGAGTTTATAGAGAGGAATCAAAAAAACCAACGGCGCTGACTAACAAAAAGAATACTTAGCGCTAAAGCGCTCGTGCAAGCAGCCAAGGTAAACACCCAAGCGCCCCCCATCCATTCCCATAAGTATCCAGTAATCACCATTCCTAAGCCACCACCCAGACCAATAGCAAAGGCGCTGTACATGGCTTGACCTTGACCTGCAAAACGTTCCGGAAAAAGTCGTCTGATTTGTTCAATAGACACCATATGGAACAAAGCGAAGGTAATACAATGAAGCAGTTGTGTGAAAATTAGCACCCATGCTATAGAGGCAAACCAACCGACTAATAACCAACGTACGATGCCGCATATAAAACAAAGCGTGATGATATGCACAACGTCAAAGCGCTTAATTGTATTACCAAAAAATAGAAATAAGAAAATCTCAATAACGACACCCAGCGCCATTAATAAGCCTATTTCTTCACCATTGTAACCATAATTAGACAAATGCACGGCAAAGAAAACATTAAATGGCGCATGTGACATGAAGGCCAGAAACGCTAAAATAAAAAACAACATCGATTCAGGTGTTTTTACTAATGTAAAAAAAGACGTTGTCTCTTTTTGTTGGTTGTTTTCATAAGCTTGCTCTTTCAGAAAGAAAGAAGTAATAACAGCAAGTGCCATAAATGCGCAAATAGTTGGAATAACAACTACAATGCCGAATTGACCAATTAAAAAACCAGCACCCGTCACAGCAAACACATAACCAATCGATCCACCGACTCTTAAACGCGTATACGGTACATCCAACTGCCTAATACTTCTCACTGCCAGAGAGTCGGTCATTGGAATAAGCGCCGAATAGAACAGCGCCATCGTACAGGTCAATAGCCATAAGGTTTCAAACTGATCACTCCAATTAAATGGAATGACGGCAATAAAGCATCCTAAAATGGCTAGCTGAAGTATACGTTTTGGCAAACCGACTTTTGCCGTTAGCCAGCCCCAAAAATGCGGCACTAAAATACCTGATAAGGTAAAAGTAGACATCAAACGACCAATTTCAGAAGCTGACAAACCAATGGATTTATAATACATCGAGATATAAGGCATCATCACACCAATAACGGCGCAGAAGAAAAAATAAAAGAAGAATAAGGGCCAAGCAACAGGGCGAGCATTCTCAGAAAACATCATGACTCCCAAAATTTAGATGTTTAATGCCAAATAAGACAACAAAGATCATGCATTCATTATAATGATTAAGTATGCTGGAAATGTTGAAAAAAAGCACGACAGATAATAACGTAAAACCACTATAGTTTTATTTAATCCTATTCCTATTGAAATTAAAAAAACGTCTTACTTTAGCGCGAGGATAATCATGACAAAGCATCAAGAATGGTGGCGTGGCGCCGTAATTTATCAGGTTTATCCCCGTAGTTTTTTTGACTCTAATGGTGATGGTATTGGCGATCTTCCAGGCATTACCGCTAAGATGAGTTATATCGCGTCACTGGGAGTTGACGCTATTTGGCTGTCGCCGTTTTTCACCTCTCCAATGAAAGACTTTGGTTACGATGTTTCCGACTACTGTGACGTTGATCCTATTTTTGGATCTCTTGCTGATTTTGATGAACTGATTACTTCTGCTCATCATCACGGTCTTAAAGTGATGATTGATCAAGTGCTTAACCATAGTTCAGATCAACATCCTTGGTTTGTTGAATCTCGCAGCAGCCACGATAACGAAAAAGCAGATTGGTATGTTTGGGCAGATGCAAAACCCGATGGAACAGTACCTAATAATTGGTTATCTGTTTTTGGTGGCCCTGCTTGGCATTGGGACAGTCGTCGCAAACAATATTACCTTCACAACTTTTTGGACAGCCAACCCGATTTAAACTTTCACAACCCAGACGTTATTGATGCGTTACTTGAAACGGTAGAGTTTTGGCTTAAGCGTGGTGTCGATGGATTCCGATTAGATACGGCAAACTATTATTACCACGATTTAGAACTTCGAAATAACCCTCCCAAAGAAGAAGTCGTTGAAGGAAGTATTGGGGTACGCCTCGATAACCCTTACGCCTACCAACTGCATATCTATGACAAATCTAGACCTGAGAACATCGGGTTCCTCCAACGTTTGCGCAGTTTGCTTGATCAATACCCCAATACCACAACCGTCGGAGAAGTGGGTTGCGATTTTGCATTAGAAACGATGGCCGCCTACACACAAGGCAAAGATAAGCTACATATGTGCTACTCCTTCGACTTGCTCACTCATGATGCATCCATGACGCATATCCGAAATACAATGGAAACCATCGAGGCAGGATTAGGCGATGGTTGGCCATGCTGGTCGATTGGAAACCATGATGTAGAACGTGTCGCGACACGCTGGGGAAATAATCATGATTCCATTGCGAAAAGCAAAGTCTATATGGCAATGCTTTTAACCTTACGAGGCAGTGTTTGCTTATATCAAGGAGAAGAACTTGGCTTACCCGAAGCGGAGTTAGAATTTAATCAATTGGTCGACCCTTTTGGTATCGCCTTTTGGCCAGAATTTAAAGGTCGAGATGGATGTAGAACGCCCCTTCCATGGAAAAACGACGAGCTAGGTGGATTTACCCAATCAAACCAGCCTTGGCTACCTATTGCGGAAAGCCAGCGGGCTCTCGCTGTAGAAGAGCAAGAAGGTAACCGACACTCGGTCTTACACGCTTACCGTGACTTCCTTCATGTTCGACGCAACCATCCGGAATTACATCACGGCGACATCAAATTTGTTTATAACGATGAAACAACGCTAACGTTCATACGCAGCTATAACGATAGTCAGCTGTTTGTGGCCATCAACACGGCAGGCCAAGATGTCATTTTACCCATCGAATATAACCTTTCAGTATTCACTTTACCTGAAGGTATAAACAGCGGCTACATGGATGGCAATACAGCGGTACTTCCCCCTTTCAGCATTTTACTCGCATCCATTCAACCATAGACCCACCTACAAAAAGGCCCGTTCTTAATCATGATAAGAACGGGCCTTTACCGATATAAAATGTCTAGGACGATAATTGCTCTTGGCTTGGCCAAGCATTAATGATGGCTTTGACCAAGGTTGCTAAAGGAATGGCAAAAAATATTCCCCAGAACCCCCATATTCCCCCAAAAAACAGAACCGCAACAATAATCGCTAATGGATGAAGGTTTACCGCTTCTGAAAACAACAAAGGCACCAACACGTTGCCATCCAATGCTTGCACAATGAGATAAGCCACAACCACGTAGATAAATTCATTCTGAGTGCCATATTGATAAAAAGCCACCAAGACAACGGGAATAGTGACGGCCGCGGCACCGATATAAGGAATTAAAACAGACAACCCCACTAACAATGCCAATAATTCAGCATACTTCAGACCAAATATCAAAAAGACGATATAGGTCACCACGCCAACCACTATCATTTCAATAAACTTACCACGAATGTAATTGGCAATTTGATCATTCATCTCATGAGCAATATTACGCATCATTTTTCTTTCTTTCGGAAGCCAAGATGTCAAATAACCCAATATTTTATCTTGATCCTTCAATAAGAAAAAAATGACTAAAGGGACTAAAACCAAATAAATGACGACAGAGAATAATGAAGGGATACTCGATAATGAAAAGGAGACCAACCATTGACCAAGATTTGTGGACTCATTCGCCAATGAATTGGTTATTTCATCTATCGCCGCTTGACTAACTAACTCACTGTGACCTTCCGCGAACTGCTGAACCTCATCTCGAATAACAACAAACATACGAGGTGCATCTTGCACTAACTTAACAGCTTGGCGCCAAATAATAGGCACCATCACCCCAATAAAAACACCACACGCCGATAAAAAGCTGAAAAACACAATAAAAACAGAAGTGACATGACCAAGACCAAAACGCTGTAACCGGTCCACTAATCCCTGTAGAAGAAATGCCAAAACAATGGCAATCAAAATAGGCGCTAAAATACCTCCCCAAAAGGCTAAAACACACATAGTTGCAATCAGCAACAGAAGGAAAACCACCACTTCTTCATTGGAAAAATATCGCTTAATTAGCGTATCAACAATCTTAAACATATCGCATCCATTTTTAATTTTTCTGAATCACAAAGGTATAGACATCATTATCATCATCAACCGATAACAGGGTAGAACCCACCAAATTTATATATTGAGGTATATCCTTTAGTGAACCTGCGTCTGTGGCTTTAACACATAAACAATCCCCTACAGACATTTTGCTTAATGCCACTTTTGTTTTAAGTAATGGCATCGGACAACGATCTTCTCTTGCATCTAAGATTGCGTCATACTGATTACCTAGATTGATCATCATTTTTTAATTTCCAAAGAATTCATTAGCCGTATTATGAGACTATTTTCAACCGTTACAACACGTCTTTCTATCTTCATATTTGTTTTTGCGAGCATTTTTTCCAACATTAGCAATGCAGGTATCCCAGACTTAGAAGCAAACAAAGACGAGAGATCACTATCAAATCCCTCCTATATTCTGGGTCAATATTGGTTTAGGAAGCTGAATGGAAGCCGCGCACTCATCGACTTCCCCCCCGCCTATGATTACTTAAAAGAAGCCCTATCTAAAATTTTGCCACAGACAGATTTGTATAATACTACGATTGAGATGACACTTTTAAACAGCTCCAAAAGCAACGCTTTTGTCATCCCCGGCAATCATCTTTTTATATACTCCGACATCATGGAAATAATTACCAGCGAAGACATGCTATTTGGATTGTTAGCACATGAAACGGCTCACTTAGACCTAAGACACTATGAACGTCAATCAAAACACTCCGGAGAAGAACTACAAAAAACATTAGTAATGCTAGGCGCAGGCTTAGCCGCAGCACTCTCTGGAGCAAGTACAGATGCCACCACAGCCCTTTGGCTAGGAGGCATCGCCAACCAAGCAGAAAACACACTGACTTATAGTCGCAACCAAGAACAAGAAGCAGATCGGCGAGGTCGCCAATATTTATCCGATGCAGGAATTGCGCCGCAAGGCATGAGTAAACTTTTCCAAGCATTTTTTAAACAAGCACTGGGGAGGCCAAAACTTGAATTCCTATCAACTCACCCATTACCAGACTCTAGGCTATCTGACTCATTTAACACCGACACTAAAGAAACTATCTTACGCAACACCCAAAACAGTGATTTTGATTTTTTTCGAGCAAGTTTGTTGGCTTATAGAGCTGGCATTGAAGACAAACCGCTCGCCTATTTAGACCAAAACATTATAAATGCAGACGCTAAAAACTTTGCAAAAGCCCTTTTTTCTTATCTTGTGCAATCCCCAGCGCGAGCTATCAGCTTTTTAGGTAAACTCAAGAAACATAACCAATTCACCGATTATCTTGAAGCACTGAGTTACGCGGCACTAGGAAAAACAAATGAAGCACTTAATATTATTCATACCGAGCTAGAGCTCAACCCTAAGAACATCATTTTCTCCATGTTAAATGCACAGTTAACTCAATCCAAACCCATTACCGTATATTCAAATTATTTATATGAAAAGCGATTAGTTTGGCGCGCCAATATCCAATATTATCAATCAAGAAACAACATCCCTATGGCTTTAAATTATCGAGCATTATTAGACTTTAGTCAGGGCAAAGACAAAACAGCGCAGTATCTCATTATCCGTGCAGAACGTGATGCAAAAGAAAATGAAAAAAACACAATTAAAGACACGGCCAATTATTTTGAAATGATAAAACAGGCAGAAAAACAAGAAGACTTAGAAGAAGACAATATTAATTAGATAAAAGAAAGGCCAAACAAAGTGTTTGGCCTTTTCTTATTATAACGACAAGTGCTATTCAGCAGATGGTGTGTGCAAAGCATCAAATTGAGCCTGCAATTCAGCGTGTTTCTCTTTGTATGCGCCCAATTTCTGATTATAGGTATAATCACCTTTCAAATTGACGCTCGTATCAACATCTGCTCCCATATTTTCAAGAGTGACACCTAAGGCTTCAACACTACCTCGGGCACTTTGTAAACGCTCAGAAGCGGTTTCCGCAAAAGCAGAAGTTGTCATAACAGAAGCGGCTAATAAAGCTAAAGCAGTTTTAGTAAAAGTATTCATAACATTCTCCTTAATTGTAATATTAAATAATGCACTTACTTTATTTAAATATATTATTCAGAAATTTGGTTGTGTAGTTGATTAAATTGCTGTTGTAGCTCAGCATGTTTTTCTGAATAAATCGCTGTTTTTTGACCATAACTATAAGCGCCATTCAGATTTACACTAGTATCAACATTTGCTCCCATGTTCTCTAAAGTAACGCCTAAAGCTTCAACACTACCGCGAGCACTTTGAAGACGTTCAGAAGGTGTTTCTGCAAAAGCAGAAGTCGCCATTACAGAAGCAGTTAATAAAGACAAAGTAGTTTTAGTGATAGTTTTCATATTTATCTCCTTATAGAGAGTCATCATTAATATTTAAAAACAGAGCTGTGCTTTGCTTCGATGTGTTTATAGTAGTCCTTTAAATTAAATAAAAAAGTATCTAACTGGTGATTTCACCTTTGTTTCAAATACGTACCAATAAGCGCAAGATGGCACCAAAATCACACTAAAAAGGCAAAAGTAAAAAAATTAAGATAGAAAAGGATTGGATTAAGGAATAACAATACAAAACATGCCTTTTTCAACAGAACGCATGTTAACCATGAAGGACAAAACAATAGGGATAGATTTAAAAATTTGCTAATATGCACCAATTCATTGGATATAAAGATTATGACACCACTTGCTTTAATAGATAACTTAGAACATTTGCCTAATCCGTTTACTCAATTCGAGAGTATTGCAACTCACTTAGAGGCAACCACACCACAACTTAGAACAAGCGAGTACCGTCGGGACTTACAACTAGCACTCTGCTTTATCTATAGCTACAACGGTTCTCAGGCAACATTCAATTCTTATCGTCGAGAAGTTGAACGTTTATTACTATGGTCGTGGAACATAGCACACTGCCCAACGACTGATTTACGAAGAGATCAGATAGAAGAATTTATTCATTTTTGCATAACGCCACCAGAAAACTGGATAGGTACCAAAAACGTCGCAAGGTTTAAATGGCATATGGGGCAAAGAAATGCCAATAAAGAATGGCGCCCTTTTGTTGCTCATGTCAGCAAATTAGAGTTCAAAAATGGTGATGTGCCTGTCGCCAAGCAACATTCTTTATCCCAATCTGCAATAAGAGCCACCTTCTCAATTTTATCGTCTTACTATGGCTTTTTAATGCAGGAAGATGCGGCACAACAAAACCCCGTAGCGCTCATTCGACAAAAGAGTAAATTTGTAAAAAAAGAAGTCACACGCAAACAAGTAAGACGCATCTCGAATTTACAGTGGGATTATGTCATTGAAACTGCCGAGCAACTGGCTGAAGACGACCCAGTACAACATGAACGTACTCTTTTCATTATGAATGCACTGCTAGGTATGTATCTACGAATTTCAGAACTTGTTGCTGATGAAAGGTCTGCACCTGTTATGGGGGATTTTATTAAAGATTCTGATGGTCATTGGTGGTTTAAAGTACTTTCTAAAGGTAACAAAGAACGTCTTGTTGCTGTCTCTGACGATATGCTCAATGCCTTGAAGCGCTATAGAAAATTCCGCGACTTACCACTGTTACCAACCATTGCAGAGAATACTCCCCTCGTCCCCAAAAACCGTGGCCAAGGTGCGATGACAAGTTCTAGGCAAGTCCGCAACATAGTGCAATTATGTTTTGATCAAGCCTATAAACGTATGTGTGAAGATGGTATGCAAGCAGATGCTGACGACCTTCGTGTCGCAACCGTTCACTGGTTACGCCATACTGGAATATCAGAAGACGTAAAAACACGGCCAAAGGAGCATGTTAGAGAGGACGCAGGACATGCCAGTATGGCCACCACTGACAAATATATTGACACAGAATATCGTGAACGTCATGCAAGCGGTCGTAAGAAAACGCTTAGACCGCACTGATCAACGAATGAGAATTTTTTTAATTACTTCTTCCAACGATCAAGGCTCTTTAAATCTTCTGCATTGGCTTCTACCCAATGACTCTGTGAGCCTTGAGACTCTTTTTTCCAAAAAGCCGCGCGGCTTTTTAAATAATCCATAATAAAGTCACAAGCTTGAAAGGCCTCCGCTCGGTGTGCAGCACTTACACCAACAAACACAATTTGGTCGTCAACCTTTAGTTTCCCGACTCGGTGGACCACGCATACATCCAATAAAGGCCAGCGAGTATTCGCTTCATTAACAATTGCCTGCAAATTGCGCTCCGTCATTCCAGGATAATGTTCCAACTCAAAGCTACACTCTTCTTTTGATAAGTCGGCAAATTGACGCACCAAACCAACAAAGATAGCCACAGCGCCCGTCGTGTTGGCTTTCAATAAGCCTTTATACAAATCCTCTACTTGAAAATCTTCCTGCTGAATTTTAATCATTTAACCTCCTGTTACTGGCGGAAAAAAAGCCACTTCGGTAACCTCATCCGTCAAAACATCAGCGTCTCTTGCAAATTCATAGTTAACCGAAGATTGGATATTTTTCTCAAGCAAAGCTTGCCCATTATCCAACTCCGCAGCCAACTTTTGTTTTAACTGTGCAATAGTTGAAGGCAGTGTCAAATCAATAACATATTCGTTAATCCCTATTACATCTTTCAGCGAAGCAAAAAAAACCACTTTAATACTAGGCATTCCCTTGACTCCAATCTCCACTTTTACCACCTGTCTTTTCTAACAAAGAGACCTTATTGATAACAATCCCTTTATCAACCGCTTTGCACATATCATAAAGAGTCAACGCTGCAACACTTGCCCCTGTTAAGGCTTCCATTTCCACTCCAGTTTTACCAGCCAATGCACAAGTACATAAGACTTCTAATTCACAATCGCTTATCACTGTAATATCAATGGAGACCTTGGTTAGCATTAAAGGGTGGCATAACGGAATCAGATCTGAAGTCTTTTTAGCAGCCTGAATTCCAGCAATTCTCGCTGTCGCCAAAACATCTCCCTTAGGTAAGCCACCTTCAATAATCTTTGTTAATGTCGTTGGTTGCATTAACAAAATTGCCTGTGCCGTCGCACTGCGTTTCGTCAAAGCCTTATCAGAAACATCGACCATGTGGGCATGACCCTGATGATCCAAGTGTGTCAATTTATCACTCATAAAAAACCTTAAGATTATACATAGATCGAAAATGTCGCCTATATTTTAAGAAGCCCAGCACTATTACAAGCACAGTCTGCTAAGACACTGCCGTAATGTCATGATGAGATGACTATATAGGAATCATACTACTTATTAAATTATCAATTAGGGATAGCAAAAATGGTATTCAAGTGGCTCTGTTTTTTCTTTCTTCTTACAACACCATTGTGGGCAAACAACGCATTCATATCTGAGAATAAGATTAATACATACTCTCACTTTCCCATTCCGACTTTTAAAGAGACACATTCTATTTCAGCTCAAGAAGCCCTTCATTCCGATAAATTTCAAAAAGAAATGTATGATGAATCCCAAGGCTTCTCACAAAACGCCTATTGGCATAAATTACAGTTTTCAAAGAATTTAACACCTAACTCAGAGAGAATACTTTACCTCGGCTTGAATTATTATGTTATCGAACACCTTGATTTCTATTTATTTCACGGTGATCAGCTACAAAATAGCTGGACAAGGGGCGCATTAGATAATTGGAACGAAACCAGCAATTACAAGGGTATTTGGATACCACTCCCTCTATCCAATCAGCAAGAAACAACGCTATTGGTTCGTAAACAAGGCAATAGCCCTCTTCTTACTCCTTTTGAGCTGTTTGACAAAAACATCGCGGAACAAGAGCAGCTCCAAAATCAACTGCTCTGGACATTTATCATCAGCAGCCTATCGATTCTCCTTGCTCACAATATCATTATTTTTATTCTACTTAGACAACCAGGTTCCCTTTATTATCTAAACTTAAACATCGTCGTCATTGTTGCTCTTTCTATCATCACAGGCTTCAGCCGTTGGACTTTTTCTGAAGAGTTAAGCCAGTGGTTGGTGGAAAACATTTTTTCCATATTTGGGATCGGCGCTTGGCTGCTGTTTCGTTTTAGCCTACATTTTCTTAAAGAAATTGGAGTCCCTTCACCGGATTCATTGATCAGAAAATATGGTGATGGAATTTTCATTGTCTTTTTTGCCTGCACTCAAATCCTATCAGTAAAAACATCAGCTCTGCTGTTTGCATCACTAGAAATTTTTATGTTTGTCATCTGTATTTACTGGGGAATTGCAGCCTATCTAAAAGGTTTTATTGCAGCCCGTTTCTATTTGATTTCTTGGGTTATTTTAATCGTTGGCAGCATTCTTAATACGCTTATATTCTGGAGAATTTTACCTATTAACGTCATGACTCAAGCCATCTTCCCCATCGCTTGTTTATTACAATTATTTTGTTTCTCTTTTGCACTTTCTGATAAAGCAAAACAAATCGAACGCGCCAGAAAAATGGAAGCGATGACAGACTCCTCAACAGGGCTACCAAATCGCGCCTATTTCTTCGAGAAAATTCCAAAAGTACTAATAGAAGCGGAGGTCAAACAAGAAAAGCTTGCACTCATTATGATAGATATCAGTAACTACCAATCGTTAAGTCAGGCTTTTGGCCCTGCCAAAGCGGATAAATCCATCTACGAAGCCATTAATGCAATCCATACTAAAGTTGCAACAATGCCTGAAATGATGTCGTTTCCGCTCCCCAATAAAACATCCAAAAAAATCATTCGCACAACAACAAAAACCATCGTGTTGTTTAGTAAGGCCCCGAGCCAGTTCAAAGAGCAAATTCAATATATTCAAATCGCTCTAAACAACCCAGACCTAATCAGTAAAACCCATTTCCGTCATCAATATAAAATTGGTAGTGCTCTCTACCCTACTCAAGGCCATCATTTAGATAAACTTTATCAAAATGCATTAATCGCCAGCCAATCCGTAAAATATTCATCTGGCAATTGGGCTCCTTTTACAAACAATCTAAAAAGCAATCATGCTCAACAAATTGAGCTAATAACACTCTTAACGAATGACTTACAACACAACAAGCTCTACTTTGAAATACAACCACAGATCGAGCTAATCAGTCGAAAAATAATAGGTGGTGAAGTATTAATTCGCTGGAAAAATGAGTCGCTTGGACAAGTATCACCAGGTGAATTCATTCCTCTGGCAGAACAAACAGGCTTAATCTATCAACTCACCAATATGATGCTAAAAAAAGTGTTTCTTTGGGCTTCTAAACACGCTCAAACACTATCCCAGAAAAGCTTATCAATAAATATTTCAGCTCAAGACTTACTTCAAGAGCACTTTGCTTCTATGGTTATTGAACAACTTAATAGTCATCAATTACATGCCAATCAGTTCACTATAGAAATTACAGAAACCAGTGTTTTTCAAAACAGCGATACAGTTCATCATAACGTCAAACAACTTCATCAAGCGGGATTTAAATTAGCGATTGATGATTTTGGCGTTGGTTATAGCTCAATGCAAAACCTTATCGCACTTGAAACCGACGAATTAAAAATAGATCAGTTCTTTGTCATGAAGCTAATTAACGACCTACCCAGTCAGCTTTTATGCCGAAATATGATTGATCTTAGTGAGTCTCTTGGCATCATCAGTGTTGCCGAAGGTATTGAGTCCGAAGAAATATTAACCTTATTAACCAAGTGGGGATGCAAAGTAGGTCAAGGCTACCATCTTTTTCGGCCCATGCCAGCAGAGCAATTTCTTAAACTCATACTCGACAGTGATCCACCTTTGTCACCGCCAGTAAATCGTGCATAATGCACTATTACTTTTCTTATCCTTAAACACGGTTAGTAGCTAACAACGCATGAGCCTAATAGACGACTATCAATTGCTGGAAATTCCAACAAATGCCAGCGAGCAGGAAGCAAAAACCGCGTTTAGACGTTTGGCAAGGCGCTACCATCCAGATAAAAATCCACAAACAGACACCACTGAGCTATTCCAACAGCTTCAAGCCGCTTATGAAAATGTCATTAATGCCATTCGACAAGGCGCACAAGTAAGCGACTGGAAGCCTTTTACTTTTACCAAAGAAAATACCCAAAGCTCTAGTGCCAAAAATCGTTACAGAAACTTTTCGACGGCTACTGATAAAGAACAAGAAGCCTATGTAAAAGAACGACAGCGTGCATATGAAGAAATGAAGCGTAACAACGCTCACCATGAAAAAACCCGCAACGACGCCATTAACGCAGCAAGAAACACTCTCAACGAAAAACGTATTAAAGCCCTTTACGAGGAAGCTTTTAAAGCCTCAAAAAATTTCACATCTCAAGGTTACAGTTATTCAGACGACCAATATCAAGAAAAAACAGATATTCCACCTTACCAATCATTTGTGGATGATGAAGAAGAGTTCACCCAATCAACACAGTCATTTTATGAAGAGCCTGTTAGCCAACCGATTCGTCTAGACGCAGCAAAAGCCGCTTTTCGTGTGGCTACTTATATAGCGTGCTTTGCGGCGGGGATATACAGCACCCTGTATTGGCAATCATCAAAACAGGAAACTGTCTCAGAGCAAAAAGCTACCACGTACGTAAGAGGTTTATACCCACAGTTTCGTTATGGCATAAGCTACACAATAAAAGACACTCCCCTTTATGCCGAACCGGATTTATCAAGTGCGTTATTGCGAACCATCCCTGCAAAATCAGATATACAAAGCATTAAATTACAAGGAGACTGGCTCACAATACGATTTAAAGGGATTAACGGCTGGGTACAAGCCAAAGATATAGGCTTTGGAAGCGTATCGCAGGCAATTCAAACTGGATGTTTTGGCCAACCAGGCATTGCGCCTCAGCATGGTCAGTTAATTGGTGAAGCAGATGGAGCCAGTCGTTTACGAATTCTAAATCAATTACCAGAGCACAGTATGCTGACCTTTCAGTCTTACGATGGAAAGCCGCCTTTTTCTATTTATTTATATGGAAAACAAGCTTACGCCGCAAATTACATTCCAAGAGGACGCTATAGGTTGGTGTTAGAGACAGGTTCCCTGTATCATCACGCCTGCAATCAATTCCTCTTTAATGACACAACTAAAGTCATCTTAGATAACGTTGATTTTGGCAGTACAGAACAATCTCTGACGCTAAAACCATAATCTGACATTAAAAAAACACTAAAAGACAAATAACCCTGAGTATTTCAAGACCCATGCTAAGTAACATCCGAATTGTACTGATCAACACTTTTCACCCTGGTAACGTTGGTGCCATTGCCCGAGCCATGAAGAACATGGGATTAACCAATCTTTATCTGGTTGATCCAAATGACTATCCGTCAGATGAAGCCACCAGCCGTGCCGCTGGTGCCGTTGATCTACTTGAAAATGCTACCATCGTTTCTACCTTGGAAGACGCCATCGCAGATTGCAGTCTTGTGATTGGAACAAGTGCACGTCATCGTACTTTTCAACTTCCTATTATGAATGCGCGAGAATGTGCTGAAAGCGTTATTCCAGAAGCCGTCAATCATAATGTAGCGATTGTTTTTGGACGAGAAACAACAGGGTTATTAAACGATGAGATAGCTCAATGCCATCGTCAAGTGTATATCGATGCGAATGATGAGTATCCCGTTTTAAATATTTCACAAGCGGTTCAAATTGTTGCTTACGAAATTTGGATGGCTAACCAAAACAAAGCAAGTTACAAAAAAGAAACACCAGAATATCCCCATAAAAAAGACATGGACCTTTTCTACAACCACCTGGAAGAAACCCTATACGGTATCAACTTCATTATCCGTAATCATCCAGGCAAGGTATTAGACAAGCTGCATAGATTCTTCAATCGTTCTCGCCCAGAGAAACAAGAGTTAGGGATTTTACGTGGTGTGCTTGCCGCCGTTCAACGAGAAGCAGGACTGACTGAAGCCAACAACCATCCAGAGAAGAAAGCCAAAGCGAACATGAATGAATCTAAAAAAGATTCCCTATAGAAAGCCAATACAAAATCCAAAAAAATGCAGCCACATGGCTGCATTTTTTCTAGCTTAAACACTTACAATTTAAATTTCTGAACTTGTTCACGTAATGACTCAGCCAGCTTCTTCAGGTTATGAGCTTGCTCTAAGCCATGATCCATTTCTTCTTGTAATTCAGAAGATACATCACGTATGGCTTGAGTGTTACGAGCAATTTCCGCGGTAACACTGGTTTGCTCTTCCGCTGCCGTTGCGATCTGAGCCGTCATATTATCAATCGTATCAATCGCGTTTGCGATCTCAGCAAAACTATCACCCGACTTCTCTGTGTCACTCACACTCGTACTGGCCAATGTATGACATAGATCCATCACTTTCACCGCTTTAGATGTAGTGGTTTGAAGCATATTGATCATAGAAGAGATCTCTTCAGTTGAAGTGTGTGTTCGTTGAGACAACACTCGAACTTCATCCGCCACAACCGCAAAGCCACGCCCTTGTTCACCCGCTCGCGCCGCTTCAATCGCGGCGTTTAACGCCAATAAATTTGTTTGTTCAGCTATATCACTAATCGTGGATACAATGGTGTTTATTTTATCGCCCTGTTGGCTTAACTCAGTAATGACCTGACTAGCAAGCGATACTTCTTGTGCAAGCTGATTAATAGAAGTCAAACTGGTGTTGGCTAGGTTCTGACCTGTGGCGCTAATTGTCACAGTTTCATTAGCTCGCTGCGCCGTTTGCTCAGCATTCCCCGCAATTTCTTGTGTGGCCGTGGTCATCTCTTCGACAGCCGCCGCAACTGAGACAATTTCATTTTGTTGAATATTAAGGCGTTTGGTACTTTGCTCTACCGAAGAAGCGCTTATCTTAGACTGATCTGAAAGCACATTACTCAGTCCATCAATACTTTTGATGATGTCTCGAAGCTTGAGCACAAAGTTATTGAAGTTCTGCGCTAACTTGCCAACCTCATCTTTACTCTTAGTTTCAATTTTAACCGTTAAATCACCATGTCCTTGCGCAATATCTTCCAAAGCATTAGAGACCAATACAAGATCAGCCAATAGGAAACGAATTAATAAGCCTAGAACAATGATAGATAAAACAATTAAGACAATCGCTGTAGCAATTTGATAGGTAATTAAATCAGAGATAGGCGCCATCAGTACTTTCTTATTACCCAATGAAACCAAAGACCAATTGGTTCCCTGAATTCTCACCGAAGACATCATGTACTCTGTATTCTTAACCGATACATCAACAATACTTTCCGATGCCACATTTTGATTAATGGCTTCTAAGGTAATGTTCGAGTCTAAATTAGATAAAAGTTTATTATTATAACTTTCGTCTGGGTAAGAAATAATTTCACCTGAATCGGATACGACGAAAGCATAGCCACTACCAGGAATTTTTAAACTAGAAACAACATCATTCACACCAGAAAGTGAAACATTGCCTGATACTACGCCTTTAACTTGACCATTAACGATAACTTGATCAGAAATAGAAAATATAAGGGACTTAGAACTTGAACCCATAAAAGGTTGGGAAATAGTCGCGCCACCTTTTTCTTGTGATGCTATATACCAATCTCGGACTCTAGGATCATAACCTGCTTTTGTATTTTTACCATTGGTTCGGTATGCATCACCATTATCCACGCCATACAAGACACTAATTAGGTCTCCCGCTGTATGCGCTTGATTAAGAGCCTGAACAATATAGTCATCATTGTTTGGATGCGCTTCCACGGCCTCTTTCAAAGAAGAAACCACCCTTTGTTTACTTTTTATCCAAGCACTTACTCTACTTGCTCCACTTTCACCATAACTGTTCATCGTATGTTCTAAATCATTCAGAACTTGTTTATGCATAGAAAGCGTTGATATTACAGAAATAATACAAGCTGCGAGGATGAGTATTGAACAACTGGCGAATATAAGCTTGCGATGTAATGACATTTTAACCTCTTAATAATTTTTACAATTTTTTTAACAGCAACATCCTTAGCACCTGCTTAATTTCCTTTTTTATTTTTCATCTATGCCAGCATAGAAACTCAGAAAACTATTACACTATAATGACAAAAGAATAATAATTTCATTTTGAAAAAATGACTTTAATCTAATCTTAGACCTTATCTATACCCCTAAACTGATATAAAAAAACGCAGTAAATAACTGCGTTTTTTATTATGGCATCTAAAGTCAAATAATGCCTATTTATTATTTATCTGCTCGTCCAGCAAACTTTCTTTCCTCAACATTAACCTTAATACGGTCACCCGTAGAAATATGTTCAGGCACTTGAATGACAGCGCCTGTAGACAGCTTAGCTGGCTTATTACGAGAAGTTGCTGAAGCACCTTTAATGGAAGGGTCTGTTTCAACCACCTCTAGTTCAACGTTTGTCGGCAATTCAATAACAACAGGAACATCATCAACCAAAACCACTTGAATACCCGCCGTAGCTTCATTCATAAACAAAATTTCGTCTTCAATGGCGCTCTTATTCAAGCTATAAGGGGTATAATCTTCGTTATCCATGAAAACATATTCATCACCATCAGAATATGAAAACATCACTGGACGACGAATCAGATCAGCAAGGTCAATCATGTCTGAATCTTTGAATGTCTCATCCAATTTACGCCCTGTAACCACATCGTACATACGCATACGATAAAGGCTGCCACCAGCACGGCCCTGAGGAACAGAGCGCTCAATATCTTTTACTATGTATGTTTTATTGTCATAACTAATAGCAATATTTTTTTTAATCTCACTTGCCTTAGGCATTTTTCTTCGTCCTAAAATCACGTTCTATAAAATAAAAATGGGTATTAAATTCATTGCAATTTTGAAAGCAAGATCCTAATCGAGTTTGCCAATATTCGCTAGATAATAAATCACCATTTTTACCAGCAAATAAAGCAAAAGCATTAAAGCGTCGACGACACTCAATCCTCGGCTTTCATTTGAGCGCTCATAATCACCTGATGAATGGGGTACAAAACATCAGCGCCTAAAATTTTGGCGCGCTCTGGTGACCAACCAACCATATCGTCTGGTAGGTTTTTATTATCTTTGAATGGCATTTCTAAGGTAAAAGACAAACATTTGTAGGTTTCGCCTACCCATTTGGTCGCAACCGTTAAATTCGCTTCGCCAAATTGATCTGGGGTATAACCAATTTCTGTCTGAAAATCTGGACTAACTGCCGTAAAGACATCTTTAAACAAGGTTTCCATTGCTTCCATTCGAGCATCAAAAGACGGAACACCTTGGCAACCGTCAACAAAGTTAACTGGCAAGGCTTCATCTCCGTGAATATCCAAGAAAAGGTCCACACCGGTTTCCGCCATTTTATTTTGCACTGCCAATACTTCTGGACTGAATTCTGCCGTTGGATTCTTCCACTCTCGGTTCAAGTTTACGCCTTTTGAATTCACTCGCAAATTCCCATGAACCGCACCGTCTGGATTCATATTTGGCACAACATAGAAGCGACAGTGCTTTAGAAGAGAGCGAGCGATGGGGTGAGATTCGTCAAATAAACGCTCAAGCAAACCTTCAACAAACCATTCCGCCATCGTTTCACCAGGGTGTTGACGCGCAATGATCCAAATGTTTTTGGCTAAGCCTTGAGTCTTACTGATTTCCAATAAAGTGATATCACGACCTTCCGCCGTTTCCCCTAAATGATCAGTAATACAGTCTTCATTACTGGCCGCCCAAGCCATCATGTCTGAATGACGTTCATAACTATAAGGGGCAAAATACGCGTAATACACGCTATCTTGTTCAGGCTGATGCGTTATCACAAGTTTGCCATCGACATATTCTGTAGGAACACGAAACCAGTATTCTCGATCATAAGAGGCTACCGCTTGGTAATCGACCCAACCATCTGGGTAAGCCGCGTCACTGGCATTGTCAAACTGGATGACACATTGCTCACCCATTCCACCCTGTAATCGAAAATAAAACCACTGCAAAAATTTAGAGTTTGTATCATTAGGGATCTTTACTCTAATATTGTCCGGCTCCGAAGCATTAATAACGGAGATGTTACCGCCATCAAACGCACTACTGATCTTGATTCGGCTGGTCATTTATTCTTCCTTAACAATCAAACATTGGTTCTAAATTATGGCAAGTTTACCTATATTCATGACGGCTGTCGCCAACTCTTCCGACGAGCCAGCCTTTCCATTACTTTTCACATGGTCTACACACGAAGCACAAGTCAAAGAAGTCTTGGTGACCCCTGATGATGAATGGCTAGAAAACCATCAAATCGAGCCTAACGCACTCGACTTAGACGAGCAACAGCTCTACCAATTCGGTTATGAAGCCAGTGATATCTTAGCCGAGTGGATTAATGAATTTGATACAGATGTCATCTATGCGCTTGAACCAGAGCCCCTCAGCCTTCTTATAGAAGCCACTTATGACATTAAAGGCTTAGAGCCGAGCTTTGAAGTACAAAGCATTCACTCTTGGTTTCAAGAGCGAGATGTGAATTTGGATGAAGCCGTTGCCGAACAAGGCCAGACCTCACCTTTGCACTTATTACCACCAGATGAACTCATCGTTCTGCTGTTACAAACGGCCGTAGAACACAGCCTCATCGATCAAAATGACATTCCAGCGATAGAAGACTAATCACATCAATGAATACTGAATATGCAATCCTGAAACTGGCTTTTTAACTTTTACCTACTTAAAGTCAAAAATACATTTTTTGACTTTAAGTAGGTGCCAAGATGAAAGATCTCCTGCCCGATCTATGCGACCTTTATCCAGACAAATTACAAATTGCTGAGCCTATTTTCACCTCTTACGGCAAACGAACGCACTTTTATGGCGAAGTTGTTTCCGTCTATTGCTTTGAGGACAACAGCCGTGTTCGCGAATTAGTCGCTCAGAATGGCAAAGGTAAAGTCATGGTTATTGATGGCGGCGGCAGTAAAAGAAGAGCCTTACTTGGCGATATGCTGGCAGAAAAAGCAGCAAACAATGGCTGGGAAGGATTTGTTATCAATGGAGCCATCCGAGATATTGCCGCCCAATCACAATTAAACATCGGCATTCATGCACTATGCCCTCACCCTATGCCAACCGAAAAACGCGGTTTAGGAGATTTAGGAAAAACACTAAGTTTCGCGGGAATCACCATCGCTGATGGCGATTACATTTATTGTGATCTAAACGGTATTGCTGTTTCCAAACAGCCATTAGCCCTTCCTTAATGAAGGGCTCATTATTTATAAAGCAAGAAACCTTCTCTACTTTTAACATCACCACAGTTATAAAAACCAATCTCTAAACGGGCTTCTTCCAAAATCCTTTTTTAAACAATCACCAACAATAATATATAGAACATACCTCTCCTTCCTGAATCAAAAGAAAGCATGCTTAATCAACACCGTGATATTAAACCAGTAATGCTCTTACTCAAATTAATTGATAATTGTCAGTAATAGGTGTGATTTTTCTCATTCGCTTTGACTTAGATAGGTACGCTTAGTAGCTTGACTTAGTCATTTTTTAAAAATCAAACACAAGGAAAATTAAATGAAAGCTGCTCGTTTTTACGATAAAGGTGACATCCGTATAGAGGACATTCCTGAGCCTAGTGTTGAGCCAGGTACAGTAGGTATTGATGTTGCTTGGTGTGGTATTTGTGGCACAGATCTACATGAATTCATGGAAGGGCCTATTTTTATTCCACCTTGCGGCCACCCACACCCTATTTCAGGAGAGTCAGCCCCTGTCACCATGGGACATGAATTCTCGGGGGTTGTTTACGCTGTAGGAGAAGGCGTGGAAGATATTAAAGTCGGTCAGCATGTTGTCGTTGAACCTTACATTATTGCTGATGACGTACCAACCGGACCAGGTGAAAATTATCACCTGTCTAAAAATATGAACTTTATTGGGCTTGGAGGATGTGGCGGTGGCCTATCCGAAAAAATCGCTGTAAAACGCCGTTGGGTCCACCCTATTGCCAATACAATTCCTTTGGATCAAGCGGCCTTGATAGAGCCATTGGCTGTTGGCTACCATGCATTTGTTCGCAGCGGAGCAAAAACAGGAGATATTGCACTCGTTGGCGGCGGCGGTCCTATTGGTTTACTGTTGTCTGCTGTACTAAAAGCAAAAGGAATTACTGTCATTCTGACTGAGCTAAGTGCTAAGCGAAAAGAAAAAGCACATGATACAGGTGTAGCAGATTACATTTTGGATCCAACCGAAGTGAACGTCACCGATGAAGTAATGAAAATTACAGAGGGCCGCGGTGTAGATATTGCCTTCGAATGTACCAGTAACAACAAGGTATTGGATACATTAGTGGAGAGTACAAAAGCGACAGGCGCAATTGTAATAGTCTCTATTTGGAGTCACCCGGCAACAATGAACGTTCATAGTGTAGTCATGAAAGAACTAGATATTCGTGGCACTATTGCTTATGTAAATAACCATGAAGAAACCATTAAATTGGTAGAAGAAGGCAAAGTGAATTTAGAGCCTTTTATTACTCAGAGAATAGAATTAGATGACTTGATTTCTCAGGGCTTTGATACACTAATTCATAATAATGAATCCGCTGTAAAAATCATTGTTCGTCCATAAAACACTTAGGATGGTATTGAATTACCTCAAATACCATCCTTTCTAGAAAACTTACAATGCAGCCAACGTATGAGTAAATAAGCTACGAACGCCGTTTACTAACATTTGAACTGACATCATTAAAAGTAACATGCCCATCAAACGCTCTAAGGCAGCTAAGCCCTTCTCTCGCAACACGCGATTAAGTAAAGGTGCCATGGCTAAAATCATGACAGAAATAGCCCATGCTGCACCGACCGAGATAAGAAGATTTTGCTGATCATTTGGGTAACTCTTAACCATCACCAATAAAGTCGCCAAAGTGGATGGCCCTGCTAACATAGGGATAGAAATTGGCACAATAAAAGGCTCCACCACTGGACCAGCCTCTTTTGTATAGGCTGAAGGGAAGATCATCTTCAACGCGATGACAAACAACACCACACCACCAGCAATCGAAATAGACTCGGTTTCCAAATGCAACAGTGCCAAAAATTCAGCACCGAAAAATAGAAAACTCACCAAAATAACTAAACCAATCAAACCATCACGTACGACGATTTGATATTGACGCTTCTGTGCAACGCCCTTCATCACAGACAATAAGATAGGAATATTGCCAAACGGGTCGATAACAAACAAAAATAATAACGTGGCAGATAAAATAGAAAACTCGGCGTTCATCAGGTCGGATACTCAGATTAATCTTACAGAAATTTTAAAGCGCGTAGTCTACCGAATAAATAGAGCGGGAGTAAAATTAAACATCTCAATATTTCTGCAAACAATCTAAATACAGAAGGAAACCAACGTTTCCTCCATTATTGAACTCTAAAGCCACTTTTCCATCTCGAAATTAATCAAAGCTTCTCCACGAACCTTAACATTTTGTTCACTTACTACTCGAAAGCCAAAACGTTCGAAAAAAGGTTTCGCAGTAAGACTCACATGAGAATAAATACGAGCAATATTCCTTTCGATAGCTAATGACACAATATGACTCATTAACCGTCTCCCCACACCTTTACCCTGATACTGATGATGACAAAAGAAGTGATCAATTAATCCATCAGATTGTAAATCACAATACCCTACAATTATATTGTCCAGCTCCGCCACGAATGGCTTAATTTCATCCATCTTTCTTTCCCAAACAGACATATCAAACGATTCAGGAGCCCAAGCTTGAACCTGAGCAAGGGAATAATCTTGAGTATTCACTGTACGAACGGTATTAAAAAAAATATCCCACAGGACAATAGAATCTACCTGTTCATATCGTCTTACCTTAATCAAAACACCTCCTAAGACTCACAATGCATACTGAACAATCTAATCAACAAGAAAGCTAATCGGATACTCTATTTTAGCGAACATTACCGCAAACTCGAAAAATAAAAAAAGGCCTTGTCATTATTGCACAAAGCCTTTTTAACTCATTTTGTCCCGTCCTGAAATAGGTTTACACCTAGGAGACCTATTATGGGGACATCAAGTAATACCAAGCGCAAGCGTACTCAACGTGACTACACAATGGGCTTTAAATTACAGATAGTGATGGCCGTCGAAAAAGGCGACATGACTTATAAGCAAGCTCAAAAAATCTATGGAATCCAAGGGCGATCAACGGTGCTGACTTGGCTTCGAAAACACGGCAAAATGGATTGGTCTACCAAAGTGAGGCTACCCATGTCTAAATCCCCGAAAGCCAAAGAGACACCTGCTCAAACAATCAAAAGA
>NZ_CP025572.1:2034594-2198283 GCF_018336975.1 Marinomonas sp. CT5 | reverse complement strand
ATCAAAAAGAATTACAACGCAATAAAATAAAGCCGTCGATGACAGATGGCTATGACTGCTACCAAAATGCGTTAGCAGAAAGGGTGAATGGCATATTGAAGCAAGAATTTTTGATTGGAAGATGCAGAACTTTTAAAGAATTAGAAAGGCATATTAGTGAGTCTATTGATATCTATAATAGGTATCGACCTCACTTAAGTCTTAATATGAAAACACCAGAAGAAGTGCATGAAAAAGCCAGTATGGAATCCATACTGGCTTAACAAAAAATCGTCAACTTATTTTAGGACGACACATTTAAATAAGAACTACATAGCAGCCTTAAAGATTGACACCACATCTTCATGAGTTGGCTGAATTGGGTTAGTAAAACCGCAAGCATCTTTCATGGCATTGCTTGCTAAGGTAGCAAAGTCTTCTTCTTTAGCCCCCAATTCCATTAATCCTGAAGGGATATTAATACTTTGGGACAAAGTAACAATAGCTTCAATCGCGGCGGCAGCCCCCTCCTCATTCGTCATTGCTTGTACATCCACGCCCAAAGCTTTAGCAACATCCTTTAACTGTGATGCTGCGACTTGGCTGTTATAACGCTCTACATGAGGAAGCAAAACGGCATTACACACACCGTGTGGCAAATCATAAAAGCCACCTAACTGATGAGCCATTGCGTGAACATAACCCAAAGAAGCATTATTAAAAGCCATACCGGCCAAGAACTGCGCATAAGCCATTTGCTCACGAGCTTTCATATCCGTGCCGTTATGTACAGCTTGATGTAGATTGTCGCGAATAATTTCAATGGCTTTAATGGCGCATGCATCCGTTATTGGATCTGCCGCCGTAGAAACATACGCCTCAATGGCATGAGTCAACGCATCCATTCCGGTTGCTGCCGTCAAACCTGCTGGCATGCCTGACATCAGTCTTGGATCATTAACAGACAATATCGGCGTGACATTTTGGTCTACAATGGCCATTTTGATATGACGTTCTTGGTCTGTAATAATACAAAAGCGTGTCATTTCAGAAGCCGTGCCAGCCGTGGTATTAATACCAATGAGAGGCAATTGTGGCTTCTTAGAGACATCGACACCTTCGTAGTCACTGATATGTCCCCCATTGGTTGCAACCAAAGCAATGCCCTTAGCACAATCATGAGCTGAGCCACCCCCTAAAGAAATAACACAATCACACTGATGAGCATGCAAAACTTCTAACCCAGCATTCACATTTTCCACTGTGGGGTTGGGCTGAACACCATCATAAATTAGACTTTGCACACCTTGTTCCTGTAACAATGCTTTTACTTCAGCTGTGACTCCCAATTTTGTCATTCCTGGGTCCGTTACAATCAAAGCCTGCTTAAAACCCAAACTTTTAATTTGTTTAACTGCATCGTCTAAAGCATTCTCGCCCATTATGTTTACGGCTGGGATATAAAATGTACTACTCATGACCTTCACCTCTTCACTTTCTTAAGCGGATAATTAACCTATGCAACCATTCTGAACCTATAGGTTAAAAACGCTTTGACTTGGGACAAGACAAAGTAAAAGAGTGCAAATGAATAAATGTGAATAGAACTCAAATCCAAATAGGCAGAAAGAGAAAAAAATGGTAGTTAAACCTAATTCCCACTCTTCAACAATGACATATCATCCAATAAAATAGATTAATACTTAGATCAATCTTGTTTGGTCCAATAGTATCAAACATAATTAGCCATTCGAATTGACTTATATTCAAACTATAGATTCTTGCAATATTAAAATACGAATAATAAAATCATTAAGAATGATTTTGAAGATAGTCTCCGTATAAAAATCCACTACTAAGGTATAAGGGAAATATAAATGAAGAAAATTTTATTAAGTGTTGCTATATTTTCAGTCACATCAACGGCTTTAGCAGAAAATTCTTTTTCAGTGGAAGCGGCGGTGGGTAAAACTGAACAAAAAACCTTACAGGAAGGTTATGATGTAGATTTTGCTATTGGTGATCGTAGAGCGGATAGTACATCATCTTCTTTTAAGATCGGGTATGAATTTACAGACAGCTGGTGGCTAGAGTTTGGCTACGATGATTATGGCAAAGGCACTTTGAAAACTTACAATGATAGCTATAATAGTAGTAGTTCTCTAAGAAATATAACTGAAACCGCCTCGACCTCAGCCACACTCATAACTTTAAAAAAAGAGGGAGCTATCTCGGATAACTTATCTGCCTACGCGCGGCTTGGGATTGCTCGTTGGGAATTGGATTTAGAATCGACTTATCCTGACTCTACTTTAAAACGAGACTTCACATGGAATGAATCGGGTATTGGTGCCTACTTTGGCATTGGAGTTTATTATCAATTAACGTCTAATTTACAACTTTCGGCTAATTATTCTTTTACCCAGATAAGGCCTGATCTGTTCGTTAAATTAAAAGCTAATTCTAGTAATTCTATATATAACCTGCCAGCTAACAGTTCCTACGATGGTGACATTAAAAATTACTCAATAGGAGTAGCTTATAAGTTCTGATAAACGAACACCTTCTCGCCATTACTTGAGGTTTATAGATAGTGCTTTTTTACCCAGAAAAGTGAAAGAGCACTCTGTTTTTACGAGTCCTAGGGGTTAAAAACGATAAGCCAATCCAGACAATTCGACAACTTTTCCCAATAAGATAAACTATTGTCAGAAACACCAGCAACTCCATTCTAGAAAGCTTTACGAGGCATCCACGTTAAAAAACTTGATTTACTGACTTCTAAACATGCGTGTCCTGTTGAATTTACTCCGATGGTTCATAATTAGGACTATTCATAAAATCACCGGATGGCGTACCATCTTTATTAAATGGCAAACAAGTTACCATGAGGGTCTTATTAAGTTTAAACCCTTGATTTTACTGGTTTATTAACATGAGTGTCCTATTAAATGCTATTAAATTGACTGGATTTAAAGCAGGAAATGTCTATGGACAGGACAGTATAGGTGTTTTTACCAGCTGTGAAGTTGATATTGCTGGGTTTGAAAGTTGGTTGGCTTAGTAACATCTTTCTTTACACTAGTCGCTACCATTATTACTTTGTACTCTTACTCCAGTCTAAATTTATAACTTCAATATAACCTGATAAACTGATAAACTGAGAAGGATAGATATAATAATAAAAGCGCCACATCCGAATATAGCTATACGGGCATATTTATAATCTTTAGTAATAACGGGGCCAACTAATTGAATGTCTTTTTTAAATACATATCCATAAACAAAATATCCACCTACGCTATACAACATGAGAGTAGTTATAAGATTATCCCAACCATTCAAATTAGAAATAAAATAAAATATAAAAAATAATAGGTAGTGTAATAATATAAATATTTTCTGGTAATTTTTTTTGTTCATTATTCAGTACCTTTTGCACCATTCTGTTTTATGTCCTGACTTGCAAATATTCCAATTCGAGAGACTGCTTCCTTTGCCCCCCCCTGTTTTATTCAGTCCGAAGGGTATAAAGTTACCCAAAATCATCGCCTTAGCAGTAGTTCCGCTAGTTCCATCGGTTGTAGTAAAGATTGAAAATAAATCAGTAAATATGCTTGTAATACCTGCTGCATTTGCAATCCTACCTACAGGAGTACGCAATACTATAGCATCTGCTGTATACCCCACGCCATTAATGACTTTATTACGGTCAATCTTTTGAATTTTTTTACTAATACCCTTTATTTATTATTTAACAAGACACCCATATTAAATACCTGTTACATCATACAAAACCACCTTCTTCACTGGAAGAATTTATATAAAACTCATCTTTATATCGCTTCATTAAGATCTAATTAACTATTAAAAAGCTGGTTATTGGGTTGTTAGGCGAGTGAATTTACTAATATATAATTAGTAAAGAAAGAAAGGCTCTGAGTGGTGAAATGAAGCTAAGCGAGTAATTGGTTATAACTGGATCTTGGTTTTCTATTTAGTTTGTTTGAACCACAGTAATGAGCAATAGATTGTTCAGCACCAACAACAGCACCGGTTCTTTCGCCAAATTCTGTAGCAATGCATAACCAGTTTTCAGAGGCAATATTGAGACGTTTCAAGATAGGAAGTAACGACGCATTTATTGAGCCTCGTTTGTCTTCTCGTATGATTCGACCTGTCATATCAACCAATACAAGGTAATCTGACAATTCAAAAGGTAAACCATCTGGCATGTTTTCTCTGGGGTTACCAACAAAGGGATAGAGCACTAATGTTGACCATGATTGCGCTTTCTCTGCACCCACATGCAAAACAACATGAAGATGATTGCTCATCACAGCATAAGCACATATATCGATAGAAAAGACAGACGCTAAAAAAAGTAACCTCTTCTCTATCCAGCCACGGCGATGCTCATAGCTGTTTCCTGTGGCAGGATCATCACCGCATAAAAAAGCCCGTCGAACACAACGAGCCACACAATGATAATAAGGAGTATCTTCTAAACTGACTTGTTCTTTTCTAGACCTCGGCATATCCAACCTCTCTTCCTTGAGAAAATATACTGTAATTGTATACAGTATATTAAAATATGGTCAAGAAAAAGCTAGAGGCCTTGTAGAGTCAAACAGGACACGCACAATAAAAACACGATATAAAAAGTGAGTAAAGCAGATCACATCGGTTACCAAAAATATCTATTTTATTGTGTTGGAAGAAAGAACATTACAGAAAGGCATTTAAAAGCGGACTTTCAGGCATACTGAAGCAAATCACGCTTTTTGGTGAATGGATTTTATAATGTTTTTATGACAAGTTAAGCGATGAATTGAAGGTTTTGCCTTTTAGGTTTTCTTTGTCGTTGGTGCCTTTCACAATAATGATCTATGGAGTGCTCTTGTCCAACTAAGTTACCTGTTCTTTTCTCAAATTCTGTTGCGATGCATAACCAGTTTTCAGAGGCAATATTGAGACGTTTCAAGATAGGAAGTAACGACGCATTTATTGAGCCTCGTTTGTCTTCTCGTATGATTCGACCTGTCATATCAACCAGTTCCAAGTAATCCGTCAGTTTGAAAGGTAAGCCGGATGGCATGTCTTTTCTTGGGTTTCCAATAAAAGGATATAAGGTTTTTGGTTGATGTTTTCTTTTTGCAGAATTAACGCGCTTTTTCACGCTGGTAAAATCAGAGTCTTCGGGGGTTTTACTCATGCTGGCTCGAAGTGGATTTAAGTCAACATAGGCCATACAAGCCATTAATGCGGCTTCGTCTAATAAGGCTTGAGACTTAAAACGCCCTTCCCAGAAATGACCTGTGCAGTTATCTTCGTAGTTCGCTCTTCGTGCAATGGGTTCGTTTAGCTCTTTCATGAACCAACTGATGTCCATCAAGCGCTCTCTATAGGTTTCAGCAGCTTTTTCAACGAGCTCTACGAGGTAATTAGGTAAGGTCTCTCCTCTTAAATATCGCTGAGTAAACAAAGTACCTTTATGGAGTTGATGCCAACGCTGCAATACTTCTAATGTTGACCATGATTTCGCTTTCTCTGCATCCACATGCAAAACAACATGAAGATGATTGCTCATCACAGCATAAGCACATATATCGATAGAAAAGACAGACGCTAAAAAAAGTAACCTCTTCTCTATCCAGCCGCGGCGATGCTCATAGCTGTTTCCTGTGGCAGGGTCATCACCGCATAAAAAAGCCCGTCGAACACAACGAGCCACACAATGATAATAAGGAGTATCTTCTAAACTGACTTGTTCTTTCCTAGACCTCGGCATATCCGACCTCTCTTCCTTGAGAAAATGCACTGTAATTATATACAGTATATTAAAATATGGTCAAGAAAAAGCTAGAGGCCTTGTAAATACTGGGTTCTTGAGGTGCATGTCCTGTTAGGTTCTCTTGTCCTGTTAGGTTCTCTCTAACAGCAACATCAGCCAATTAAATAGCTGTTCGCTCTCAACCTTTTTTAGTACTCTCTATTTCCTTTCATTACACCGTCGTCCAGCAACATGTTTAAATTTTTAATACTGTGTTTTTTCTCGATAATCCAGATTCATACTGCTTATGCAGCACAAGACTTCATAGAAATTCGAAAGCAGGCTAATCTATCAAACGATACTTACCTTGAAGCCAACATGCTAAAACAAAAGCTTAAGGAGCAAGGTCAAACACTCGTACATCAGTCGCTCATACCTATTTCACAAGTGAGTTATTTTTTGAGCCGTGCGGATAAAATCCAGACGATAGGAATAAGGGGCACGGCGAATTTAGAGAACGCTATGGTAGATTTAGACCTAGAATTAAAGCCTGATGCACTGCTAAAAATTAAACTACACCAAGGTTTCGGTCTGGCAGCAAAAGCCGTTTTTGAGGACATCAAACCTTTCCTAAAGAAAGACCAACCCATCCACTTAACAGGCCACAGTTTGGGTGGTGCCATTGCGGTAATTCTAGCCATGTATCTGCAAAATGACGGCTACCCAGTCAAACAAGTCATCACCTTTGGACAACCTAAAGTCACCAATGTCACAGGTGCGAAAAAGTTTGAAGACTTACCCTTAATTCGTGTTGTTACGCCAAATGATATCGTGCCGCTTGTACCACCAATTAGTCCTTTGCAAATCAGAGATTTGGATATTTTCTGGCATATGGGAGAGGAAGTTATTCTGTTAGGGGCTCAAGAGTTTACTCAAACTAATGGCATCAAAAGCATGCTAAGAGCGACAAAATTCACCACATCTATTCCCAGTGAAAAAAATCTACTTGCACATCAAATGACGACTTATCTCAATTTGATCAATCAGCTGCAGACATCAGCTAAAGAAATACCTTATAGAACTGATATCAATTTCTTCGGTTTCTCTCTGGACTAATAATTTCCCACTTCAGACGAGAGGAAGAAAGTTAAGCGTACCAATTGGCAAACTCATCAAGTTTTCCGATGAGTCTGCCACACAACTTATAAACGTAACCCGATGGGCAAACTTTCACCAACCAAGGCATTCAGTTCATCACTGTTTATCTCAACCTGACTTTCTAAACGCTCCAACCATTGAGCTGGGCATTTGTCTTTTTTAAGTTTGTTGGCGATTTTTTTGCGAAACGCGCCGAGCTTCTCCGATTCACCTAAACTCACTTGGCTCATTAGAACCGCCGCCAATCCGGCTTGTTTGCGCTTTTTCCAGTCTTCTCTCAGAGCAATCTCCAGAATCGGAAACAGCTTATCTTCCACGATTCTTTGCTCTTGTTGGCCGGATAACAAATGGCGAGAAGCAATACGCCCTATTGTCCACCACGCGGTATCTGGCTCTGACGACTTCTGTAAACGTTTTAGTAACCAATCTATTGCAGTCAGTTTATCTTCATTAGAGAGACTTTCTAAGGCGCCCACTAGACGAATCAAATCATCACTGGATTTAGTCGTCAGTGCCTTCATTTTATCTCGAGAACGTTGACCACTTGGTGAGTAATACTGACTAAACTGTTTGAACAAATGTGTTTGTTGCTCTACAGACAAACCACCAGCAATACGTCGATACAATGTCCAATATTGCCCCCAAACCGGAGCGGTATCAAACTGTGTACCGACTTTGGTAACATTCACGACTTGCTGAACACGATTCACATCATCCGTGGCGCCAAAACCAGGGCGTAAACAATACCCCATCAACTGCAACCATTGTCGCTCATGCTGAGCACTTTTGGTTCGACCGGATTTTAAGCTGAGAAGTTTATCGACCATACGGCGGGAAGTTGCCAAATTCCAGTCCTCACGACTCCCCAAGAGTTGATCTAAATCTTGCTTGAGGGATTTGACTAAATCAGGGTTCTGTTTTTGACCAACACTGGAGAAACACTTCGTCAAATGCTCTTCGGCTTGCCCCATATTGGCATGCAACAAACCCGTTTCATCGACTGAAGCCGATTCATTTTTAGACGTCACCTGTGTTGAAAAATCCAAACGCCATTGATCTTTTTGATTATTGGCATTTAGTTCTACCTGCAACACCCCCACCTCAGTCATTTGCACCGACAAGGTGACAGCCGTTTCTTCAGCATCAACAGAGCCATCAAGCTCGGTCATCAAGTTCGATATGTACTGCAATCCTTCTTGATTACGCACCGCTCCAACCACGCAGTCAATATGATCATCAGAACGATATAAAGGAAACTGTACCTGCTGACCTAAGGTGACGAAAAACTCTTGCTCTAGGGCAATCCGTTCGCCTTTTAAGGTTCCTTTAGGCAAAATACCGACATATTGATCTTCGCCCACCTTCAAATACAGACTATGAGCCACACCACTTTCAATACGTGTACTCTCGCCTGCCAAAGCACTCAGATACATGACAGCGCCTTTCGCCACCGCATCATTCGGCTCCTCTGCGGAACACGCAAGTATCGGTTTGGTAGACCAAGTGTTCAGCAGCTCTAATAAGCGGGCTTTCATCACAGGACTATTAAATAAGCCACCGTTAAACAGCACGGCATCAGGCATGGACGATCCCGTTGCCGCCTCAATCACCTCTCGATGTTGTCGTAAAAAAGAAGCTAAATGACGGGTGAAAGCCGGATCAGACTCGTAAGGCAAACCAAGTGTATGCATTGCATAGTCACTCTTTTGAACCTGTTCATTTGCGTCCACCAGAGGAAAAAAACCGCTGCGCACTTGGTCCAGCAGAGTCTCTCTAGAGACCTCGAATTTTTGCGAACCACCAATTAACCGGCTACCACCACCAAGTACGGTAATACTTAACGAGTCAGGGGCGTTTTCGCCTAATAAGGACTCTTTCGCTTGTCGGGTTTGCTGTACCAAAGCCGCCAAACGGCTAGCGGATAATGCAGAAATCTGTTTGGGGTCTAACTGGAACGCTAACGCTTGGTCAAGATTGTCGCCACCCAACAATAAATGTTCGCCCACAGCAACCCGTTTAAGAGCCACACTCTGCGAATTCTCAGAGGTTGAATGAATGGCGACCAAACTAAAATCACTGGTACCACCACCGATATCAACCACCAAGAGCATTTTCTTGTCCGCCAGCGCCGCCAATTTGTCATCATCACTAATATAGTGATAACAGGCCGCCTGTGGCTCTTCTAGCAGATATAAATCATTTAAGCCCGCGAGTTTTGCCGCTTCTAATGTTAAGGCGCGAGCCTCTTCATCAAATGAAGCAGGCAGGGTTAACGCAATGGACTGAGACTCAAGTGGCGCATCGGCAAAGCGATGATTCCAACTCTGCTTAATGTGCGATAACAAAATTGTACTGGCTTCAAGTGGGCTAAGTTTTTTAGGAAACTCGCTTGCCCAAGGCAAAATAGCCGCACGGCGATCAACTTGGCGATGACTCAACCAACTTTTTGCACTTTGCACCAATTGCCCTGCACGACGTTGACCGAGAGCTAACGCCCCAACCCCTACAATCCGTTCTTTATCATGATGACGCCACGGCAAAACAGGATCAATCTTCCCTATTTCATCCGATGCTAAGAGATAAATGGCACTGGGCAAATAGTCAAACTCTTGTACAGAGCCATCAGCCATCACCTGTGGAATGGGAAACAAAGTCGGTGTGTTTGCATTCAAATGATCGGATACTGGAGTATACGAAACGACACAATTGGTCGTTCCTAAGTCAATCCCTACTCGATAAGCCACTTGCGCCATTGTCTATGACTCCCTAACTTGAAACTCAATAGTCCAACTTAAGTCTGATTGAGTGTCGTGAGCTTGCAATAACAACAAACCTAACTCCGTTACTCGAGCCGTAAGATAGACTCGCACCATGTCACCCGCTTGGTAATGACCCGCATCCAAACGAACCGACAAAGGATTCAACTCATCAAGCTGAGGGACCGAAAAAGACGCAATGACTTTACCAACCCCGTGCGCTTCACCGTGTTTAGATTGGAAGAAGCGGAAGGTGACACTTTCCCCTACCACCAGCGAAAACTCATTGGGTAGCATTTGCTCTTCTGAGCCTTCTTCTAAGCCAAAAGGCGCCACACAAATGGCATCGACCGGAGGAGCCATACCGGGAATCGCTGGCATAGGACTTGCCACACCAATATAGTAATTGGCAGCTAGACCGCTTTTTACCTTCACTCCGCCTTCGGCTTGAACCTGCGCGTAATAGGTAGCGCCTTTAGCCACAGCATGATCAAGGTGTGATGGCGTTAACATGGTTAATTCCGTGCCGCCTAACAGGGTTGCCAAACGCGCTTCCAAGGTATCGCGAATCACGTTGGCATTAAAAACACCACCGTTTAGCAGCACTTTGCTTGGTTTCACATCGTGCTGAGCCAAAAATTCACTGATATGACGAGTGATCGCTGGATCACCTTCATAATCTAGATTAATGGCACTGAAGCCACTTCTGGCTGTTTTATGAGACTGCTCACCTAACTGAACTTGCGGGAAGAAACCTTCAATCAAAAGCTGCTGAATATCGGTTTGTGTCAACGTGGCCTTGATGCTGTTATTAAACAAGTTGCGACCACGACTTGGCACAACAACGCTCACTTCCGCCAAATCAGCATTCGACAACAAACGTTCTTTTGCTTCACGGCAGGCTTGGGTCAAACCACTAATTTGCCAAGGTTCCAGATTGGTTCCATTTTGTGCGAGCTGAGCAGCCAGATGATAAGTCAGGGTTAAATCCATATTATCGCCACCAAGCAATATATGACGCCCCACAGCAACCCGCTCTAAACCAAGCGATCCATCATTTTCTACTGCTTGAATCAAAGACAAATCCGTTGTGCCGCCACCCACATCGACCACTAAAATGTGTTCATTAACGTCTAAACTGTCTGTCCAATTTTGTTGATCACTCAGCCAAGCATAAAATGCGGCTAATGGTTCTTCAATTAGGCGAGCTTGCAGACCAACCTTCTCTGCAGCTTGCTCCGTAATCGCCCGAGCGGCAGGATCAAAAGAAGCCGGAACAGTAATAACAACGGTTTGTTCTGCAATCGGCGCATGGGGAAATTGATCTGTCCAAGCGCTTACTAAATGGTCCAATAACGTCTCTGTCACTTGCGCTGGCGATACCTGGTCAACCTCTTCTAAGGCATCGACAGGCAAGACCGCTTCGTCTGCGCTAACACGAGAGTGACACAACCAGCTTTTGGCACTTTGCACCAATCGACCAGACGATTTCGCCCCCAGCTCACGAGCCAGCTGACCAACAATCGATGTAGCTTTTCCCCAAGGCAATTGCAAATCACTTTCTAAAAATTCGGTTTTATGAGGAAAATATACAAAAGAAGGCAACAAGGGACGAGCGTCTACTTGCCCCGCTGCAATGAACTGCGGAATGGCTAATTGCTGAATTCGACCTATTTGATTAGCGTCTACGTCGGCGAGTTTAGAGGGCGAATAATAGACAGCCGAATGCGTGGTACCCAAGTCGATACCAATAAAATATTGATTCATAGGTTATACCTCGATTTCAGCGGGCGCTAGAATAGTCAGACTATCAGTATTAGACACTTTCGGTAATCGCGTTTCAGTTATTTTCCAACCTGGATGAATCAATGTACCAGCGTATGGTCCATTACCTTCCACGCGACCTTCTAATTTGATCTGTTTGGCATCGTAATCAGATGGCACTTCTACGCGACTATTTTCTGCGGCACTGTTAACAACGTCGATGGTAAAGTGCTGTTTCAATACTTTAGAGCAACCCGCATGAATTTGACGAGAAGCCGCACCAACATCGGCATCACTGTAATCATCGATGCTTTCTTGAATAAAATCGATGAAGCGAGCCTCTTGCTGAAGTAATTGCAACAACTGATGAGCACCATCTGCATTGACAGAATCTAGAGTAGGTGCCGCCACTTCGACTTCGCGAATCACTTCTATTTCTTCTGTGATTACCTTCGGCTCTACTTCAAAGGCAAACTTCTCACCTTGGCCAATGGTTTGACAGCGAGCGGCATAATCGCCGCTCCACATGTATTTAAATAATTGTCCGAAAGCGCCAAAAAAGCGCGGTAAAAAGGAAACTGGTTTGATTTTATTCGTCATAATTTACCCGTTTTGCATTTCTTCAAGCTCAAGCCAACGCTCCATGGTTGTTTCAAGCTCTTCTTCTTTGTGCGCCAGTTTAGCCAAGGTTTTTTGAACTTTATCCGCATCACCCGTATAGAATTCTGGTGCGCTGGTTGTTTCATGCAACCCTGCAATCTCTTCTTCTAATTTGGCAATAGTCGCTGGCATATCATCAAATTCACGCTGTAATTTATAGCTTAATTTGGCTTTAGGCTTAGCAGCGGCACTTGCTTTTGAATTGGTTTCTTCCGGCTTTTTGGTTTCAGCTTTATCTTTTTTGCTAGGCACATCATCGGTTTGGGAAGTGGATTCAGTTGGGAATTTACCTCCCTGACGGATCCAGTCTTGGTAGCCACCAACGTATTCTTTAACTCGGCCTTCACCTTCAAACGCGATCACACTGGTAACAACGTTGTCTAGGAAAGCACGGTCATGGCTCACCAACAACAAAGTACCATCGTAGTTCATCAGTAGCTCTTCAAGCAGCTCTAATGTTTCTACATCAAGGTCGTTGGTTGGTTCATCCATAATCAAAAGGTTGGCTGGGCGAGTAAATAGTTTCGCCAACAAAACACGATTTCGCTCACCACCCGACAAGGCTTTAACTGGAGTACGTGCACGCTCAGGCGGGAAAAGGAAGTCTCCAAGATAGCCAATAACATGTTTGTTCTGACCATTAATTTCGATAACATCTTTGCCTTCGCCCACGTTTTCAGCAACGGTTTGCTCAGGATCCAGTTGCTCACGCAGCTGATCGAAATAGGCTACATCGAGCTTGGTTCCTTGACGGACCGTACCGGTTTCTGGTTCAAGTTTGCCAAGTAAGATTTTCAAGAAGGTACTCTTACCACAACCGTTCGGGCCAATCAGACCAATGCGGTCACCTCGATTCACCATAAAATCCATTGGTTGCAAAATCACTTTATCTTCAAAAGAGTGACCAACTTGGGTGAACTCAGCCACCAGCTTGCCAGATTTATCTTTGGTTTCGATCGCCATTTTCGCATTGCCTTGGCGATTGATACGCTCAGAGCGTTCTGCACGTAACGCTTTCAAGGCACGAACTCGACCTTCATTACGGGTACGACGAGCTTTAATGCCCTGACGTATCCACACTTCTTCCTCAGCCAAACGTTTATCAAACAAGGCGTTGGCACGCTCTTCTTCTTCTAACATTTTTTCTTTAAAGGCAAGGAAGGCCGTAATGTTTCCGCTGAAGGAAATCAAGTTGCCACGATCAAGCTCAATGATGCGATTGGCCAGTTTTTCAAGAAAGCGACGATCATGGGTAATGAACAAAATCAAACCACGGAACTGCTGAAGCTGTTGTTCCATCCATTCAATCGTTGGCACGTCTAAATGGTTAGTCGGCTCGTCTAATAACAATACATCTGGGTTAGAAATCAGTGCTTGCGCAAGAATAACTCGACGGCGCCAACCACCTGATAATTCAGACATCAGCTTGTCAGCAGGTAAAGCCAAACGCTGAATCATATGATTCACACGCTGCTCTAGATCCCACCCTTGAATTCGGTCTAACTCACTCTGAATATCACTTAATTCATTAGAGTGATCATTTTCGAAGTCTTCTAGTAATTTGAAATAACGAGTCATTAATGAGTGGGCTTCACCCGCGCCTTCACTCACGACTTCACGTACGGTTTTATTATTGGCATCAGGTAATTCTTGAGGAAGCTGACCGATTGTCATGCCGCCTTCTAGACGAACCACACCTTCGTCGGCAACTTGCTCTCCAGAAATGACTTTCAACAGCGTCGATTTACCTGCGCCGTTACGACCGATAATGGCAACACGCTCTCCAGCTTCCGCTGAAAAACTGATTTTTGACAGCAGCGGATTATGCCCAAAAGCAACACTGATCTGTTCTAAAGACAATAGACTCATATCTATCCATATAATGTAAAAATTTTGTGGCGGTATAGTACCACCCTTCTACAGCAAGGTTCAGCATATAGACACGATAAGATATTAAAAAAGAAACAGATTTCGGCGAAGAAAATATTTTTTTAGCAATTTCAATCATAAAATCATGCAAAAAGTTTGCTATTGTCCTTACAAAGTTTAAACAAAAGTTCTTTCTTCCTTATTATTTGCGAATATACTGATTGTTAAATAAAAAGAATCCTTCTATATAACGGAGTGTTTAATGGAGTTTAAAAGCAAGGTCGGCCCTATTACCGCGGTTGCTCTAGCCGCAGTAACAGTTACTTGGATGCTAATAGGAGGTAATGGCGTCACAGTTAGCCCTCAAACTACCACCCCAAAAGAAAATACGGTTTCTTCACAAAACGCTGAGAACAAACTCGCTTATTCTGTTCAAGCTGAAACACTGACAGCAAAAACCATTTCAATACACCTGCCTTTAAGCGGTAAAACGCTGGCGAATGAAAGCCTACAACTTATAAGCAGTGTCAAAGGGCGTATCACCAAATTACCTGTTGATAAAGGTCGCTTTGTCGAAAAGGGAGCTTCGCTTTTACAGATTGACACCCGAGCACTCAAAGCACAAATAGAACAAGCCAGTCTGTTGGTTAAACAGAAGCGACTCGAGCTTGAAGGGATAAAGAAACTCAGCGCAGGAAACTTTTCTTCTAAAATGAGATTAGCTCAAGCCGAAACCGAACTTGCCTCAGCTAAAGCAACAGAGCAAGCGCTGATAGTGGATTTAGAAGATGCAAATCTTACCGCACCTTTTTCCGGTGTATTAAACACTTTAGATGTGCAAGAAGGTCAAATACTGTCTGCAGGCGCCTCTATTGGAACACTCGTATCTTTAAACCCAATAAAAGTCAGCGTTAATATCCCTCAAAACAAAATTCAGTTAGTTAAACTGGGAACATTGGGTGATATTCGTTTCGAATCTGGTTACGAAGCCCAAGGAGTCGTTTCTTACATCAGCTCTACTGCGATTGAGTCAAGCCGTACTATTCGTGTCGAAATAGAAGTGGATAATCCAAACAATTCTATCCCTGCTGGACTAACGGCGGCTGTTGATTTTATTGTGGATGAACAAAAAGCTCATGCTTTTTCTCCTGCGCTACTAACATTAGACGACTCTGGTGCAACAGCAATCAAAACCATTGATATAAATAATAGAGTGGTAGTAACACCTGTAGAGATTGTTAAATCAGAACGAGACCAAGTGTGGGCAATTGGGCTTCCTGACAACGTCAACATTATTACCGTCGGACAAGGTTTTGTCTCCGCAGGTGATAAAGTCGACGCACACTATTAAAACTAAGGAGGCCCAATATGCAAACATTAATTGAGGCGGCCTTAGCGCGCTCTCGAACCGTAATGATGTTTTTTGTTCTCATACTGATTATGGGAACCGTGTCTTATATTGAAATTGCAAAAGAAAGCAACCCAGACATTACCATTCCAATGGCTTATGTTTCGGTCTCATTAGAAGGCATTTCTCCAGAAGATGCTGACAGTTTATTGGTTCATCCTTTAGAAAAAGAACTAAAAGGATTAGAAGGTCTTAAAGAACTCAAATCTACCGCTTCAGAAGGCCATGCTTCTATCATTTTAGAATTTGACTCTGGTGTCGATATTGACCAAGCCATTAGTGATGCAAAAGACAAAGTTGATAGAGCCAAAAGCGAGTTACCTGCCGATGCAGACGAACCGACAGTCAATGAAATAAATTTATCAACCTTCCCAGTATTACGAGTCAACTTATCAGGCAATGTGGATTTCGCCAGCTTAAGCCGCATCGCTAAAAACCTACAGGACTCAATTGAGGCTGTTAATGGTGTACTAGAAGCCAAAATCAGTGGTGATCGAGACCAACAAGCACAGATAATTATTCGCCCTGAGCAGCTTGAATCTTATAATTTATCGCTTACTGAAGTGGCAAATTTTGTATCGGGTAACAACCGTTTAGTTGCTGCCGGCAATTTAGATACTGGTGCGGGTCGATTTTCATTAAAAGTCCCCGGGTTATTAAAAACGAAAGAAGACATTCTCAACTTACCAGTCAAAGCTGACGGCGACCAAGTGGTTTTATTAGGTGATATCGCTACAGGTGAATTAACATTCGAGGACCCTGCCAGTTACGCCCGAGTCGAAGGTAAACGCAGTATCACCCTAGCGGTATCTAAGCGCGTTGGTGTCAATATAATTAACACCATTGATGCCGTAAAAACCGTGGTACAGCAAGAAAGCCAACAATGGCCAGAAGGTGTTGAATACAACCTTACTGGGGATCAGTCTACTGAAATTGAAACGTCACTGAATGATTTGTTCAATAATGTCCTTGCTGCCACCCTTTTGGTAATGATTGTGATTGTCTGGGCACTTGGTATACGCAGTGCTGTCTTAGTAGGCTTGGCTATTCCTGGTGCTTTCCTATCAGGTATTTTAATCCTCAATATACAAGGTTACACCATTAACATGGTGGTGCTTTTTGCCTTGATTTTAAGTGTTGGGATGCTTGTCGACGGGGCAATTGTTGTCACCGAATATGCCGACCGCAAACTTGCCGAAGGCGCATCCAAGCGCCAAGCCTATAGCGAAGCAGCTAAGCGCATGGCTTGGCCTATTACAGCCTCTACGGCCACGACACTCGCTGTCTTTATGCCCTTATTATTTTGGCCAGATATTGTGGGGGAATTTATGCGCTTCATGCCCATCACAATTATCGCCACGTTATCATCATCATTGGTTATGGCCTTAATCGTTTTGCCTACAATCGGCTCTATTATCGGTAAAAAAGGCGCTTACAATGAAAAAACAATGCATGCGCTGCGCACCACTGAAACTGGGGACTTAACTGAACTGACTGGTCTTACTGGCTTATACGGACGGGTTTTAACTCGCTTAGTAGAAAGTCCTGTTTGGGTACTGCTTTTTACTATTGTTTTGCTGATAAGTATTTTTGCCAGCTATGGAAAATTTGGTAAAGGCATTGAATTCTTCCCGAGCATTGAACCAGAATCAGCAAACCTTGATATTCGTGCACGAGGTGACCTTTCCCTTGAAGAAAAAGATTCCTTAGTAAGACAAGTTGAGCAGCAAGTCCTTGGTACGCCAGCATTAAAAAGCGTTGTTGCGACCACCTACGCGACACCAGGCAACAACAGTGCGCCTGATAGTATTGGCACTATTAGTATGGAGTTGATTGACTGGTATAAACGTGAACCAGCGACAATCATTCTGGATCGTATCAGAGAGCGCACTAAACAAATTCCTGGCATTGAAGTAAGCGCACAAAAGGAACAAGGTGGCCCCCAATCAGGTGCAGACATCCAACTGCAACTAAGTTCTAATTACTCTGCAGCGCTTAACCTTGCTGCCGACGAAATTATTAAACAATTACAGCAAAGGGATGAAATAGTAACGGTTAGCGATGACAGGTCTCTTCCTGGTATTGAGTGGCGAATTGATATTGATCGCGCCGAAGCCAGCCGTTATGGTGTCGATGTCAATAGTCTCGGTAACGTTGTGAAACTGGTCACATCAGGCATAAAACTCAGTAATTTTTTACCTGATGGAGCCGATGATAAAATTGACATCGTACTGAGGTACCCTGTAAACCAACGCAGCTTAGATCAGCTGGATCATTTACAAATTCCAACCAATCATGGCAGCATTCCAGCCAGCAACTTTATTCATCGCTATGCGGCACCTAAACAAGGTGTAATCAATAGAACAGATGGTAAGAAAACCATTAAAATTGATGCTGATGTAAAAGACGGTTTAGTGGTGGATGAAGTCATCAAAGCCATTAAAGTAAAATTGGATGCGGCTGGTATTGATAAGTCTGTCAGTTATGAATTCCGCGGCAACACCGAGGATCAGCAAAAATCCATGGTATTTTTGATAAAGGCATTTGGTGTGGCTTTTTTCATCATGGCGATCATCCTTGTGACACAGTTTAATAACTTCTTCCAATGTCTGTTGATTTTAAGTGCTGTCATCTTTTCAACCATGGGGGTTTTTATTGGTCTCATGGTAAAAGGACAACCTTTCGGCATTGTCATGAGTGGTGTTGGCGTCATTGCTTTGGCAGGTATTGTTGTAAACAATAATATCGTGTTGATCGACACTTTTAACGGCTTACGAAAGCAAGGCATGATGGTTAGAGAAGCGGCTATCAGAACAGGGGTTCAGCGCCTAAGACCCGTTATGCTGACGACCATTACGACTATTCTAGGATTGGTCCCTATGGTGTTTCAGCTAAATATTGACCTAGTACACCAATCCCTCAGTATCGGAGCACCATCTGCGCAATGGTGGACCCAGCTCTCTACTGCGATCGCTGGCGGGCTTACTTTTGCCACACCATTAACGCTTATACTAACGCCCTGTCTGTTGGTTTTAGGCTATCGTCGTAAAGAAAGAAAACAGCAAGCGGAACTCGAAAAAGCAAAAGACGAAACATCTTCAGATTAAGCACTTTTCTAACCGCTCAAATCGCTAACAAAAACCACAGTTGCACTTCATGCACTGTGGTTTTTTCGCTTTATCACATCGACCTACCACTTTGACAAACAATCTACCCTGTTCACTTCTTACCAGTGACCAATACCACTCAATAAACTTAATGGTTATATCCTATTTGGGAGATGTCGTTCAAAAAATAGTTGTTACATTAAAGGAGCAATCAGAAAAATAATCACACAAGGAGCGCCACGTATAATGAAAAAATTCACCGGATTTCTAAAATTGTCCGCCACAATGTTAATTGCCTATTCATCCATTAACGCTATGGCATCAGAAGTCGTTAGGCCGGAGCTTGGAGCATGGCCGCCAAACGTCATGACTCCGACCAATAAATTGGTTTTGGAGGGCATTGTTGACTTAGATAAACATGTTGAAATAGGTGCAGCGAATAAAGGCTATAGAGGCATTGCCCCCATCATTGGTGGAGAGTTCCATGGTAAAGATGGATTCAAAGCAACCGTACGAGCAGGTGGGGCCGATTGGCAGCTCGAACGACATGACGGTGTATGGGAGTTGTTTGCTCTGTATTCTATTACGACAGACGATGGCACCAACATTGTTATTGATAATCGCGGTGTTGCTCTTGATCCAGCAGGGAGCGGAACACCGGTCGAAGATTGGTACATTGTCACAAACCCTACTTTCCAAGCACCTATAGGCAAATACGACTGGCTAAATAAAAAACAATTTGTTGGAACCGTTGATGCAGCACCCGATGAAAGTTACGTTGTGGTTCGTATCTATGAAGTGAACACTAAATAACACAAAGCCAGCGCAAAGATACTTTTGCGCTGGCTTTGAAATCATGAAAATAGATTAGCGCTATAACGTCGCTAAAGCCTGATCTACATCCGCAATAATATCTGTAATGTCTTCTAAACCAACAGAGACACGAATCAACCCTTCAGTTATACCTGCTTTTGCCTTTTCTTCATCCGTTAAACGGCCATGAGTTGTCGTAGCTGGATGCGTAACCAAGGTTTTGGTATCACCCAAATTACCAGTAATTGACATCAACTTTGTACCATTAATCAAAGCCCACGCCGCCTTACGACCGCCTTCCACTTCGAATGACAATAAACCGCCAAAGTCTTTTTGTTGCTGTTTCGCTAATTCATGGTATTTGTGACTAGGCAAACCACCGTAGTTCACTTTAAGGACTTTCGGGTGCGCTTCTAAAAATTCAGCCAGTTTTAATGCATTCGCTGAATGGGCTGTCATACGCAAAGATAAAGTCTCAAGACCGTTAAGTAATACCCATGCATTAAACGGGCTCATACAAGGCCCCGCACTACGCATAAAGGCGGTAAAGGTGTTCACTATCTCTTGGCTTGCAATCAAAGCACCACCTAAACAACGTCCTTGACCATCAATAAATTTGGTCGCAGATTGCATGACAATATCAGCCCCTTGCGTCAAAGGGTTCTGCAATGCTGGTGTTGCTAAAACAGTATCCACACACAACAACGCACCTTTGTCATGAGCTAAAGCAGCAACTCTCGCAACGTCAACCACTTCATAGAGAGGGTTTGACGGTGTTTCAAAATAACAAAATCGAGTGTTCTCGTTGATCGCTTCTGCCCAAGCACCATAATCTGTCGCATCGACATACAACACTTCTACACCAAACTTGGCGGTGTAGGCATTAAAGAATTTGACAGTCGAACCAAAGATATTACGCGAACAAACAACACGATCACCAGCACTTAACAAGCTGTAAGCCAGAGTCATCAGAGCCGCCATACCAGAGCTTGTCGCAATGGCGGCTTCACCTTTTTCCAAGGTCGCCAAACGCTTCTCAAAAAGCTCTACTGTCGGATTAGTAAAACGTGAATAGACATTGCCATCCTCATCACCAGAGAACTTGACCGCCGCCTCCTCCGCACTGCCATAAGCAAAACTAGAGGTCATAAAAATGGCTTCACTGTTTTCTTGCTCTTGTGTTTGACGTATACCCGCACGAATCGCATTCGTTGCGTCTTTATAATCAGCCATTAATTTACTCCAAGCCACTCTTTAAAAATATTCCCCAAAAACAACTAAGCCAGGCGTGACCTGGCTTAGTTTATCCGTCACGACATAACCTAAGTGTCTACATAGGATGCATCATATCACTAGCCTGCTCCATTACTGCGGCTTTATTCGAATCATTACGCGCCCCCTCTATGCCAGCTAAATAAGCGGCATCGATGTTCCCTGTAATGTATTTTGCATCAAATACAGACGTATCGAATTCACGAACATCAGAATGTTTTTCATCGATACAAGCATCAATCAAATCTTGTAAATCTTGGAAGATTAATTTATCTGCACCAATTAATTCACAAATTTCATCGACATTACGATCATGAGCAATGAGCTCTTTAGCGGCAGGCATATCGATACCATAAACGTTAGGATATCGAACTTCTGGCGCAGCCGAAGCGATGTACACTTTCTTAGCGCCAGCCTCTCTTGCCATTTCAATAATTTCTTTACTTGTTGTGCCACGTACTATGGAGTCATCAACCAATAAAACCGTTTTGTCTTTAAATTCAAAAGGAACAGGGTTCAGCTTTTGACGAACGGATTTTTTACGTACGGCTTGACCGGGCATAATAAATGTACGACCGATATAACGGTTTTTCACCAAACCTTCACGAAACGGAATATTCAACGCTTGCGCAATTTGCAGAGCCGCCGTTCGGCTTGTGTCTGGAATAGGAATAACAACATCGATATCGTGATCCTTCCATTCACGTTGAATTTTCTCAGCAAGACGGTCCCCCATATTAATACGCGCTTTGTACACTGAAATACTATCAATAACCGTATCAGGACGAGCAAAGTATACATATTCAAATAAACAAGGACGCGCTGCTTTCTTTGGTGTGCACTGACGCACATGAACCTTATGGTTTAAATCAAAAAAGATTGCTTCACCTGGCTGGATATCACGCTCAATTTTGAACCCTGCCGCATCAAGTGCAACACTTTCGGAGGCCACCATATATTCCGTGCCAGAATCCGTTTGGCGAGAACCATAAATCAATGGACGAATACCATCTGGATCGCGAAAAGCCAAAATTCCGTAACCAGTAATCAGAGCTACAACGGCATAACCACCTTCGATACGTTTATAAACACGTTCAAGTGCATTAAAAATATCTTCAGGTGTTGGTATCAATTTGCCTTCTTCATGAAGCTCATGAGCCAATACATTAACCAACACTTCGGAATCAGACGTCGTATTAATATGACGCAAGTCAGACTCAAAAACTTCTTGTTTTAACTTACCAGTATTCGTTAAATTTCCATTATGAGCTAAGGAGATGCCATACGGAGAGTTAACATAGAAAGGCTGAGCTTCCGCTGAACTGGAAGTACCTGCCGTTGGATAACGGACATGCCCTATTCCAATATTGCCGTGTAGTTTTTTCATATGACGAGTGCGAAAAACTTCACTCACCGGACCATTGTCTTTACGCAAGCATAAACGTCCATTATGGCTTGTCACCATGCCTGCAGCATCTTGCCCACGATGCTGAAGAAGGGTTAACGCATCAAAGATAGCTTGGTTAACCACAGACGTGCCTACGACACCAACGATACCACACATGTTCTAGATCCTCGTGTTGGGGAATTGCGGCAAACACCGCAAAGGTTCTTAATCTATTTGATTGCTACAGAGAGCAATTAACTACCAAGAGCACGATCAATGAGAGTCGAATCCATCAGATCCGAACTCTTGCCTAACATATCACGTGTCCAATCATTCAATTGACCCAGTTGAGGAATCAATTGAGACGTTTTCCAAAATTCTGTTTTTTCTATCGCTGGGCTTAAGCTCAATAAAGATACAAAAGCCACAACAATTAAGCTGCCTCTAGCAAAACCGAATAGCATACCAAGTACTCTATCGGTGCTAGATAGGCCTGTTACCTGTATTAAAGAGCCAAGCAAAAAGCTGACGAGGGCCCCCACAACCAAAGTGGCAATGAATAATGATACAAAAGAAACTATGTAGCGAATCTGGTCATTCTGAACTTGATCAAGCAAAAGCGCTTGCATCTGATCAGAAAATTTAATGGCAACCACAAAGGCGACAACCCAAGTAAGCAGAGACAAAACCTCTTTTACAAAGCCTCTCTTCAAACTCAAAAGAGTAGAAAGCACTACGACTGCAACAATCAACCAATCCACTGTTGACATTGAATTTACTTGCTCCATGAGTTCCTCTAAAAATGCGGAGTTTAACAGATGGCTAAAATTTTCCAAATACTACAACAAACGACCGCGAATTAATTAACAGAATATTTAATAACAAGGCCTTTCAATTTAAATTCATTGTTAATTTTTTCTCGCATTTTTTCAGACGTTTCTCTCTTAAACTCTGGTCCCACATAAACTTTATAAAGTGAGTTTGTCGTTAGACTGTAAGCATCATAATTTGCGTCTTTTAATTTTTTAACGAGACGAATTGCATTGTCTTCGCTCTTAAAAGTTGCAATCTGCAGGGTCCAACGCTCGGCAATTTTAGTCGAAGTGACTTTTTCTGCAGACGCTGTTTTAGCTTGGGACGCCACTTCAGCTTTCTTCGATGAAGGAGCAGACTTCTCAATAACAGCCACATCCTTTGCGGACTTTGGAATAGGAATCAATTGAATATCTTGTGCTGATTTTTCTTCGGCTGGTGATGGCTCGACTGGCAAACTCTCTACAGGCTGGACAGGAGCAATGTTCACTACAGGAAAGTCTGGAGGTGTTGTTACATGAACCTGGACATCCAATTCAGCTGGGCGTTCACCATCTAATATCAATGGCAAAACGATGGCGGCTGATAGCACCATAATCCCTGCGCCAATCAACCTATAGGTTATAGCTCTGTCTATCATAAATCACTCTTCACTTGGCTTAATGCCAAATAATCAGATACGGTCACAAAGGAACCAAAAACAATGATGGGGCGCTGCTCTTGTTTTGCCGTACTAAGAGCAGACGGTAATGCACTCTCAACGGAAGTATAGGTATGAAGATTATTAGCAGGCAGATTTGGCGCAACCTTCAAGATGCTGTTAACTAACTCGTCAGCTTTTGCCCCTCGAATACCACCTAAATCACAGCAATACCATTCTGAAAAAGCATCCGCCAAATAAGCCATTACGCTACCTATATCTTTGTCTTTCAACATGCCACAAATAGCGATAGGTTGTTTTGGCAGACCTTTGACGCGACTAGCAAGCTCTAAAGCCGCTTCAGGATTATGAGCAACATCAATATAGATATCTGGTGAAGATGAAACCTTTTGAAAACGCCCAAGCAATTTAGCGGTACTAAATAAACGAGCTAAATCTTCCTTATTTGGCGACATCCCCATATAGACTAATACAGCAATTACAGTCGCAGCATTCTGAAGTGGTAATGATGGAATAGGTAAATTAGCAAAAGACATATCATTACCGCGCCACGACCAAACATCTTGATCAAGGCTAAAACTAAAATCCACATTCTTTTGACGGAGAATGGCGCCTACTTCAAAAGCGGTAGTAGCAATAGAATCAGGAGGGTTAACAACACCACTCACCAGCAACTTATCTTTCCTGGCGATTCCCGCTTTTTCTCTGGCGATAACCTCTAAGTTATCCCCTAACCAATCAACATGATCTAAAGATATTGATGTCAATACGGCAACATCTGCATCCACCATATTAACAGAGTCTAAACGCCCACCAAGGCCGACTTCCAATACCCAATAATCTAAATCCGAATGGTCAAAAATCCAAAGCGCGGCAAGTGTACTGAACTCAAAATAAGTAAGCTCAATCCCATCTCGAGCAGCTTCAATTGCCTCAAATGCTCGACAGAGAATAGCGTCATTACATGGATTATTATTTAGAGCGATTCGCTCATTAAATGCGAGAAAATGGGGGGAAGTATAAGTGCCAACAGAATAACCTTGCTCATAAAGATATTGGGTCAGCATGGCACAAGTAGAACCCTTTCCATTTGTGCCGGCCACAGTAATAATTTGATGCTTCGGCCGAGATAAATTCAGTCTAGATAAAACTTTATTCCCTCTATCAAGCCCTAGCTCGATTTCTGCAGGATGTTGGCTTTCAATATATGAAAGCCAACTCGCTAATGACGTATGCGTCATTTAATTAAGCAACCTTATTTTCAGTCAACAAAGATAAAATATTAAACAAACGGTCGCGCATTTCATCACGCTTAATAATCATGTCCAACGCGCCTTTATCTAATAAAAACTCACTTCGTTGGAAACCTTCAGGTAATTTTTCACGAACAGTTTGCTCAATTACACGAGGACCAGCAAAACCAATCAAAGCATTTGGCTCAGCCACATTTAAATCACCTAACATAGCAAGAGAGGCAGATACTCCACCAAAAACAGGGTCCGTCATGACAGAAATATAAGGAATTTTCTCTTGCTTCATGCGTTCTAAACCCGCGCTGGTTTTAGCCATTTGCATCAAAGAAATCAAAGCTTCTTGCATGCGAGCACCACCAGAGGCAGAGAAGCAAACAAGCGGAATGCGCTTCTCTAAACAAACATTGACGGCTTGAATAAAGCGCTCACCAACAATGGCGCCCATTGAACCACCCAAGAAGCTGAATTCAAATGCAACCGCTACAACTGGCATACCATTCAACGCACCTTGCATCGCAACTAATGCGTCTTTCTCCCCCGTCGCTTTCTGTGCATCGGCGATACGATCTTTATAGCGTTTAGAATCCTTAAACTTAAGTTTATCTTCAGGTTCAAGGTGAGCACCTATCTCATGACGACCTTCTTTATCCAAAAAAATATCTAAACGACGGCGAGCACCTACACGCAGATGATGATTACATTTTGGACAAACATCTAAATTTTTCTCGAGCTCTGGACGATAAAGCACGTTTTCACATTTTGGGCATTTTTTCCAAAGTCCCTCAGGCACCGAGCCTGCTGTGCTGCGCTTTGACTCACTGCGCACAATCGAAGGAACAAATTTATCTAACCAGCTACTCATATTTTTCTCCAAATTTCTCGTTTACTGCCGCTTAAGCATCCATTTCATCACGCATTGGCGACAAAATTGCCTTTAAAGCGTCAGCTATAAATTCTTTTTGACTCTCTTTATTTTCTGCTATGGCGTTAACTAATACACTACCAACAATGACGCCGTCAGCACATTTACTGACTGCTGACGCTGTTTTTGCGTCACGAATACCAAAACCAACCCCAATAGGCAAAGATGTAATAGTGCGCAAAGAGTCAACGTGTTGCTTAACACTTTCGACATCTAACTCAGCAGAACCTGTTACACCCTTTACTGAAACGTAATAAACATAACCAGACGCCAAGTCACAAATTTTCTTAGCTCGTTCAGGTGTAGTCGTTGGCGACAGCAAATAAATAAGATCTATCTCATTATCTCGGAAGCATTCTACTACATCTGTCGCCTCTTCTGGAGTCAGATCTACTAATAAAACGCCATCCACACCCGCTTCTTTTGCCGCATCAGCAAAATTTTGATACCCATAAAATTCAATTGGGTTCAAATAGCCCATTAAGACGATAGGCGTTTGCTGATTATTACGTCTAAATTCCTTAATAATTTGTAATACTTTTTTAACATTGGTTCCAGCAGCTAAACTCCGCTCACAAGCCAACTGTATGACGGGACCGTCTGCCATCGGGTCAGAAAACGGCATGCCGACTTCAATAATATCTGCACCTGAGTCGACCAGTGAATTCATCATAGTGACAGTATAATCAGGACTAGGATCACCAGCAGTAATATATGGAATGAGCGCCTTTTTACCAGATTTTTCTAAATTTACAAAACATTGTTTAACGCGACTCATACTTCAATCCCATCCAATTCAGCTACCGTTAGAATATCTTTGTCACCTCTACCTGAAAGATTAATAACTATCACCTTATCTTTATCCATTGTTGCAGCAAGTTTCATCCCGTATGCCACAGCATGGCTTGACTCTAATGCAGGCATAATACCTTCTAATCGAGTCAAATCACGAAATCCTTCCATTGCTTCATCATCATTAATGGCAACGTAATGAGCACGACCAATATCTTTCAACCAAGCATGCTCAGGACCAACACCTGGATAATCTAAACCTGCTGAAATGGAGTGTGTCCCAATGATCTGACCGTCATCATCTGCCATAACATAGGTTCTGTTCCCATGAAGCACCCCTGGGCGGCCAGCACTTAAAGGAGCGGCATGGCGCCCTGTTTCTACACCATCACCACCCGCTTCAACGCCATACATAGCTACACTTTCATCTTTGATAAAGGGATGGAACATGCCAATCGCGTTTGAGCCGCCACCCACACACGCGACAACCGCATCAGGTAAACGCCCTTCTTGCTCCAAACATTGTGCTTTGGTTTCGCGTCCAATAACCGCTTGAAAGTCCCTAACCAATTTTGGATATGGGTGTGGGCCCGCAGCGGTACCAATAATATAAAATGTATCATCTACATTTCCGACCCAATATCGCATTGCTTCATTTAGCGCATCTTTAAGCGTCTTAGTGCCTGACTCAACCGACACGACTTCTGCGCCCAATAGCTTCATGCGGTATACATTTAGAGACTGTCGACGAATATCTTCAGCCCCCATAAACACTTTACACTTTAAACCTAAACGAGCAGCCACGGTTGCCGATGCAACACCATGCTGACCAGCACCAGTTTCTGCAATGATATTAGGTTTACCCATATGCTTAGCAAGTAATGCCTGACCAATCGTATTATTGATTTTATGGGCGCCAGTATGATTCAAATCTTCTCGTTTCAGGTATATTTTCGCGCCGCCGGCTTTCTCTGTTAATCTTTCCGCAAAATATAATGGAGACGGCCGACCAACATAATGCGCTAGGTCATAATCAAAAGCGGCTTGAAACTCTTTATCTTTAGACAAGCGTTCATACATTTTCGCCAGATCATCTAGAGCTGACATGAGAGTCTCTGAAACAAATATGCCACCATATTGGCCAAAACGACCATGAGAATCGGGTAAATCTAAGTTCACGTCTCTACTATCCACACTTTGCTCCATTGATAAATTCTTGAACTTTAAGTTCGCTCTTAATGCCTTTGGATAATTCTACCCCACCGCTCACATCAACAGCATAAGGCTGAACCTGTTTAATTGCCTGCCCTACATTTTCAGGCGTCAACCCACCAGCCAACACGATTGGTTTAGGCAAGTTACTTGGTATTAACGTCCAGTCGAACACCTCTCCGGTACCACCCGGAACTCCGGCTTTATAAGCATCCAATAACATGGCAGTAGCACTCGAGTATTGCTCAACTAAAGCCCTGACATCGTCATTTTTTTGCACTCGCAAAGCTTTCATATAAGGACGTTGATATGAAGCACACTCATCTTCCAACTCATTCCCATGAAACTGAATAACCCAGCGTGAGCTACCCTCTAGGACAGAGCTTACCAAAGCAGCGTCCGCGTCGACAAACAAAGACACGGGCGTAACAAAAGGAGGCAACTGAGCAACAATTGAATTAGCGACCTCTGGCGATACATACCGCGGGCTATTCTTGTAAAAAACAAAGCCTAACGCATCTGCACCATGTCGGCACGCCATTAGCGCATCGTCTAAATTTGTAATACCGCAGATTTTAACTCGGCAACTCATAGGAAGGCTCTTCAACAAAGGGTAAAAAATGAGGTCCTAATGGACAAACCGGAACATTAAAAGAATTAGGGTATTGAGCGTCTACGAAATAGAGCCCATTTGGAGAAGCAGTCACCCCTCCCTTAGTTCTATCTCTTGCATCTAACACCGTTTTCGCCCACTCAACAGGTGCATCTCCGGCACCTATGGTCATAAGTACTCCAGCAAAATTACGAATCATATGATGTAAAAATGCATTAGCTCTTACATCTAAAACAATATACCGTCCAAACTGTTGAACCTCAAAGTTCAAAATTGTTCGAATTGGACTTTTTGCCTGACACCCAACCGCGCGAAACGAACTAAAGTCATGCTCTCCCACAAAGTACTTTGCAGCGTCTTTCATCGCTAATACATCAAGCTTTCGATACGACCAGGTCACACCGTTCGCCAGTATAGCAGGACGTAAATTAGATTGATAAATCACATATCGATAACGACGACTCAAGGCACTGAAACGAGCATGAAAGTCTTCATTCACATATCGAGCTGCAACAATAGAAATGTCATTAGGAAGGTGTGTGTTGACACCTAGCGTCCAAGCACGCTCATTTCGAATCGAATTGGTCTCGAAATGAACAACTTGAGCGCTGGCGTGAACACCAGAATCAGTCCTGCCAGCACAAATTACACTCACAGGGTGATTCGCAATAATACTTAACGCTTTTTCTACATTCCCTTGCACTGTTGGCACATTGTTTTTTTGAGCCTGCCAACCTTTATAGGCTGCGCCGTTATACTCAACGACAAGAACTACTTTCTTTTTAGTCACTTGGGAACATTCGCTCCATCATATTCTGCGCTTCTGCAATCTGTTTTTCATTACCTGACTCGATAACATCGTCAAGGATTACGCGCGCGCCTTCTTCGTCACCCATATCCATGTAAGCCCTTGCTAAATCTAATTTTGTAGCAGCCTCATCACCGCTCGCATCAAAAAAGTCAAACTCCTCTTCTTCGTCGTTAACCTCTTCATCCGCCGCCGCTTCCGCTTCACCAAATTCCGGAATATCTATTTCATCATCGTCATCTTGTTGCGCTTCAGCCAATGTTTCTTCTATCGAGTCAGCCAATGAATCATTGGGAACGCCATCAAAAATAGCAGATTCATCGACATCATCTTGATCCGCATCATTTAGTAAACTAGAAACAAAAGACTCTTCTTCACTTTCAGCCTCATCTTCTGCTTCAGATGATTCTGTTTCAGCGTCTATAGATTCGGGGGTCATTGTCGGAATATCTTCCTCCGAAAATGCATCGATTTCGTCTAAATCATCTAACTCGTCTTCATCAAGATCCAGTACTGGCTCTGGTAAATCATCCGATTCACCAAAGGAAGAGAAAACATCTTCATCATCAATCGAAGCGTCATCCACGGCATTTTCAAACTCAACCTCCGGCCCATCTTCAGACAAATCAACAGATGCTATATCTTCATTTCCAAAAGCGTCTAAATCATCATCGTCATCAGGCGCATCAAAATCAAAAGCAAAAGGATCCTCTTCTTCTAACTCATTCATTTCTTGAGGTTCATTCTTTTCCTCAGGCTCATCTGCCATGGCAAATTCAGTGGCAGCCACGGCGGCTACAGGGGCAGCAGATGAAAGATCAAATTCATCCTTTTTTGTTGTATCTTCCTCCTGTTTTTTACCTGAGCGTCGCATGATCAAGCCAATCAAAAAGCCAAGTAACAACAGGACAACAGCGCCGATGGAAACGATAATCGGATTGCCAAAAATTTTGTTAACGATGGAGTCCGCTTCAGCCTGCTCTTTCTCTCTACGGATTTGATCTGCTTCCAACAGCTGATCTACCGTATTTTTCTGTTCTTGAAGCGCTTGTTGAGCACTTGTAAACTGCTGCTGCAAATCTGCCAGCTGCTTATCTTTTAAACTAATTAACTTTTCTAGGGTTGCTAGTTGTTTATTTAAATCGCCAAGCTGATTAGATAGCTCACCTTTTTCCCGCTTTTCCTTATCAAGCATTTCCTGAGAAGCGGACAATTCATTTTTTAAAGCTTCGACACTAGCAGCATTACCTTCACCAGCATTAGAGCTTGCATTCTTTTCAGGTAATACACTTTGGTCAGAAGCAAGAGTTAATTTATCTCCACCTGCACTAGCCCCTGCAGATGCCCCCTTCCCTTTTGCTTGTGTATTTAGTTGTGCTTGTTCAACTAAAGCATCGCCTTTGGTACCTTTCAAGGCCATCCATGCGTCATGCTGTCGTTGAAACTCTTCTTTTGAAATAGACTTATTAAATAATGCAATTTGATCTTTAGTTGGCAAACGCAGAATGGCACCTTCTTTAAGAAGGTTAATATTGTCTGAATAAAATGCGTCTTTATTGAGAGCCTGAATGGCCATCATCGTTTGATAAATGGTCAGTTGATTTGTAGGCTGGTTTTGACCTGCGATAGACCACAAAGTATTACCTTTGGCAACACCTAAACGGCCTTTAGATGACATCTTTTCAGCAGCCATTGTAGCCTGACGGAATACCGAACTATTCGATGAAGCCGATGAGGTAGAAGCGGATTGAACAACCTCTCGCTTCGATTTATTAACTAAAGCCGATTGATTTAAAGGCGTTTGATATTCTCGTACGACTTGACCACTTGGCCAGCGAGCCGCCAAAATAAAATGCAACTCATCAACCCTTAGGGGCTTGTCTGAAGATACCGCAACAATAAACTTGCCATTTTCTCTGGCCACATCAAATTTAAGTTGTGACAAAACCCGCGTAGGAGCGAAACCAGCCTGTTGAAATTCACTTTCGCTGCCGAGACGAACAAGAATATCATCATTCGTCAGGTTACCTACATCAGAAAGTTCAATTTTTCCGCGGTAAGGCTCGCCCAAATTTGATTGAGAGGTTAACTCACCCAGTTCCAATCCGTAACTGCTGGACACATATAGTGCTCCTGACACAGCAATACTAACGAGGGTTTTTCTGAGCATAAGCTTCCCTTTATTTACAAATAATGGACATAAATATCTAGTCAAGTATCTTACACAGGTGAGCATTTATCAATAGCTTTAGAATCAATGGTTTGCACATAGAGCTATAGAAAGATAAAAAAGACAGAATCAAGTCGATTTTTGACTTATAAACATTAAAAAGCCCCACTAAAAAGTGGGGCTCTGTTTAAGCTAAGTAGCTAGGGAAAGGGTTACATCATGCCGCCCATGCCACCCATTCCGCCCATGCCACCCATATCAGGCATAGCTGGACCTTCTTCTTTTGGAAGGTCGGCAATCATAGCTTCAGTAGTGATCATCAACCCAGCAACAGAAGCGGCAGCTTGAAGAGCTGAACGAGTTACTTTAGCTGGGTCAAGAATACCCATTTCTAACATATCTCCATACTCACCCGTTGCTGCATTGTAACCGTAGTTACCTTCACCTTGTTTCACTTTATCAACAACAACAGACGCTTCAGCACCCGCATTTGTAACGATTTGGCGCATTGGAGCTTCCATCGCACGTAACGCAAGCGTAATACCAACGTTCTGGTCTTCATTGTCGCCTTTAAGGTCAACTACTTTAGTTAGCGCACGAACAAGTGCAACACCACCACCAGCAACAACACCCTCTTCAACTGCTGCGCGAGTCGCATGAAGAGCATCGTCTACACGAGCTTTCTTCTCTTTCATCGCTACTTCGGTTGCTGCACCGATCTTAATCACAGCAACACCGCCAGCCAATTTAGCAACACGCTCTTGAAGTTTTTCTTTGTCGTAGTCAGAAGTAGAATTAGCCATCTCTGCACGAATTTGTTCTACACGACCAGTGATATTAGCCGCTTGACCAGCACCATCAACAATGGTTGTGCTTTCTTTCGTCAAAGTAACACGTTTTGCTGTACCCAACTGCTCAAGAGTTGTTGTCTCAAGAGACATTCCCACTTCTTCAGAAATAACAGTTGCACCAGTTAAAATCGCAATATCTTCTAACATGGCTTTACGACGATCACCAAAACCAGGCGCTTTAGTAGCCGCAACTTTAACAATGCCACGCATTGTGTTTACAACCAATGTAGCCAACGCTTCGCCTTCAACGTCTTCTGCAATAATCAATAGTGGACGAGATGCTTTGGCAACACCTTCCAATACAGGTAGCAAATCACGAATGTTAGATACTTTCTTGTCAACAAGAAGAATGAAAGGGTTTTCTAGTTCCGCGCTCATCGTTTCTTGGTTGTTGATAAAATAAGGAGACAGGTAACCGCGATCAAACTGCATACCTTCAACAACGGCTAGCTCATCTTCAAAGCCAGAACCTTCCTCAACAGTAATGACACCTTCTTTACCAACACGATCCATAGCTTCCGCGATAATTTTACCAACAGAAGAATCTGAGTTAGCAGAAATAGTACCAACCTGCTCGACAGCACGGTTGTCTTTACAAGGAGTAGAAAGTGCAGCAATTTCTTTAACTACGGCACCTGCGGCTTGATCAATACCACGTTTAAGATCCATAGGGTTTCGGCCAGCTGCAACAGCCTTAAGACCCTCAGCAACAATAGCTTGAGCTAGAACCGTTGCTGTCGTTGTACCATCACCAGCAACATCATTGGCTTGAGAAGCAACTTCTTTCACCATTTGAGCGCCCATATTCTCAAACTTGTTATCAAGTTCAATTTCTTTCGCAACAGTAACACCATCCTTAGTAACAAGAGGCGCTCCGAAAGATTTTTCAATGACAACGTTACGACCTTTTGGGCCTAACGTTACTTTAACTGCATCTGCAAGAACGTTCACACCTTTCAGCATTTGCTGACGTGCGCTATCTCCAAATTTAACTTCTTTAGCTGTCATCTTTTTATACCTTAACTGTTGTAAATGCCATGAATCGTAATAGAACTTTATAACGAATTAGGCTTCGATAATGCCGTAAATTTCGTCTTCTTTCATAATAAGAAGTTCTTCACCTTCGATCTTAACGGTCTGACCTGAGTACTGGCCAAACAACACAGTATCACCAACTTTAACGGCCAAAGCTTGCACATCACCATTTGATTGAATACGGCCAGTGCCAACAGCCAAGACCTCTCCCTGAGTAGGTTTTTCTTGAGCAGATCCAGGCAGGACGATACCAGATGCGGTTGTTGTTTCTTCTTCTTTACGTCGAACAACGACACGATCGTGCAAAGGACGAATATTCATTGATCAATCTCTCCAATTAAAAACGATACCAGGACTCCCCTGGCTGGATAACCCCACTTTTATACAGCAGGAATCTTTAACAGGGTTCTATATACGGCTACACAAGCCGATTTCAACCCTGAAAACAAATTATTTTTTATCAATTAAGTCATTGTCATCTTTATGTTCTTTTGAGTACTCACCATCAATTGTTTCTCCTTGAGACTGAGTATCGTAACGACCATAGGGAGCCCATTTAGACCCTCTTTTCACCATAGAAGCAACGAAATTAACCAAAAGACCTGCAGCAAACAGTTTGCGTAGCGGTGGTATTAACAATAATCCACCAATAATGTCCGTCACAAACCCAGGCATAAGCAAACATAATCCAGCAAATATAAGCATCAAACCTTCAGCAACTTCAGAAGCTGGCAACTCACCTCGACGCATTTTTTCCTGTGCCTTCAATGATGTTTCTAATCCTTGCTTACGTATTAAAGTCACACCTAAAATAGCCGTTAAAAAAACCAAACCAACCGTTGCCAGTGCACCTATTTGACTGCCAACCTTAATTAGCACAGACAATTCAATAACGGGAATGAGTATAAAAAGCAAAAGTGCAAATCTCATATTGACCTTCTTAATTTTAAATGTAGTTATTTATCTAAGGGCTAAAAGTGACGAATCAACCGATGGATAGATTTAAATCTCAGGTATTACTTATTTTAAGTGAAATCCCTGAGGGTGAATGTATTGCTTATGGAGAACTCGCAAAGCTCGCAGGTTTTCCAGGTTATGCACGACAAGTAGGAAGTTTAATGAAAAGCTTACCAAAAGATACCAAACTGCCATGGTATAGAGTCATAAACGCCCAACATCGAATTAGTTTTGCTGAAAATACCGATAGTTACTTAAGGCAAAGAAAAAAATTAGAGCAAGAAGGTTGGATTATTGTAGGCAACAAACTAATGAAAAATGAAAAGCACACAAAGAAATAAATGCACTGCTACACAGCATGATGTAGCAGCACCAAGAATCAAATTAATCTCTGAAGTTAGTAAACTGAACAGGTTGCGCCAAATCCGCACCACGCAATAACGACATAACTTGCTGAAGATCATCACGCTTCTTGCCTGTCACTCGAAGTTGGTCACCTTGAATCTGAGCTTGAACCTTTATTTTACTTTCCTTGATCATTTTCACGATCTTTTTGGCTTCATCCGTTTCAATGCCCTCTTTCATTCTTACTGCTTGCGAAGCGCGCATATTTCCTTTAACGACATCTTCTTTTTCCAAACTTTTTAAATCAATGCCACGGCTAACCAATTTTTGGTTTAAAATATCAGACATCTGACGAAGTTGAGGTTCCGCTTCCGCTTCCATGACGACGCTTTTTTTGTCTTTAATTTCGTAGTGTGCTTTTACGCCTTTAAAGTCATAACGAGTCGTAACTTCTCTGTTTGCCTGATCGACTGCGTTAGTGACCTCGTGCCAATCTAACTCAGATACTACATCAAATGATGGCATTTTCTGCTCCTTTGCATTTTCAATAATGTATTTTGGAGCGATAATAACAGGGATTGAAATAAAACACCTAATGGAAACCTATTATGAAGAATACGCCTTGGTTAATCATCGGCGCTGGCGCTATCGGCCTTTTCTGGGCTTGTAAGCTAGAAAAACTCGGCAATAAAGTCCATATTGTGTATCGATCCGATAGCCCCGGTAAAAAAATCACCTTAGAGTCACTTACCGACGATGAAGGCCATCAACAAGTCAACGTATCCACACATAAAATAAAAAGTTTCAAAGCTGAAGAACTAAAAGAACAATACGACAAAGTGCTTTTATGCACAAAATCCTTTGATCTTAAAAATGCTTTTTCTCAAGTAGCCAACCACATAAAAGCCGATGCTGACATCGCTTGTTTATGTAACGGCATCGGCGCTCAAGAAGAGCTGCAAAATATCTTATTAGATACTCAAACCTTATGGGCAGGAACTACCAGTGAGGGCGTTTTAAAAATTGAAGCCAACCATATTAAGCATACAGGCTTAGGAGACTCCTACTTTGGCCAATGGCGCTCAACTACTCCAACCAAAGACTTCCCCATCGAAAACATGACAGTAACAAACATTCACCAGCGCATGATTGAAAAGCTCGCAGTCAATGCGGTGATCAACCCCATTACCGCTATTTTCAACATCCATAATGGCGATATTTTAAACGATGAATTTAAACCTTTAATCAACGCAACCTTATCCGAACTATCTAGTTTATTTACTCATCCAAAATTTAGTTATGCAGAAGAAAGCCAACACCTCACTTCTGGCAATCTAAAAAACCGAATTAACACCATTGCCCAGCTAACTCGATTGAACAGATCTTCAATGCATGAAGATATTCGCTTACACAGGCAAACGGAAAACAGTTTTATCTCAGGCTTTTTACTGGATAACAGCCCAATTGATCTTCCTGTACAGCGCTTGCTTTACGATGGCGTTGCTCATGCGGAACAACGAGAAGAAGTCAAAAAAAAGCTGCTAAGTATTTCTTAGCAGCTTTTTTTTTAAAATATAATCTAGATCTTCGTGATCTTTTCTTTAGTAAGATGAATTTTCTTTTCCTTGTATAACGCACCTAACGCTTTTTTATAGGTCGCTTTACTCACTTTAAAAACAGCATAAATAGCTTCTGGCGACGCTTTATCAGTCAATGGCGACTCACCACCATGGGAATCCAAATAGTCTAAAATATCATCTAAGATATTGCGTACTTTTTTGTAGCCCACCTCTTGTAAGCTGAGATCTATCTTACCGTCTTCACGCATCTGCTTTATAAAACCAACGGTTTTTTCTCCTTTTCGAAGCTGTCTAAACGCATCCTCGAAAAACAAAACCCCCCAAAAGCGATTATCGATAACACACTTAAAACCAATATTAGTTTTATCGCCGATGATGATCGACACTTTATCACCAACACGGTAAGGCGCTTCTTCACGGTTAAGCAGAGCATCAACCTTAGTGGTCGCTACGATACGATTTGTCGTTTGATCTAAGTAGATAAACAATAAATGCGTTTCGCCTTCTTCTACGCGATTCTTCTGCTGGCTAAACGGGACCAACAAATCTTTTGGTAATCCCCAATCAAAAAACGCACCCACTTGGTTTACCGCTACAGAGGTCAATGCGGCAAACTCACCTACTTGAGCTTTCGGAAATTCAGTCGTCGAAATTAACTTATCATCTGAATCTAGGTAAACGAAGACTTCCACTTCATCTCCTATTGTTACGCCCTTTGGAACGTAACGCTTAGGCAGCAAAATTTCACCTAATTGATCGGCATCTAAATACACACCAAAATCTTTTTCTTTAACGACTCTTAATGTATTTAAGCGCCCTATTTGTGTAGCCATGGGTTCTCCGGCAAGCAATTTTTTTCGAACTATACGCACTTCACTCTTAAGCGCAATAAAGATATCCCTAAAATATAAGTTAGTCGTGATCCACTTTCATGCAATCAGCAAAAATAACGTCTAACTTTGATTTTCCCAGCTGTTCCATTTTCTCAATGTTTTGCTCTGGAATCTCGGCGGTATCACCATAAAACTCAATGGCTTTATCAACACTCGCTTCCCTCAAAAGGTGCAGCATCGGGTATGGAGAGCGATTGGTGTAATTTGAAACATCATCCGGCTCAGTGCCCGCAAAACAATAATCAGGGTGAAACGTTGCCAACTGATAAACACCTTCACAACCTTGCTCAAACATTAAATTCTCAGCCGTTTCTACAAAATCCAAATAGCGGTGAAAGTCTTTAAACAAAGTAGGAAAAATCAGTAAGGTCGTTTCGGTTTCCGGATTCTCATCTAACCATTGAACCTCAGTCATCAGCTCTTCTAAGGCGACATCTACTTTCTTCGACCTTAAGACAACGCAACGAACACTGTCTTTTTCTACTTCTCGCTTGGCAAAAGGGCAAACATTTAACGCCACAATAAATTCTTTTACCCACCCCATGGTTTGGGTAGTGACTAACTCATCCGATAACAACATAACGCGTCTTCTTATAAATATTTGTGTGTATTTTAGAGCAAAGCGTAGAAAGGGTCTAACATATCATCCAACATCGGAGGTTTAGATTTCGCAACCTCTGAAAACAAGGTATCATGCCAAACATTACAATCCATGATAATGGTCATTCGACTCATTTTGTTATTACACTAATATTCATAATCGGTCACACCATTTATCCCGTTACAGAGAGTTTACATGTCATTTGCTGAATTAGATCTGGATTTCACCATCGAACAAGCTATAAGCGACCTTGGTTTTGAAACCCCAACAGAAATCCAAGAACATGCCATCCCAATTGCCTTAGATGGATCAGACCTACTTGCAACCGCACCAACAGGCACAGGAAAAACCATCGCATTTTGTGCGCCAGCCATTCAACACATCCTCGATCGAGATGAACCATCCACAACCGCACCTAAAGTATTGATTTTGGCTCCTAGCCGCGAGCTAGCACGTCAAATTTTTAACCTAGTAGAACAACTTACGCAGCATACTCGCATTCAATCTCAACTTATTATTGGTGGCACACCTTATGGCATGCAGCAGCAGCAACTTAGCGAACCATGCGATATCTTAGTGGCGACACCCGGGCGATTAGTCGAACTAGATGAAAAACAATGGCTTGATTTAACGGATGTGTCTTATTTCGTCATTGATGAAGCTGATCGCATGTTGGATATGGGATTTTTGAATGCTATCAAGCAAATTGCGCGTGAGTTACCACAAGAACATCAAACATTGATGTTTTCGGCAACATTAGAAGGCGAAAAAATGGGACGCTTCGCTAGCGCCCTCTTAAATAAGGAAACACAGCAAGTTCGTCTTGGCGAATCATCACGTGCAGTACCAAATCAGATTCGTCAAATTGCCTATCGTGTAGATAATGAAGAACATAAAGAAGCCGTACTTAAGCATTTGCTAACCCAAGAACGTGTCCATCAAGCCGTTTTGTTTGTTTCTAACCGCGAACATGTCGATGTTTGGGTGCAGCGTATTCGTAAAATGGGCTTGATGTGTGATGGTTTACATGGCGAAATGAAACAAGGTGATCGTAGTGAGCACATGAAGCAGATGAAGCGTGGCCGTTTGCAGGTGCTTGTTGCCACCGATGTCGCATCTCGAGGCATTGACCTTCCAGAAATCAATACGGTGATTAACTTACGTTTACCTCGCAAAGCAGACTCTTATATTCATCGAGCTGGACGTGCTTCTCGCGAAGGCGCACCAGGTGAGTGTATATCATTGATAGACATTAATGACTTGCCAATGATCGAAAAAATTCAGCGTTTTATGCAAACCAATATTAAATTTGGCCGTATCGAAGGTTTAGAACCTAAAACTAAAGCTCGTTCCTCAAGCAATAAAAAGAAAAAGAAGAAACCAGCCTCTGCTAAGAAGTAAGTATCCATTTAACGATAAACAAGAAAGGCGCCTTTTATGGCGCCTTTCTTGTTTATCGTTAAATGACAATTTTTCACCATCAATCAAACTTTAAAGTATGCTGCTTACGCTTAGCTTTGGTTTCTAAGTAATTGCGGTTATGTTGATTAACATGAACCTTAGTAGGCACCAATTTTACAACATCAATACCATGCTCTTTTAGTTGCTGGGCCTTATCAGGATTATTGGTTAATAGCCGAACCTTAGTCACACCAAGAGCGCGCAACATTTCTGCAGCAATACCAAAATCACGACCATCATCAGGCAAATGCAGCATTTCATTTGCTTGATAAGTGTCATAACCTTGATCTTGTAACGCATAAGCCTCTAGCTTAGCGTACAACCCAATGCCACGACCTTCTTGACGAAGGTATAAAATATAGCCGCCTTGCTCATTAATAAGGTCAATAGCCTCGTCTAATTGCTCGCCACAATCACAACGGCCAGAACCAAACACATCTCCCGTTAAACATTCCGAATGCAAACGGACCAATGGAATGCTTTCATTATCCTTAGCTTTTGTACCTTCAAAAAATATCCCTATGTGCTCTTTACCGGAATCATCACCATTAAAGGAAATGAATTCGGCCATAACGTCGCCCGCCCTCACGGGAATCATTACACGACGCTTAATTGTTAAATCACTCATAACTACTTCTCTACTAGGGATTTTTTATTGTAACAGTATAACATTCATTTATTTAGCCAAAAGCTAAAATATCAATGTTAAATAATGAAATAACACTCTAAAGCAAATGATCTAGAGGCAAAGAAGTACTCTCTTTTACGCTACGCAATAAAAAACTTGATTGAACGCCAGTAACCCCAGGAATACGCGTTAACTTACCCAATAAAAAATCATGGTATTTTTCCATATCCTCAACCACGACTTCTAATAAATAATCACAGTTTTGTCCTGTCACCAAGTTACAATTCCTTACCTCTGGAAAACAGTCAACCTGATCTTCAAATACACTAAAACGATCTGGAGTATGTCGGTCCATACTAATTTGTAGAAACGCCGTCAACTTTAAGCCTAAACTCGACTTTTTCAAAATAGTCACTTTACGATCTATAACACCAATTTCTTCAAGCGCCTTTACCCTTCGTAAACATGGTGAGGCAGAAAGCCCAACCCGATCTGCCAACTCTTGATTTGTTAAGCTAGAATCTTGCTGTAATTCTCGCAAAATATTCAAGTCGATTTTATCAAACCTCAACATAACCACCCCTAAAAACCAATTTCACCTTACTTTACGCAATATAATGCCATTTGGGTTTAATTTTCTATAAAAAACGCAATCTTTTACTCATATTTTTTGGTTAGACTATAGAAACTGAAACAAACAAAGAAACAGACAATCTAAAAAGCGCCAATCAGAGACGCATTAATAAAAACGAGGTTTATCGACCTCATATTAATAAGGACAAAATCATGTCATCTTTTGATCACACTAAATATACGCCATTTAAGCCTGTTGCCATCGCTAACCGAACTTGGCCTGACAACGAAATCACTAAAGCTCCTATCTGGTCTAGTGTTGACCTGCGTGATGGCAACCAAGCATTGGTAGAACCAATGACGGTTGAACAAAAGAAACAATTTTTTGCCCTACTTGTTGATGTTGGCTTCAAGGAAATTGAAGTGGGCTTCCCTGCTGCCTCTCAGCTAGACTTCGATTTTGTTCGTTGGTTGATTGAAGAAGATCAAGTGCCTGACGATGTATACATCCAAGTGTTGACTCAAGCTCGGCCAGAATTGATTGAGCGCACTTATGAATCACTAAAAGGAGCCAAAAAAGCCATTGTTCACGTTTATAACTCCACTTCCACTACCCAGCGTGAGCAAGTATTCCGTTTGGATATGGAAGGCGTTAAGCAAATCGCGATAAATGGAGCAAAATGTGTAAAAGAGCATGCAGCGAAACACCCAGAAACAGAATGGGTATTTCAATACTCCCCTGAAAGTTTTACTGGAACAGAAATCGATTACGCCGTCAAAGTTGTTGATGCCGTTATCGATGTTTGGCAACCGACACCAGAAAACAAAGCCATTATCAATTTGCCTGCTACCGTCGAGGTTTCTACGCCTAACCGTTATGCAGACCAAATTGAATACTTCTGCCGTCATGTAAAAAAACGTGACAGTATGATCGTTAGCTTACACACACACAACGACCGTGGCTGTGGTGTAGCGGCAGCAGAATTGGGCGTTATGGCTGGGGCTGATCGTATCGAAGGCACATTGCTAGGAAACGGCGAGAGAACCGGCAATATGGACATAGTTACCATGGCTATGAACATATACAGCCAAGGCATTGATCCAGAGTTGGCGTTAGGCGATATGGACCGCATCATAAGTGTGGTTCAAGCCTGCACCTTGCTACAAGTTCACCCGCGTCACCCATACGCAGGCGAATTAGTGTTCACCGCCTTCTCCGGCTCTCACCAAGATGCGATTAAAAAATGCTTGGCAAACCAAACAGACGATAAGCCATGGGACGTTGCTTATTTGCCAATTGATCCTCGTGATGTGGGTCGCAGCTACCAAGAAGTCATTCGTGTAAACAGCCAATCTGGTAAAGGCGGAGTCGCTTATACTCTTGAACAAGAATACGGTTTGGCTTTACCACGCTGGTTGCAAGTCGAATTTAGCCCTATCGTTCAACAATTCGCAGAAAACGATGGTGGCGTTGTAAACGCTGAGTCAATGAAAGAGTTGTTCGAAACGAGCTTCATGACGGGTACTACCCCTTATCAATTAGGCAAATATGACCTAGCCAAAGATGATGTAGATACCGTTCACGCTGAGCTTATTGGCAATAACTCTGCTGTTAAAATCAGCGGTAGTGGTAATGGAGCATTGTCAGCGTTTAGCGAAGCACTAGGCAAACATTTCAATATGCGTGTCGATATTATCCAATACCAAGAGCATGCATTAAATGTTGGTAGCGATTCCCAAGCTATTGCCTATGTTCAGGCAAACATCGACGGTGATCGATTCAACGGTGTTGCGATCGATAACGACATTGTCTCTGCGTCTATTCAGGCTCTATTAGCCACTGTGAACCAGAAAGTCACAGAGAGCAAAGATTCAGCCGTTGCATAATTCATTAAGTTGAAATTAAAAAGCCGAAAATCGTTTAGATTTTCGGCTTTTTAATAGATCTTTTACTGAATTATATAGGATTACAAACTACCTTATTTCGTCCAGTTTCTTTTGCTTCATACAACGACTGGTCCGCACGCTTTAAAAGAGCGATTCTGTCTTCTAAATAACCTGTATATAAAGTTACACCGACACTAATCGTAACAGGTATTTCTATGCTCTCATATTTCACTGGTTGCTCTGCGACAGCAATACGATACCTTTCAAATATATCTAAAAGCTCAGTCTCACTTACTTTGGGTAAAATAACCCCAAACTCTTCCCCGCCCAATCGACCAATAGTATCCCCACGCCTTAAAATACTTTTAATTCGACTAACCACTTCAACGAGGACCGCATCTCCAGCATCATGTCCGTAGGTATCATTAACTATTTTAAATTTATCTAAATCAAAAATAGCGCACGCCATAGGTGATCCATAACGACGAGTGAAGGTAATTTCTCTGTCTAACATCATTTCAAACGCACGACGGTTAGCAACACCTGTTAAATAATCCGTTGATGCTAACTGTTCAAGTACCAAGTTTGATTCAACAAGTCGCCGTCTCATATCTGCTATACGCTGCATGGCCAGCATCTTTGCTGACAACACTTTTTGGCTAATAGGTTTCATCAGGTAGTCGTCGCCACCAGCCAAAATCCCCCCTTCTATATCTTCATCTTCAGCACTGGCACTCAAAAAAATAACGGGGAGCCACTCTTGTTTCTGCTCTTCTTGTATTGTACGGATCGCTCTCACGGCCTCGAAGCCATTAACACGAGGCATTTGAACATCCATAAGAATCAAATCCAAATCCTGTGAATGCGCGACAAATTGATCTATCGCCTCTTGCCCATTACTTGCTTCTATTGTTTTATAACCTAGTTTAGATAGATGAAGCTTCAACAATAATCGATCAGAATTTGCATCGTCTGCAATTAACACTTTCATTGGCATTACAACATGCCTTTCAATTTATTCTTAATGTCTTGATACATCGCTAGGATTTCTCTTAGTTTGGTGTTTAGATCCGGCACCTTGCCATCACGACCTTCTAGTTCAAGCTGAGCTGCCATAGAAGACATCGACGTAGCACCTACATTTTGACTAACGGATTTAAGACTGTGAGCTAAGCGCGCAATGGATTCGTAATCTACTTGATCTTCTTGATTTAGCATTTCTTCAAATGAAGCCATAATTTTATTTGCGTCATCAAAAAAGGCCTCAATTAATAAAACAAAGTCATCACCTAATAAAGCTTTCAACTCGATTAAAACAGATTCATCAATTATGACATTGAGTGATCCTACTGAAAAAGCAGAGTCATTACTGTCCTCTAATTTATCTTGCAATCGACTATTGTTTGGTAGCCACTCATTCAACATATCAATTACCTCCTTTTGCTTAAACGGTTTTGGCACTAAACCATCACCACCAGCACGCAACACTTCTGGTAAGGTTTCTTTCATCACATCCGCCGTTAGTGCCACAATAGGTACACGAGCATGATCACTATTTTTTTCCGCTTGCCTAATACGACGCATAGCCGATAATCCATCCATAACAGGCATATGCAAATCCATAAAAATCAAGTCTGGTTGATGGGAAGCCCACATTTCAATGCCCAACTCACCATTTTCTGCACCGATAACATCATACCCCATTTGAGAAAGAATTCCCTGGGCCACCGCCATATTCGCCTTCATATCCTCAACGACCAGAATCAAACCTTTTCTATTGGTTTCTTCCTGGTCAATAATTTCAGACAACTCATCATTACTATCAGTATTTGACAATTGATGACCAAGGGTATTAAAAGACAGCCCCTTAACTAAGCCTCGCTTCAAATCCAAAGCGCTTACAGGCTTCGCAATGCACACATTAACCCCAGCCGCAGTCAACTCATCATGGTTTAACACACCGGCCGAGGATGTCATCAAAATAATGGGAGCATACAAAGAACCGCTTATTTCTCGTATAGACCGAGATAGCATTACACCGTCCAATTCAGGCATCATGTAATCAATCACAATCAATTGGTAAGGCACCCTTTCGTCAACGGATTGCTTAAAGAGCATTAAAGCCGTTTCGGGATTTAATTCTGTCTCGGCACAAATACCACATGAATTAAGCTGGTTTTTCAAGATGGTTAAATTCGTTTCACTGTCATCAATAACTAACGTTTTTTTACCAACTAATAGGCTTTCATCAACAACGGATTCAATATGAGATATGGCATGACTTTCTGGTAAAGCCAATTCCACCGTAAACGTAGAGCCGACATCCAATGAACTTGAAAGCGATATCTCTCCCCCCATCAAGCCTACCAGCTGTTTGGTTATTGCCAGCCCTAACCCCGTACCACCGAATCGGCGCGTAGTTGAACTATCAGCTTGAACAAAAGCACTGAACAGCAAAGGTTGTATGTGTTCGGCAATACCTACGCCGGTATCCGAAACGCTCATATTAATAGTGACTATCCCCTGGTTATCAGAAGCACCTGTTACATTCACTAAAACATGGCCACTACGGGTAAATTTAATTGCATTGCTGATTAAATTGGTCAGTATTTGTTTAATCCGAAAAACGTCTCCCACAAAAAATTTTGGACAACTCTCATCATATTGAACCAGTAAGTCGATGCCTTTTTCTTCTGCTCGGATAATAAGCATGCGCACGACATCATAAATCGCCTTTTCTAGGCTAAAATCAACACGCTCAATAGAGAGGTGTCCGGCCTCTATTTTTGAGAAGTCCAACAAGTCATTAATGAGGCTTAAAAGGCCTTCACCAGACTCTTTTAATATACGCAGTTGCTCTTTCTGTTCCGAATTTAATTTACTCGTATTCAACAATTCAGCCATACCTAAAACGCCGTTTAATGGCGTTCTTATTTCATGACTCATTGTCGCTAGAAAATCACTTTTTGCCTTGCTTGCAGCAACAGCCTGATCTCCTGCTTCTCTCAGCAAAACTTCGGTTTCTTTTATAGAGGTGATGTCCATATTCACACCAACAAGATGTGATGCATTTCCCTGTTTATCAAAAACAATGGCGGCATTAGACTTCAAATAACGCACCTGACCATCCTTCCTCATGATCCGAAAGTCAAAGTCTAAATCTTTAGAGATATGTGAAGCCTCTTTTTTATTAGGAAAATAAGAGCCACTTCCTTCTAGTCCAGCAAAAACACGTTCTAATCTTTCTTTATCTACTGGATAAACACAATCTTCCCAAACTTGGTGAGGCTGATCTCGCTCATGCGCCGTAAAGCCATAAAGCCGATACATCCAGTCATCCCAATGCAAACTATTGTCATGAAGGTCAAACTCCCAAACACCGATTCCAGCCGCATCGGCAGCAATCGAGAGACGCAAGTTGGTGTCTCTCATTTTCTGCTCAACCTCTAAACGTTCTGTCACATCACGAATGTGGGCAATATAACCCCCCAGAGTTCCATCTGGGTTTCTTATCATACTGCCAATGGTTTCGGTGTGGATTATTTTGCCTTGTTTGGTTTTATAACTAACGCGATAACGGTTTAAAACATCTTCGGCGTCATCTTTGTAAGCTTTACCTTTTTGAATAAAGTCATTTTGTTCCGCATACAAAACTTGAGTTGTCTTTCCTTTTAAGTCTTCCAGACGATAACCAAATAAATCGGTAAAAGCAGGGTTCAGCATTTTTATTTCACGATCAGCCCCAACCAGCACAATAGCTTCTGGCGCATGCTCAAAAAGCGATTCAAAAAATACTTTTTGTTCGTGCAACTCATTTTCATATTTAACTTGCAAATGACGATCGTGAGAAAGTGTCATCTCATTTCCCACCCATTGCGAAAGCAACTTCATCACTTCATAGTCATCTTCGCCGAAAGGTTGAGACATGGGCTCTGGACTTGAGAAGTTAAGCGTGCCCCATCGTTTACCATCAACATAAAGAACAATGCCAATATAAGCCTCTAAGCCAAAATTTTTATAACAGGGATGCTCTTTTATATCGCTAATGGCCGTGTGGAAATACGATGTCGGCAAATCACTATCAAGCGTATGTACACAATAAGTGTTGCCTAGCTCAAACTGTGCTCCTGGAAGCACTTCTCCATTTGGGGTGCAACTATACTCAACTTGATAAACATCCCCGTTAATAGAACTAATAAGGCCGATTGGTAATGAAAAATGCTCTACCCCCACTCGCAGAATATTTTGTAACTTCTCGTCCAAGGACAGATCAGAATTCGCGGTCACTTCATGCAAGTTTTTTAAGGTTTGCAACGTTCTTTTTTGCTTATCCTCACTGTCCCTAACAGACATTCGGGCATTTACGTCTATATCAGAACAAGAAGACAAAGAATCATGAGAGGACAACGCAATGGTGGTAAATAAATCAACCAAGCTAGAAAGGTGTTCTTCAACCTGCTGCGGTTCGACTAAGCAAGGAGAGTCGCTTAATAAACATAAGCGAATTTCATCTACTGAAAAAGCTTCAATAATACAAGCAGATAAGTCTGGTAAGATAGAAGGAAAGGAGTATGAAGGTAAGTCATTTTTTATATTAAGATGACGGCATGGAGAGGAATCAATAAGATGAGTAAGCCGATTTAGAAGCTCATTTCGAGAAAAAGAGCCAAGCTCACCAGATAAAATTACTCGACCACTTCGAAACAACAAAGCCGCACAAGACACTCCAAATAAAGATCTAGCTACTTTTAAAGCAGCTTCAAATTGACCCATTCATTTTACCTCTTGGCTGATGACATCAAAAAACCATTAACAAACTCTCTGCTCCTTAATAAAACATATCAAATTCTACAGAATCTGCTGGAAAAAGATAAAAAATAATTATGGCAACAATTTATCTATCAAAACACAATCTTTCGTGTCATTACGGCTTGCTTTGACTTTGTCTAAAATCTTTTGTGCCACTTCTTTTTGACGATCTGAAATGTATTCTGACTCCACCGTTTTTTGAACATTGCCTAAATAAGCATTCAACTTAGGAGTGCAATAATCATCAAACGCTAAAGCACTAGTAGAAGACAAAAGTGCGGCTGCACTGACCAAAGCACCAGTGAATAAGTTCTTAAACAACATGAAAATTTCCTTGATAGGCGTTAGATTAGAAAAATTAGACCATAGAAAAAATCAAAGTGAAACCGAAAGCGAGAGAAGATAGATGGATTTACATCTTTAAATCACTAGGTGCTTAAGACAAACACCTTGTTACGAACATTGAGTTAACTCATCAAAATAAAATCAACTCAATGCCGTAACAAGCTATCTGCTTTATTTAAAGGCTAATAACCTGATGACAAGTTTTTTCGACTAAGGCCGGATCATGACTCACCAACAAAACAGCGCAATTGGCTTCACTGGCCAATTCCACTAACAAAGCCGTCACTTCTTTTGCTGTGATCGGATCAAGTCGTGAAGTCGGCTCATCGGCAAACAAAAACACTGGATCCAATAGCAAGGCTCGTAAAATAGCAAAGCGCTGCAACTCACCACCTGACACGCCCAAACAATTACGTTCTAGAATGACGTTTGGCAAAGACAAACGATCCATCAAAGGCACGATACGTGCTCTATCAATACCATGCAATTTAACCAAATCATCCAATAACTTGCCGAGGGTGACACTAGCCGAAAAAGCAGATGGCGGATCTTGATACAGTTTCTGCCATTGATGCGGTTTAGCCGCTTTATCCAAACGAGTAATGCTTCCCGACGCTATAGGCAAAAAGTGAAGTAAAGCATCACCAAGTGATGACTTACCACAGCCACTATCACCAACAACGCCGACCACTTCCCCTTTTTTGATAGAAAAAGATAGGCCATCAAATAAAGTGCGACCGCCACGTTTAAGACTGAGTTTATCCGCTACTAAGATGTTTTCAGCGCTGTCTTTGCGTACCGATGGAGCCATATCTGTCCAAGCACTAGGCTCAGCAGCAATCAATTCTCGCGTGTAATCATCTTTTGGATAATCCAGCACCTGACTCGCTTCACCCTGCTCCACCAAACGACCTTCTTTCATTACCAAAAGCAGGCCACCCAGCTGTCGAGCTACCGCCACATCATGCGTGATGGTCAATAAACTTCCTAAGGTTGAGCGAGTTTGCAACAAACTCACAATGCCATCACGACGTGATACATCCAGACCTTTGGTTGGCTCATCGGCCAAAATCACATGCGCACCGCCTGCCGTTGCTGCGGCAATAGCAAGACGCTGCGCCATGCCTCCTGACAATTCACCAGGTCGTTTATGGCCATTATCCGCTAAGCCAACATGCTGTAAGTCATTTTCAGCCAGTGAAAGTGACTCTTCGTCCGTTTTTTCCCTAACGAAGTTATACACCTCTTTTACTTGATCGACGCCTTTCATTAGAGGGTCAAGCGAGTTCCAAGGCTCCTGGGGCAGCATAACCAAATCCCGCCCCCACAAAGCTTTACGTTCGTCGATTGTCATCGTACGACCGAAAACTTCCACGTCACCAGAAACCGTTAAATTTTCTGGTAACAAGCCCATAATGGCTTGTGCTAACAAGCTTTTACCTGATCCAGTTTGACCAAGAATCGTTAATGGCTCGCCTTGATGTAACGTTAAAGACATGGGTTCAAGCAAACAGGTTTTATCTGCGTATACGGCCACATTGGTTAATTTCAGCAACACACTCATGCTCGTTTCCCCGCCAATAAATGAAATGCAAACACCATCAAAGCAATCACCACTAAAGGTTGTGCTAATAGCCAAGGCGCATCACTGTAATACGGGAATAACTCAACCGTCATCAAACCCAACTCAGCCAATGGCGGCTGTATGCCAACATAAACAAAACCTAATGACGCCATGGTTAAGATGGCGCTTGCACCGCCAAAAGCAGCCAAGGTAAAAACGGAAGGTGATATTGCAGGCCAGATGTGACGTTTAAACTGATACCAACGACCAAAGCCCATCATCGCTGATGATTGTCTAGCTGGGCTCTGAATAACCCCTTGTGTTATGGCACGCACAACACGGAAATATTCCACCCATTGCACCAACGAAATCGCCAAGTACAACATCAAGAAAGACCCGGGAACAATGGCAGCAAATAGCAAGACAACAACCAAGCCAGGTAGAGCGAGTAAAATATTCACCACCACACCCAAGACAGAATCGACTTTTTTACCACCCCAAGCGGCCCAAACTCCGAATGCCGTCCCTACTATGGATGAGGTCAGCATACACATCACACTGAGCGCAAAAGACAAGCCGACGGCATGAGCCATACGTGTCAACATGCTACGACCATACTGGTCTGTACCAAGCCAATGAGCCGCCGACGGCGCCTCCATAATCGCATTTAAGTTTTGTTCTGACATACTGTACGGTGACAAAGAAACACCCAAGACAGAAAACGCCAAAAGACTCAGTAAAATACCGAAACCAAGCCATTGTGAAGATCTCATTTTCATTGATTTTTCACTCCTCTTGGATCAATCCATAGGCAGATGATATCCACCAAGGTATTGAGCAAAACAAACAATATTCCCATCATCAAAGCAGAGCCTTGAATCACCGGAATATCACGAGCAAAAATCGCATGCGCTAAACCATGGCCAATTCCAGGCCAAGAAAATAGCGACTCAATCATCACAATCCCTTCAATCATACTCACCAGCTGGATGCCAAAAAACGCCACCACTGGCAAGGCAATATTGCGCGCACCATGACGACGAAAGGTTTGCCACAACGACAACCCTTTCACCTGTGAAAACTGATAAAACGCCGATTGAAACGTTGTCTTAGCGGAATCTCTTACGACTCGATTAGAGATCGCCGCCAAACTCAATGCCAACGTAATTGCGGGCAACACCAAATACGCAGGCGAACCAAACCCAGCGACAGGAAACCAGTTTAAATGCAATGCAAACAGCAAAACAAACAACACACCCAACACGAAAACAGGCATTGCTCGAATCATGCTAGACAACCCCATCAAGACAGAATCTAAAGGGTTACCTCGCCACGCACTCAATAAACCTAATGGTACTGAAATCAAAATAGACACAAACAATCCCGCAAAAGCTAGCAGCAAGGAATGCCCTAGCATGTGCTGAATCGAGTCCATAACAGGCAGACCACTCACTAAAGAGTCGCCTAGCTTCAACTGCATAAGATCCGTTAACCAATGCCAGTATGCTGTCAATGCACTTTGGTCCAATTTCAGCTCTTCACGGACAAGAGCGGCCGCCTGAGAATCCACATTATCTTGACCATACCGACTGGCCGCGATTCGATAAGCCATGTCGCCCGGCAAGGATCGCATCAAAATAAAGGTCAGCGTTCCAACGCCCCAGATCACCGTAATCAACTGCAGCAATCTTTTAAAAAGCATTACCTTCATGGATTTACGAACTCCATTTCATTCAAGAAATAACTGCGTTCAAATGGGTCAAAGCGGAAACCTTTAATTCGCTTATTTACGGCCGTTTGCTGCACATAAGATGACACAGGAATGACAGGACGCTCGTTATAAATTATTTGAGCACTACGCTGAGCAAGTTCTTTGTACTTTACTGGATCAGAGGTTTGCTCTAGGGCTAATAAATCAGCGCTTAATTCTTTATTGTTCCAATTCATTGCGCCCCAATCACCACCGCCATCAGAGCCGTAGTCGGACAACATCACACCCAGCGGATCAGCAATAAAACCATAGTTTCTCGCCATCAAAGCGGCTTCCAATGATCCATCCTGATGCCCCATAGGAATCGCACTGGAATTGGTCACTTCTACGTTGGTCTTAACACCAATCTTGTTCCACTGTGCTTGAATTGCGGTGGCAACCGTTGTCAGCTCAGGTCGATCCGCATAAGTAATCAGTGTTAACTCAAACAACTCGCCATCTTTTTCTAACTTGCCTTGTGCGTTTTTCTTCCAACCCAATTCAGTCAGTAGTGACTCAGGTGTTCCCGCTGTGGCTTCCGTTTCATCAGTAACGTTATCTAAATACCAGTTCGTCATCGACGCTGGTAAAATTTGCTCGGCTTCAGAGCCAGGAATATGCAAAACACCTTTAGCAATGCCTTTTCTATCAATGGCTAAACTCAGTGCTTTACGTGCTCGCACATCGTCTAAAAAACGATGACCGCTGTTTAACTTCAAAACAATGGTTCTAGGAATTGGGTTGGAATGCACAGTGAGAACATCCACTTTTTCAAGGGACGGTAAACTGGCTGGGTCCAAGCCAAATACAATATCGACTTGACCACTTTTCGCTTGCAACACTCGGCTTTCTGCACGATGACCGGTTAAATAGCTGGCATACTGGATACTGGCTTTCTTGCCCCAGTAATCATCAAATCGCTCAACCACTAATTTATGTGGTGGTGCAAATTGGAATACCTTATAAGGCCCTGTGGCTGACAGCTCAGTCACTTCTCCTTTATCGTCATAAGCCGCTGGCGATAAAATACCATTCGCGTAATTCGCTAAAACGGCACCCAATGGCGTAAATGGACGAGTCAAAGTAACAATGACAGTGTGATCGTCTTTAGCAAAGATTTTTTCGATTGGTGCTTTACGTAATGCTCCGTGCTTAGATTTAGCAATCATCAGGCTGTTTACAACCGCATCTGCATCCATCAAAGCGCCATCGTGAAAATGCACCTTGTCACGTAAATTAAACGTCCAAACTTTCGCATCCTCACTAATATGCCAATCTTCAGCCAAAGCCGGAACAAGTACACCATCATCATCGACATCTAACAGGGTCTCTAATATCTGCATTCGGCTAAAAACAAAGCCATTTTTGGACGGTGCTAAACTGGTAAATTCAAATGGCCCACTGATTGAAACGGTATTTGATGACGTCGGGCCCGAACAGGCAGTCAAAGCCAATGCCCCACTCAACACCAAGGCGAAAAAAAGCATTCGCTTAAAAAAAGGTACTATTCTCATATTCATATTATCCATAACAACAAAAAAGTTATGATATAACATATTAATTGATTCTAACAATCATTTGAGAACAATTTTCATCTCCGTGTATTTTTTGTACAATAAATTGAGATTTATAACGTACCTTATTGATATATAGACCAAAAAAAACCAGTCCAAAAAAATTGGACTGGTTTTCGAAAGCGGTATTTGACCATCTTTCAAGCATTAAATATCAGCAGAAACTCACATTACTTTTTGAAAACGCGTTTTCTCACACCTTCCAAACGTTTTAGGATGGCATCTAAGCGTTCTGGTTTTACCATAAACTCTTGGAAACCTTTCATACCTTCTTGAGCCATGCTTGGATCCGTATCACGATCATAGAATTGCGCCGTACCCGAGGCATTATTTAGCATTTCCACACCTTTGTTTAAGAAATAGTCATCTGGCGCACTGGCTTTCTTATGAGGTGGAATTTGCAACAATGCAGCGTTCACAAGAGTTTGATTATCTGGACGCGCCATAAATTCTAAGAACTTACGCGCATCTTTTTTATTGGAAGCTTTAGAAGGAATATGCACTGTATCCATTGGTGCGTCCTCCGCCATACCCACTTTGCTGTTTATTTGTGGAAATTGGAAAAAGCCCATTTTTCCATCAAGCTCTTTCGGGAAGTTTGGCACAATAAAGTTACCAATTAGGTACATGGCCGCCTTACCGTTATACATGAATGGCTGTGCTTCTTGCCAAGAATAAGAAGCATGATTTTTTAAGAAGTAACCTTTATCCACCAGCTCTTTCCAATGTTCAAAGGTCTTACGAACACGCGGATCAGTATAAGGAATTTTGCCATCCATCAAATCAATGTGAAAATCCAGGCCGTTAGTACGCATGTTTAGATAATCAAACCATCCCGCTGCGGTCCAAAGGTACTTAGTACCAATAGTAATCGGTGTAATATCATTAGCTTTTAGCTTTGCGTTTACCGCTAAAAACTCATCCCAAGTTTTTGGCTCAGACAAACCTAACTTATCAAAGATATCTTTGCGGTAGTAAACGCCCCACTGATAGTAAGTATAAGGAACACCCCATTGTTTACCTTTTACCGTCATAGCAGCCGTGGCTGATGGCATATTCGTTTTGAGGTTTTGCTTTTTCCAAATGTCGCTCACGTCTTCAAATAAGCCGCGATCAACAAATGTTTTCATGCGATTACCCGCGTACCAAAAAACGATATCAGGTGGTGTTGTTGATAACCAATTACGAATCGCGGTTTTATACCCTTCTTTGTCGTACAAATTATACTTAACAGTTACATCTGGGTTTTCACTTTCAAACTTCTGTACGATTTCAGCAAACGCTTTTTTAGGTGCTGGGTCAGCCTGATCTGAGTTGATCACCAAGGTGCCAGCATTAGCGATAGAAACAGCGCCTAGCGCCATTGCTCCTACCAATAAGGATTGTATTTTTTTCATTAATCTAAGCCCTCTTTTTCTTTTTATTAATTGGAACCGAGTTTCAGTATTAATCAAAAAGATCAAAAAATCAACAAACGAAACCAAGTTCCACTTTATATTTTTGCTATTATTTATTTTTCTTCCAAATCGCTACGCAAGCACTTCCTAGTGTTTTACTACCCAGTAATAACTCGGCATTCTCCGGCTCAAAAACAACCGACTGAGAAGCATAGTTAAAAACAAAGATCACATTGCCACGTTCACGAATTCGAACACCTTTTGGTAAGTAATAAGTGGGCAAAGAAGCCTTCTCTGCGAGCTTCGCCAAACTGAGTTTCAACAAGTTATTATCCAAACAAGAAGCAAGGTAAAAATGTCGATCAGCCCCCATTAACACGGGGTTGCCAGCATCGTCTTTTAATACACATGGCAAATTTGTTTTGATCTGTTCATGCCAATGCTTCAACTTACCTGTCCCCCATTTTCCAGAAACAGCCAGCTGAGTATGCTCAGGCAAAGCATCTACCCGCTCAACCGTTAAAGGAAGCAAGTTTGCTAATGGGCCAGGAGCAAGATTTTCAGGGATTTGATAAGTATCGGTTTTGCTGCCGGTTCGTGGTCCTGCTAACAAGACACCTTCGTAAGCGTTGAGCTTTTCTTGCAATTCAGACGTAATATGAGCTTGAGCAGGCAGCACCAAGAGTTCATACATATCTAAAGAAGCATCACTTGGAATGATGTCGACCGACAACCCCAGCTCGCGCAAGGCTTCATATACACGATAAGACCAAAATAGATAACGATAGGCTCGGGATTGCGGCTGAATATCCAGCGACCAACAGGCATCATAATCAAACATCAATGCCACTTTTCCGGCACTTGGTAATGACACCAGCTCTTCAGCATCCAAACCAAGCGATTGCGCCAATTGTTTTACTTCGTTAGCAACCTGCGCGGCTTCTTTAGCCGCTTCCGCTTCTTGAGCATCGGGGCGCAATAGACCCGCATGCATTTGCTCTTGGCCAAATGGTGCCTGACGCCAACGGAAGTAAGAAACCAGTTCTGCACCATGAGAAAACGCTTCCCATGTCCATAAACGCACGGCGCCATCAGCAGGTGTCGGATTATGCGGCGCCCAATTCACAGGCCCTGGTTGCTGTTCCATGATCCATAAACGCCCTTTGCCACAGCCACGATATAAATCATGATGGAAAGCGCCGAAATCAGGATGCCCCACCCGCAAATATTGGTGTTTTTCTTCTTCGGTATAGATCGCTTCTTGATCAAGAAAGCCCAAGGGATAGGTATCCCAACTCGCCACATCCAGATCTTGACCCACTTTATGATGATCAAACGCGGTGAAAAATCCCATGTAGTTATGGACTAAATCACGACCAGCGGAATATTCACGCAGTATATCGACCTGTAACTTATTAAAAGCCACCACTTGATCTGAACAGCAGCGTTGGAAATCGAGACGATGGGAAGGGTTGGCTTCCGTAACGGTTAAATTCGGCAGTTCAATTTCATCAAAGGAGCGATAATCCATGCTCCAAAACACATTGCCCCACGCCTTATTCAAGGCGTCGACCGTACCGTATTTTGCCGCTAGCCATAGCCGAAAAGCCGCCAGATCCGCTTCCGCATAACTCAAAATCGTATCATGACAACCAAATTCATTATCGGTTTGCCAAGAAGCCACCGCAGGATGTTGACCATAACGCTCCGCCATCAAAGTAACGATACGACGACATTCTTCACGATACTCAAGGCTCGCAAAAGTGTAATGCCTGCGAGAACCAAAATGACGGACACGGCCCTGCTCATCTTTTGCCAACATAGAAGGATTGCGGTCCACCAACCACTTTGGCGGTGTCGCCGTGGGCGTTCCTAAAATCACTTTTAAACCATGGGAATGCAGAATATCTAATGATTCATCCAACCATTCCCAATGCAGTTCACCGGGCGTGGGCTCAATCGTACTCCAACTGAATTCGCCAATACGCACATATTCAATACCGATTTTCTGCATCTGTTGAGCGTCTTCTTGCCAGCGACTTTTTGGCCAATGCTCAGGGTAATAACACACACCTAATTTCATTTTTATGCTCCAGAAAACGGCTGACTTGGCTCGCCAGTGACATCAAGACCCAGTGCGTCCTTCAAATCAATAGCGATAACATGGCCAGCAAGCGGCTGTTCTGCTAACGCTTCTTCGCTGGTCGCCACACTGGCCGATGTGATAAACAATGTATTGCCAGCAGGCCCACCAAACACACAACTAGTCGGTTTTGAAAAAGGCAGCTCAATGGTTTGCAGCACTTCACCTTCAGGGCTGTATCGCACAATACGCGCACCATCCCAGTTGGCATTCCATAGACAACCAGCAGAATCAATGCAAGAACCGTCCGCTCCAACCCCCTCTTTCACTTCAAAAAAAGGTGATTGGCTGCGTACGTCATAGAATTCTGGATAGGGAAACGCATGCACTTTACCTGTTGTCGTATCACCAAAATAGAAGCGACCGCGAGATTCGTCCCACGCCAAGGTATTGGAAATGCCAATTCCTTCCAGCATGAGTGTTCTTTTACCTTCTGGGGTAATTTTCCATAGTCGACCAGATGTGTTTTCTTCCGCATCGTCCATTGTTCCCAACCAAAGCACACCGTTGGGATCGCATTTAGCATCGTTACTGCGATTACCCGGAATATCCGTATCTAGGTCGCACAAATGCTCTAATTCGCCTGTCGCTTTATCCAAATACGCGACGGAATCCGCCAAGGCCACCAGCAAACGATCGCTTTGCGTGGTGAACACCGCCGATACTTTTTTCGGTAGAGTCCAATGCTGATATTCATTGGACTCTTGATGCCAGCGCCAAACTTTGCAAGCGGGAATATCGACCCAATACAGAGCTTGTTCAGACTGGCTCCAAAATGGTCCCTCTGCTAATTGGTGGCGCTGAGTACTAATTTGCTTCATTGTTTTTATTCTCCTAACTCGTTTTGATAAGCCTTCCATGACGCCATAAAGGCCTCAGCGTTAGCTTTTGTGGTAGCAACAGATTGACCCTTTTTATACAAGGCGGAACCCAAACCAAAACCACGAGCCCCCACCTGTAAATACTCAGCGACATTTTCTGGATTCACGCCACCAACAGGACATAACCAAGTTTTTGCGGGAATCACAGCTCCCAAGGCTTTAACAACATTGATTGACGGCAAGGCTTCGGCAGGAAACAATTTCACCGCATCCGCACCAGCATGAAGTGCGGCAAAGGCTTCACTAGCGGTAAAAAAGCCCGGCATGGCATACAGGCCTGCTACTTTCGCGGCTTTAATTAGCTCAACATCAGTATGCGGACACACCATTAATTGTGCGCCCGTAGCAACCAATTCCGTGAGCTGAGCCATGGTTAACACAGTACCGGCACCAATCAAGACTTGATGACCAAATGTGTCTTGTAGCATTCGAATACTGGTAAAGGCATCAGGAGAATTGAGCGGCACTTCAATCAGACGAAAGCCCGCATCAATTAAAACTTGAGTGTGCTCAACCACTTCCTCCGGTGTAATACCGCGAAGTATCGCCACCATAGGAAACTCTTGCATCAGTGCATCAAAAGAGTGTTTCATTTTTATTAGGCTCCTTGTGCCGGATTCATTTCCGACCGAATTTGACGATTCGCCAAACGTTTTAAACCGCGAATACTGGCTTCATTGGCAGGTAAAAATTCAGTGCTAAGATGGTGAGCAGATAACGCCAACCGATAGCGCTCTGCTAAAGCTTGGCTGCCAATAATGATCACCGAATTGATTGAGTGATTTGAATAAGCCTCTTTTAACGCCTCTAATGTGTCATTCACATCATGCCCAATCACCACGCCAGACAAATAATCACGCACTTCTTCAGCCGCCAAATCACCACAAACAAAGCGACTTCGAGTACTAAATAAATGATGCAAAATGCCACCCGCTTGCTGACTAGCCAAAACGCCTTGATTGAATGCAGCAGCGTTGATTTGCTCTGGTTTAGGCAGGCCTTTTACTAAACTGGACTCGTCATTAAGCCGTGCAAACAGCTCACCAGTAATCGAAGTGGAAAACTGGTTCACTTCACCCTGTGTAATTTGCGCCCATTTACAATGTGTACCTGGCAAACAAAATATGGGGGTGTCATCGGCTCGACCTTGTTCTTCTAGCCAATCAAGCGCCCCGAGTAATTGAGTTTCTTCGCCGCGCATAACATCCACAAGACCAGCAATACCAATACCCTGTAGACCCGGCACAATGGCAATAGGGTTAGGCAAAGAGGTTGTTAGCCACTGAAGCTTGTCCGCCAAATCATCCAATTTCATCGGACATTGTTGATAAGGGACTTCTTGCCAGCCGCCACGACTGCCCACCATACCAGCCATATAGATGGGCAAATCAGAGGTGAGCCAATCACCCAGAAAATCGGCCAAGACACGTTCAAATTCAGCTGAGCCAAGTTTTAACATGCCTCGATCACTGTCACGCTGGGCTTGAATATGACCATCCTGATTCATCAAAAAGGCACGTAAATTCGTGGTTCCCCAATCAACAGCAATAAAGCTGGCTTGGTCACCAGCAGGTTGTGAAGCAGGATTAAATAAGGTCATTACAAGCGCCCTCCATCCACAACCAAACTTTGACCAGAGATCATGCGACTGTCATCCGCACTTAAAAACAACACCAAATCCGCTACATCTTCTGGTTCTATTTTTTCTTTCAGGGCTTGTTGCGTCATCAGTTCCGCTTCTGCTTCTGGCGTTAGCCAAAGACGCTTTTGCTTTTCGGTCATAACCCAACCAGGCAAGACGGTATTCACTCGAATTTTCTGACCACCCAATTCACGGGCCAAGCCCTTGGTTAAACCGGAAATACCTGCTTTTGCAGTCACGTAACCTGGATAGCCAGCAAGTCCTAACATCCAAGAATTGGAACTCATATTGATAATGCTGCCACCACCTGCTTCCGCCATGGCGGGCGCCACCGCTTGAGCAGCAAAGAAATGATGTTTTAAATTGACCGACATGCATTGATCGAACGCATCCGATGTCATGTCTTGTAAAGTATGACGATGATCGTTGGCCGCATTATTCACTAGGATACGAATCGCTCCCCAATCCGCCATGCGTTCATTAATCACGGCTTGAAGCTTATCGACATCCGTTAAATCAACCAAATTAAAATGCGCTTGTAGACCTTGATCCTTTAGCTCTTTGGCAAGACTGTCACCTGCGGTTTGATCAATATCCAAAAAGCTGACCAAGCAACCTTGCTGCGCCAAGGCACGAACTAAGGCTTCGCCAATACCAGATGCACCGCCACTAACAAGCGCATGACGTCCTTTTAAACTAGGAAAAACGGTTTTATTTTTATTATTGGTCATTAATGAGACTCCCTACTCACTTTCGATCCACTTTTGCCAACAAGGAAATCTAGGTCCGCCCCTTGATCGGCCTGCATGACATGGTCGATATACAACTTGGCATAACCACGCTGATAGTCGCTTTCTTCCGGTTGCCATGCGGCTTTACGGCGCGCCATTTCTTCCTCTGAAATATGCAAATGCAAACCACGCCCCTCTACATCTAGGGTGATTTCATCGCCATTTTGCACCAAGGCCAATGGCCCTCCGACAGTGGATTCCGGTGCCACATGCAACACCACAGTACCAAATGCTGTTCCGCTCATACGTGCATCACTGATGCGTACCATGTCGGTAATGCCTTGTTCTAGCAACTTACTCGGTAATGCCATATTGCCCACTTCCGGCATCCCGGGGTAACCCTTTGGCCCACAACCTTTAAGAACCAAAATCGAGTCTTTATCGACTTCCAATTCTGGGGTATCGATGCGCGCTTTGTAGTCTTCAATGTTTTCAAACACCACGGCTTTGCCCGTGTGTTGCAATAAAGCGGGGGTAGCGGCACTGGGTTTAATGATCGCCCCTTGTGGTGATAAGTTACCGCGCAATACGGCAATGCCTGCTTTCTCTCGCAATGGTTTGTCTAACGGACGAATAACGTCCTCGTTGAAACACTCTGCACCTTCGGTAATCTCGCCCAAGGTAGCGCCACATACTGTATTGGCGTTCATATCAAATAGATGACTCAAACGCTGAATGAGCGCAGGGAAACCGCCGGCGTAATGGAAGTCTTCCATCAAGAATCGGCCCGATGGCATCAAATCAACCAAGCAAGGAATGTCCGCGCCAATGCGATCCCAGTCTTCTAAGCTTAAATCCACCCCGACACGACCCGCGATAGCCAGTAAATGCACAACGGCATTGGTCGAACCACCTATCGCCGCATTCGCTCGAATGGCATTTTCAAACGCGGCTTTCGTCAAAATGTCAGAGGGTTTTAGATCTTCTTTCACCATGTCGACAATCCGCGCTCCTGTCATATGCGCTAGCGCTTGACGACGGGCATCCACCGCGGGCAAGGTGCCGTTTTCGGGTAGTGACATGCCTAAGGCTTCCACCAAACAAGACATAGTCGACGCGGTGCCCATGGTCATACAAGTGCCTCGGGAACGGGACATGCCCGACTCGGCTCGCATAAATGCATCAAGACTCATTTTGCCGCCGCGTACTGCTTCGCTGAACTTCCACACATCCGTGCCGGAACCAATGTCTTTGCCGCGGTATTTACCATTTAGCATAGGGCCAGAAGAGACAACGATAGTCGGCAAATCCACTGAACATGCGCCCATCAATTGGGCTGGCGTGGTTTTGTCGCATCCCCCTAACAACACAACGCCATCCATGCCATAAGCCCGCATGGATTCTTCCACATCCATACTCATCAGGTTACGAAACAGCATGGCCGTTGGCTTCATTTGGGTTTCACCCAACGACATAACGGGAAATTCAAGGGGCACACCGCCGGCTTCCCATACTCCCCGTTTTACGTATTCCGCCAGTTCACGAAGGTGCGCATTACATGGCGTCAACTCACTCCATGAATTACAAATGCCGATGATAGGTCGACCATCAAAACTGTGGTCTGGCAAACCTTGGTTTTTCATCCAGCTGCGGTGAATAAAGCCGTCTTTGTCTAATTTTCCGTACCATTGCTGACTGCGTAATGGTTTTTTATCTTTGTTATTGTTATCGCTCATTCAATGTTTCTCCATAGCAGGTACGGCTTGAATCCCTATAAGTACAAGAGATTCAGGATCAAAAATCGGTAATTGAAGACCCACTTGGCTCAAACTCGCCCCATTCAAAATCAGGTCTTGTTTCCACCACGCAGGTAAGGCTTTCATAAGATGGCCGGGTAGCGGACTGTGCTCTAGCACCTCTACTCGATAAAGCTGATCCGGCAATAGGTTTGGTAAACAAAGCGGTAAAGTTTGCGCCTGCTTTGGCATAGCCAATTGGCTATAAACGGCCAAACCTTGTAGTCGGTCTTGACTCAATGCCCACTGGGTTTGTGCCCGACCGTCAGCGCTTGGCAAACGCCAATTCTTACCGTCATGCAACAGGGCTCTATGGCGCTTGTAATGAGACAACCAGTTTGAAATCGTCGCTTTTTGCTCGTCATTAGCCTCTAATAAATTCCATTCAATACCAAAATGACCAAGCAAAGCCGTGCCAGCACGGAATGCCACATCGTGAACGCGACTGGTGGTATGACTTTTATCTGGTCCCACATGGGATCCCATGACTTCAGGCGGTAAAAAATAACTGAAGCCACGCTGGATGGTTTGACGCTCTAACGCATCATTACAATCAGATGCCCAGAAACGCTTAGTAAAATTCAAGATACCGAAATCCACTCGCGCACCGCCTGAGGAGCAGCTTTCGATTTCCATCGCGGGAAAAGCATCATTAATGTCGCCCAATAAGCGATACAAGGCTTCAACCTGAGCATGGGCTTGCGGGGCAATATCACCACTTGGCTGGGAATAATCTCGGTTCATATCCCATTTCACATAATCAATGGGATATTCCGTGAAGAGTGAAAATAAACGCTCGCGGATATATTGATAGGCTTCCGGTTTCGCTAAATTCAGAACCAATTGATTACGTGCGAGAGCGGGTTCGTATTGGGGAAGTTGCAAAGCCCAATCAGGATGAGCACGGAATAAATCGGAATCTGGGTTAACCATTTCAGGTTCAAACCACAAACCAAACTCCATACCCAGTTCCTCTTTGACATAGCTAATCAAAGGCATTAATCCATCTGGGTATTTGTTTTCATCAACAAACCAATCCCCTAACGCGGCTTTGTCATTGTTGCGACCGCGAAACCATCCATCGTCCAAAATATAACGTTCAACCCCAACGTCAGCGGCGGCTTTAGCCAGCGCTTTTAGTTTGGTCATATCGTGATCGAAATAAAACGCTTCCCACGTATTCAAATGCACTGGACGAGGCTTAGCTAATTGCAAACGAGCACGTGCTTCTTGGTGGAACTGCTGACTCATGGCATTTAGCCCAGTGCCACTGTGTGCCGCCAAGAATTCAGGGGTCGAAATAGACTCATTGGCGGCGAGGATAATTTCACCAGATAAATACAAGACTTCCGCTTGTAAATAACGATGACCTTCTGCGGTGTAATCGGCTTTTAGTCTGTGGTTTCCGCTCCAAGCAAGATGTGCCCCAAGCACTTCCCCTTGCTGCTCCCCAAAGCCTTGCTCACCAACCATCACCGCGGGAAAGTTCGCCTGAGAATTACGGCCGTTGCGGTTTTCTTGCAACCAAGTAGCATGCCAATCACTGCGCTCTTGTTGAAACTCTTGACACCAACGACCATAAAAACCCATTCGCTCAGTAAAACGCGCAGCAACAGGCAAGGTACAAGCCAAGCGCTGCACCATCACATCGCCCTGTCCTTGGTTAGTTAAGGTCAGTTGTTGACGTAAGACGCCAGATGGCAATAAACCAATCGACAGCGACACCGACAATTGGGCCACGTTATCTTCCAAACGAATCTTAAAGCCGCTTTCTAGCGCTTCCACATCAAGCAAGCTCCAACAGGCAGCCCATGTTGGGCGGTCTTCTGCACTGGCCTCCACGGCTGGCGTTTGCAGCCAACCGCGCCCTGCTTCAGGGAGTAAAGACATAGGAACAGGCTTGTCCATCATGGCTTGCGGAATGCCTGCTTGTTGCGACATATACACCGAACTTAAATCCGTCTGCACTGGTAACGCATCACCAAAGTAGAGCAACTCTGGCGAGCCTTGTTTTGGGCAAGCAATCACCAAGGTCTTGCTTTGGTCTTTTGAGTCTTGTCGATAAAACCCTATGTTCAATCCATTTTTCATCGTCTTATCCTTTCGTAGCACCCAAAGTTAAGCCAGCAATAAAGTGACGCTGCATGGCGAAGAACAAGATGACAGGCGGTAACGCGGCGACAATTGAACCCGCAGCAATAAGTTGCCAAGACGCCATCCACTGACCTTTTAGAGCACTAATCCCTGCTGTGATCGGGCGCACTTCATCACTCTGCACCAGCACCAGCGCCCAGAAATAATCATTCCAAATAAAAGTAAAAATCAGCACAGACAAGGCGGCCAAAGCGGGACGAACTAATGGTAAAACCACATGCCAAAATATTTGCCATTCGCTCACCCCTTCCACCCGCGCCGCTTCAATTAATTCATCAGGTAAACCGACGATAAAGTTGCGCATAAACAAGGTGCAAAACCCTGTTTGAAAAGCAATATGGAACAAAATCAAGCCCGAGGCGGTGTCATACAACCCCATGCTAATAGTGAGATCGCGCACTGGAATCATTAAGATTTGAAACGGCACAAAGTTACCTGCGATAAAAGTCGCAAATAGCGCAACATTGCCGCGAAATTTAAACTTAGCTAAGGCGTAACCGGCCAAGGTCGATAAGGCAACCGCGCCAAATACCGCGGGTAAGGTAATGATCAGCGAATTGATGAGATAGCGCAGCATGGGCGTTTGCGTAAATACCATGGTGTAGTTTTCAAACAACATCCATTCACTTGGAACCCCCCAATAATTACCAGAGTTAATATCCGCCATAGAGCGAGCGGAAGTCATCATGACGGCAATCAAAGGCAATAACCAAAGTAACAAAGCGATCCAAACAGCCACGCGATAGCTTAAATTAAAAGGTAACGATCTTTTTTCTATAGGAGTTGGAAACATTAGGCTTTCTCACTCTTCAGCATACGCCATAAGAAGTAGGCGATATAAATATCCATTATCAAGAACAACACAGTCGCAATCGCTGCACCGTAACCAGCTCGATAGTTAAAGATGGATTGTTCATACATGAAGTAAGCTAGAACACTAGAAGACCCAAATGGCCCGCCACTGGTCATGGTGGCAACAAGGTCGAAACTTCTTAACGCACCGATCACTGTCACCACAACTGCAATGAATGTAGCGGGACGCAGTTGAGGCAAAATAACATGACGTAACATTTTCCAGCCGTGCGCGCCGTCTAAGCGAGCCGCTTCGATTTGATCTGGATTTAAATTATTCAAGCCTGTGAGATAGAGGATCATGCAATAGGCAATTTGTGGCCAAAGACCTGCCACGATAATGCCAAAGGTCACCCAATTTTCATCAGATAAAACCGCCACCGGTTCCATTCCAAATAATGCTATGGCCTTATTGAAAAGACCAAAAGATGGGTCATAAAACCAAGAGAAAACCAAGCCAACAACCACTTGAGAAATAACGAAAGGAAAGAAAAACATGGATTTAACTAAACGTATGCCCATGATTTTTTGATTGAGGAACAGTGCAATGCCCAGTCCAATGGGCGGGGCCAGCATAAAGAAAACCATCCAATACAGATTGTTTTTTAACGCCACCCAAAACTGATAATCGTCAAAGAGTTCTACATAATTACTAAAGCCTACGAAGGTTTTTTCACCAATTCCATCCCATTCATAAAAGCTCAACCAGATACTTTGCAGAATAGGAAAGATAACGTAGACCACAAACAAAATGACTGCTGGCGCTAAGAACAAAACCGGCATCCATTGCTGTTGCTTGCTATGCAACTTTTGCATGGCGCACTTACCTCTTATTTTTATTAGTTTATAAATTGTCTTGCTGATCACCCATTTTTAATCATGAGCAACTTGCACAACAAAATAATGGAATAAAGTTCCATTTTTTGCAATACTCAAATTAGATCATTTTTTCAGCCCTAGTTTTTGGGGCAAAATCGACCTTAAAAAAATATAAAAACCGATATTAAGGAAAAGAGATAATGGCCGAGCAAGATTCCAAAAGCGGAGGCTCATCATTAGACAAAGCAATTAGCTTGCTACAGGAGGTTTGCATGACCCCTGTACCGCTTCGCTTTGCGGAATTGGTTGAAAAGACAGACTTGCCCAAAGCCACCGCACATCGAACCCTAACCTCATTAACAGACAAAGGCTTAGTTCGCTTCGATGAAGCCACTCAGCTGTATCACCCTGGATATGGTTTACTGGAACTTGCTCACCAAGCTTGGTCAAAAATCGATGTGCGTGATATTGCCGCCGATCAAATGAAACGGTTATGGGATGAAACCGGCGAAACCATTCACCTTGCCGTTCTTGATCGCGGTGATGTGATTTACATCGATAAACTTGAAAGCCAAAAAAGTTTGCGTTTGTTTTCGGCTGTGGGCAAAAAAGGCCCCGCTTATTGCACTGGTGTGGGGAAAGCCATGATGGCCTTTCTGAGTAAAGATCAGCTGGCGGCCGCCATTAAAGAACAACGCTTTGTCCAGCACACAGCCACCACACTGATTAACGAAGACAGGTTAAGAGACGATCTTAATAAAATTCGTGACAGCAAAATCTCACTGGATTTAGAAGAACATGAGGAAGGCATTCAATGTGCTGCCTCCGTGATACTAAACCACCGAAATGAACCTATTGCCGCGCTTAGTATTACCGCACCTAAGTTTCGCGTAGACGACGCGCGCTTCCAACACTTTCAAGCATTGGTCAAAGATGCCTGTCAGAAAATATCCACTCGAATGGGGGCCATGGCCTCTAACTAGCATAGGAAAGTCCATTATGGCGACGATAAAACTAACAAACGTCATCAAACGGTTTCATGACATTGAAACAATTCATGGCGTCAATTTAGATCTTCAAGACGGTGAATTTGTGGTCTTTGTAGGTCCTTCTGGTTGCGGCAAATCCACCCTACTACGCTTAATTGCCGGTCTAGAAGAAATCACAGATGGTAAGCTAGAAATCAATGGCACCAACATGAATGACGTAGCCCCCGCTGATCGCGGAGTCGCTATGGTATTTCAATCCTATGCGCTGTACCCACATATGACAGTGGAAGAGAATATGAGTTTTGGCTTACGCATGAACGGGGTTGATCCAGAAAAGATCAAAGCGCAAGTCAGCAATGCGGCGAATATTCTTCAATTGAATGAATTGCTGGACCGCAAACCTAAACAACTCTCTGGCGGCCAGCGTCAGCGTGTGGCGATTGGACGTGCCATCGTACGTCAGCCAGAAGTATTCCTGTTTGACGAACCTCTTTCTAACCTAGATGCCGAACTACGCGTCGACATGCGTATTCAAATCGCGCAGCTACATAATCGTTTAAAAGCCACCATGATTTATGTCACACATGATCAGGTGGAAGCCATGACCTTGGCCGATAAAATCGTGGTATTACGGGCTGGCAATGTTGAACAAGTTGGTTCACCACTAGAGCTGTATCACAACCCAGCTAACGAATTTGTCGCTGGTTTCATCGGCTCACCCAAAATGAACTTCTTGGAAGGCAAAGTCATCAGTATTGATAATAAAGATCTGGCCGTTATCGATATCTATGGCCAACGTATTGAACTAGAAGTCGATGGCACCAAAGTCTCTGTCAACGAGACAGTCAAACTCGGCATTCGACCAGAACACATCAAAGAAAACACGGAAGATGCCGACCTAACGATAGATCTAGACATTGACGTAGCGGAACACCTTGGCGGCCTCACCTACCTTTATGGCCAATTTCAAGGTAGCAAATTGACGATAGAAGTCAGTGGCGCAAACCTAACGCGAAATGGTGAAAGAGTGACAGTGGGTATAAAAACGGCTGATTGCTATTTGTTTAATTCTAATGGTGAGGCCTTAATAGATCGCCCTGTTCCAGCCCGTTAACACTAAAAGGCCTCGCCTATTTTCTAGGCGAGGCCTTTCTTCTAGTACCCTAGTATTTAGACAAACTCATCTAAAAAGTTGGCCAAATAGTTATACCCTCGCTGAGCGGTTTGAGGATTGAATTGGCTGCCATGCTGGGGGTTATCAGCGCTAGGCAACATAAACGAGTGCATGGTGTTGCTGAAATCAATGAACTGAAAATCCATCCCTAAACCACTCCAGTAACGTTTTGCTTCCTGAGCGTCTTCTTCCGTTATTAAAGGGTCTTGGAGACCATTTAATACTAATATTTTGGCTCTAGTATTGGCTTTATCTTCTGATTGCGCTCGGAAAAAACTCATCAACCCATGAAAGCTTACCGCTCCGGCACTGTTTTCAAGATGCAAGCCGGCTTCCAAAGCCAACCGACCGCCAAGACAAAACCCAACATGCACAATAGTCTTACCTTCGGCATCACAAGCAGATTGAGTCAATTCATTCAACAAGTCATGTAAGGGTTCAGCCTCAGCGACCAAGGCGCCCATTCGGGCACGTTTTTGGTCCATTTCGACGGGATTATTGTCGACACCATACAAATCGATCGCTGTGGCAGAAAAACCTAATGATACGATTTTATCAGCAATGCTTTTCTCAAAATCGGTTAAACCGGAAAATGTCGGCCAAATCACCACTTGAATATGACTTTTATCAGAACTCAGCCCATCCACTTGATAATGCGCCCGCTTAATGTTCTCTTTGAAAATTGCCTCAAATGTAATATCCACCGACTACTCCTTGATTGTATTTCTCAATTAACCAGCTAATACTTTCAGTTTAACCAGCTAAGTAAAATAAAATCAATCCACTTCCTTGTTTAACCACATTTCAATCCGTTTCAATTACCAACGAAATTAGATCATTTCCAATGACAGCAAATCTCTTATGGTTTGTCGTTTTCTAATCAAGCGATATTGTCCTTCATCAATCATTACCTCTGGTGCCAATGGACGGCTGTTGTAATTTGATGACATAGCAGCGCCATACCCACCAGCATCCTTAAATACCAACATATCTCCAACCCTTGGATTATCTAATGCCTGATGGCAAATTACGCCATTCTCATCTTGTGTAAACACATCACCAGATTCACATAAAGGGCCAGCGACTGCGTACTCACGCTTACCATGCATTGAGTTTACCGACTGTTGTGTTGCGGCTTTATGGAGAACCTCAATTTTATGATAACTTCCATACATGCTGGGTCGTAAAAGATCATTAAAGCCTGCATCCACCAAAACAAAACGATGCTGCGCTGTCGACTTCAAACAATGAATTTCAGCGACCAGAACTCCGGCGTTAGCCACCAGAAAACGCCCTGGTTCCACTTCTAATGTTATGGCATGTCCCAAATGATTTTCTATGTCTTTACGTGCCTCATCCCATAATCGAAAAAAACTATGGGTATCTAATTCAACGTCATTTTTTAAATAAGGTGCAGGAAGCCCACCGCCAGTGGAGATGGCTCTAATATCAACATTGGCCAATTTCACTATTTCTACCATAGCCTGACAAGCCAAAGACAAATGTGCGAAGTCTGAGCCAGAACCAATGTGCATATGGATGCCAATTAAATCCAGTCCATATTGTTGAAGTAAAGCAACGACCTCGGGCAAATCTTCTAGCGAAATACCATGCTTACTATTTGGCCCACCAGTATTGGTTTTGTCACTATGGCCATGGCCAAACCCCGGATTTACACGAAGCCAAACAGGATGATGAGAATCCACTTCTGCGATACGGTGCAACATATCCAAAGAGCCGATATTCACAGGAATATTATGTTGAATAACCAAGGCAAGCGCTTCACGATCAATCACATCGGCGGTAAAAACAATACTCTCGGGATTATCTTGATTGCTATAACCTGCCGCCAAGCTTCTTTCAATTTCCCCAGCAGAAACCGCATCCACCATCACTCCTGCTTCACGCATTAAACGTAAAATATGTATATTCGAACTGGCTTTTTGTGCATAACGAATAACATCGAAGTCACGTAACAATTCTATTTTCTGGCGAATAGTCGGCGCATCGTACACCCAGAGTGGCGTACCATACTGCTGAGCTATTTCTCTTAAGGTATCAGGGTTAAAGATAGTCATTTCGTCACGCTCCCAAAGATGTTCAATTCGTAAAAGATGAATCAAGCATAGCGCACGGGTAAAAATTCAAATAATATCCATTTATACAAATTCTATTCATTTTTGATATGACTTATGAAATTAACATTTCGACAAATTGAAATATTCAATGCATTAATGACAGCAGAAAGTGTGACGAGCGCAGCCAATATCTTGCACACATCTCAACCAACGATTAGTCGTGAATTAGCAAGACTTGAACACATCTTAGGTTTTAGCTTGTTCGAAAGAGTACGTGGCCGCCTTAAACCCAGCAATGCGGCATATACATTATTTGAGGAAGTAAAACGCTCTTATATTGGCTTAGAACGAATTTGGTCAACTGCGGAGGATTTACGCACCAATCAAACGGGAAGATTATCCGTACTGACACTACCTGCGTTTTCACAATCACTGTTACCTGGCGCTTGTCTAAAATTCTTAGACACTAACAACAATGTTGGTATATCTATTTCTGTTCAAGAGCCACCCTATTTAGAACAAAGCTTAACGTACCAGCAATATGACCTCGGTTTGACAGAAAACAATGACTCACCCTCCGGTACCGCACTTAAACCTTTATTGGATATTGATGAAGTATGTATTTTACCGAATCACCATCCATTATTGGCAAAAGACAGCATCGATATACGAGACTTTGAAGGTCAGCCTTTTGTAAATTTATCACCTACCGACCCCTATCGAATCAAATTAGATAATGAACTCAATAAACTTGGCGTCCATCGAAAAACCGTGGTTGAAACACCGACGGCGGCATCGGTATGCCAACTCGTCAGCAAAGGTGCGGGTATCGCAATCATTAACCCTTTGACAGCCTTAGATTTCATCGGTCATGGTTTGCAGATTAGGCCGCTTACTACCTCTTATGCTTTTACCATCAATATCCTTTTGCCCCTGCACCGCCCTTTTAATCCTCACTTAGACGATTTCATTACGGCTCTGGAAGCAGAAGCAAAAGAAATAAAAAATAAAATCAGTCAATACACGCACGATTCGAGGTAAAAATACCTTTTAATAGACGTAAGTTGTCTGTTAAGAACAAAAGGTTTAACCTGAAACTTCAGCTAAACATAGTTATAACCCACCGATATTTAGGAGAAGAGCATGTTATCTGGAAGCTGTTTATGTAATGGCATTCAATACGAAATAAAAGGCGATCTGGGTGACATAATGCAGTGCCACTGCCAAAAATGTCGCAAAGCTAACGGTTCTGCCTTTGCTGCCAATGCGGCCATTCCAACCACAGCTTTTACCCTTTTAAAAGGGAAAGAACTACTAGCGGAATACGAATCTACTCCTGGAGTGTTTCGAGTCTTCTGCAAACAGTGTGCCTCACCACTTTATAGTCGACGTCCAAATATGCCAGAGCTACTTCGCCTACGCATAGGCACACTCGATACGAAAATTGATGGCAAGCCTTCCTCGCACATTTTTGTTGGGTCTAAAGCGGAATGGTACGATATCTGCGATGACAAACCGCAATATGAAGAACGTCCTATAGTGTAAAAGGACATTAGAATAAAAGAATAATTTAGAAAACAAGACAGCAAAATGCCTTTCATTACCAAGCAATGAAAGGCATTTTTTATGATCATGACTCTATGTCATTCATCACTTAACAATAAAAAAGGACACTGTATAAATACAGCATCCTTTAGTATTACTTTCTTATAATTCCAACATTCAATTAGGTTAAAAAGCTGGAACCTTGTTAGCAAAGCGCTTTTATTTAGCGGCTTTCTTAGCTTCAGAGATCCAGCCATCAAACGTCGCTTGGTTAGCACTAATCCAATTATCAGCATGGATAGCGATATCACGCTGGGAATCTTCACCATCAGCAATCAACATATTCTCAGCACTCACTGCGTTAATTGGTAGCTTCATGATTTCAAATAATTTTTTAGCGGCTGGATTCGCTTCAGCAAACGCTTTGTTGGCAACAATTCGCTCACTGTTGATGTCAAAACCGTAGTTTTTGCCATTCGGTAGCGCTGTATCAGTGTTATTTGGATTTGAAGAATAAGGTACTTCTAACCATACAACATCACGACCAGGAACGAGTTTGCCTGATACCCAATACGGTGTCCAAGTGTAATAAAAGATCGACTCACCTTCATTGAAACGCGCAATGGTGTCAGAAATAATCGCCGCGTATTGTCCCTGATTATGCGTGATCCTATCACGTAAACCGAAGGCATCTAGCTGATGTTCAATAACACCTTCACAACCCCAGCCAGCCTGACAACCAGTTAAGTCTGCTTTGCCATCACCATTCGTATCAAATAAGGCTGCAATTTTTGGATCTTTAAAATCCGCTATATTCGTAATGTCATATTTATCAGCGGTTTTTTTGTCAATAAGATAACCTTGTGCAGCCCCTTCAATATAGAAGCCGGCGCGATAAAATTTGTCGTCACCACCAGCATTTTTATACATAGTGTTATGAAGTGGATACCAGTTCACCGCAAGATACTGTGCATCACCATTAGCAACAGAAGTGTAAGCGGCACTGTAGTCTACTTCTTTGATAGGCTGAACATCATAGCCCAATTTCTCTAATGCTTTATTGACAACAACAGTCTGGAATGTCTCTTCTGCAATCGTACTTTGTACAGCTGTGACTTTTACACCCTCACCAGGTAAGTGACCATCTGCTAAAACAGCACCACTAAACAGTGCGGCAAGTGAAGTTAGTGTAATTACCTTTTTCATTGGAACATCTCCTTTGAATGAGTTTTTTGTAAACGTATTAGTTTTCATTTTTTAAGCGCAAGTAATAAGCCAATTGGTCCAGTTTCATACCAATGACGAGTACCACGCTGACGAGCATCTTGTCCAAGTGATTGCGTCATGCGATCTAAAATAACGGCGAGGATGACAATACCGATACCACCGATGGTCGCGAGTCCAATATCTAAACGGCCAATACCGCGCAATACCATTAGACCCAATCCACCGACTGAGATCATCGATGCAATAACCACCATAGATAAACCCAACATTAAAGTTTGGTTAACACCGGCCATAATAGTCGGCATCGCTAGAGGTAATTGGACTTTGAACAACATCTGTTTTTTATCCGCACCGAACGAGTTAGCCGCTTCAATTAAATCACCTGGCACTTGTCTAATACCGAGATTGGTTAAACGAATAACAGGCGCAACGGCAAAGATGATGGTTACAATGACCCCAGGTACGTTACCGATACCAAAAAGCATTACGATTGGAACCAAATAAACAAATGCAGGTGTGGTTTGCATAATATCCAAAATTGGACGAATCACTTTGGCAGCGCGATCACTTCGAGCCATCGCAATACCCGTCGGAATTCCCAGAATGATACAGAACAACACTGACGTTACGACCAAAGCCAGCGTCGTCATGGATTGTTGCCAAGCACCAATAGCACCAAGCGTTAACAGGCCAACGACAGAGCCAATAGCCAAACGTCGTCCTGATAATTGCCAAGCAAGCAAGCCAAACAAAATGATGACGAGAAGCGGTGGTGCGGCATTAAATGCACTATCAACTGCCGTCAAGGTTGCGTCTACCGGGGCTTTAACTGCAGTAAAGAAAGGACGGAAATTGGTGACAACCCAATTCACCCCCGTTTCAATCCAGTTATCAAGAGGGATCCAAACTTCTTGGAAAGGATGAAGTAAACTAAAATCAGTGTGTTCAACGGGGACATTACTCGCAGACATTGATGCCGCATCGGAACTTTGTGTCGAAGCAGCACCGCCCCAAGGATTACTGGCTGTCGATTCTGCAGCCCCAGTGTCGTCTGAAGCGGTGGTTGCCCATGGATTTGAATCAGTACTCATACAGAAGCCTCCCTATCCAATGTTTCTAGTAAACGCGCTTTACTGATAACACCTACGTACTTCTGCTGATCATCAATGACGGGCACAGCACATGGCGCGTGAGCAACGATAGAAATGATATCTCTAATAGACGTATCCGCAGAAATCGCCTCAACTTCATCAATCATGGCTTCGGTAAGCGTTTGTTTATTCTTAATGACATCAAGCAACGAACCTGTCGACACGACGCCTAAGAAGCGTTGGCTTTTATCAATCACATAACCATAATCTCGATCGTGATCATTCAATAGCTGTAAACCAGCACGCAAACCTTCGCTTGAATCTTTCTTAATAAGCGTCAGTCTTGATCTGGAAGCTATATCTTTAGCACTAAATACGTTACTGACATCCACCCCTTTGAAGAAGGAGCGAACGTAATCGTTTGCCGGATTATGCAAAATATCATCAGGAGTACCGACTTGCACAACCTCACCGCCCTGCATGATGGCAATTCGATCACCAATACGCATTGCTTCATCAAGGTCATGGGAAATAAACACGACAGTTCGTTGATGTTCAGACTGTAGTCGAACTAATTCGTCCTGCATTTCAGTTCGGATAAGAGGATCAAGGGCGGAAAAAGCCTCATCCATTAGTAGAATATCGGGATCATTTGTCAAGGCTCTAGCAAGGCCAACGCGTTGCTGCATACCACCAGATAATTCATCGGGATAACTATTCGCATGGGATTCCAAGCCGACTTGAGCAAGTGCACTTTGCGCTTTTTCATGACGCTCTTTCACGTCGACTCCAGAAAGCTCTAGACCAAATGCCGTATTATCAATCACATTCATATGTGGCATTAAGGCAAAAGATTGGAAGACCATGCTGATTTTAGTTCGACGAATATCACGTAACGCCTTGTCATCGACTTTGGTAATGTCATGGCCATCAATGAGGACTTGGCCTTGTGTTGGTTCAATAAGACGATTTAGTAGACGAACAAGGGTTGATTTACCAGAACCCGAAAGTCCCATCACCACAAAAATCTCACCTTCTTCGATGGACAAACTGGCATTTTTTACGCCGACCGTCTGACCCGTTTTTTGAAAAATTTCGTCTTTGTTTATGCCTTTGTCTAGCATCTTCAGAGCTTTCTTCGGATGCTCACCAAAAATTTTGTATAAGTTCTTAACTTCGAGTTTTGTAACCATAACGGCTCTCTGTTGTTAAACATAATGCGTAAATCATTGTTGGAGAACGACTTAACGTTTATTTAGCATAGTGATAATTTTTATTACTTACAAGTCTAAATATTTACGTTTTGTTTAACATTCAAAAATCTTACCAAAACCAAGAAGCACTAAAATCCATAAAATAATAAACACACAAGAATGGCTTTTTTGGTAAATTTTTCAACAAAAACACCGTAATAATGAACAAAAAACAACCTCTAGCGGTATTTTCACAAAATAAAAGATATATAGAACTGTAATGAAAAAGCCAAAAAACAAGTCGTATTTCTGACATAACGCACTAAAAACGACCGCTTCATGATCAATTTTTTACCAGACGAGCGTACACAAATACCTTCTTATAAAAATAGCTTATTCCCTTAGAGTTCATCGCCACCTGACATCATGATTTGCAAAGCCCCACAAAGAAATTATTGCTTTCATGACTACTTTAATTATTTGAAAAATAAAGAAAATTAAAAAATATACAGACTCATCTCTGCATGAAGTTAGCAATACGAATTTTCGAGTCTTCTACACATCAAAGCTTTTCCCGTTAAACATCTCATCCCCGTATTTTTCCATTTATCTCTTAATACGACCTTTCGTCACCTGATCATTTCGCCCAGTTTATTTTATGTGATCTTTAGCCCGCACTTTTGGAGTGCATTCTTTAAAAATACCCATCAACAGAGAAAAAAGAGTAAAGAGATGAAAATGCGTACCTTAGTAACAACGACTAAATGGAGTGCCCCTATTCTGTTAGCAAGTGTTAGCCTGTTTGCCAATGCAACCGAGTTAAATGCCAACCTTGGGCTTTCATTATTAGGCGAACAAAATCATGTCATTGGCGAAGACAATGATGTCAAAATTCATCCGTATTTGAATGTTCAGTACGGTATGTTCATCGTGGGACCAGAAGGAATAGGTTTAACGAAAAAAGTAGGCACAAACGATCAATTTAGCAGTGTATTTCTAATGCGAGAGTCGGTCTTTGATAAAGAGGATAACGACCTTCTAAAACATTTTGACAAACGTGATGACGCGACCGAACTAGCACTACAATGGACTCATTACACTCCCATTGTAGATATCACAACGGCTATATCAACGGATGTATCTAATACTCACGAAGGCTATGAAGCTAAACTCATGCTCTCTAAAAAGCTTCAAACCAGATTAGGAACATTCATCCCTGCTGCAGCGATACAACATCAATCTGATGAGTTAGTGGACTATTATTACGGCGTAAGTTCCAAAGAAAGCAATAGCCGTTTTTCAGCTTACAAAGGTGAAGCCGCAACGAATACCAACCTTTCGTTAACGCATGTTTACCCGATTACGGCTAAATGGCATCTTGCGACAAGAGTAGCGTATGACCATTTAGGAGAAGCAATCGCTGATAGTCCAATCGTTAAGCGCTCGAATTACTGGAGTGGCGCGTTCTCTGTTTTTTATCAGTTTTAAACAATGAATAACAATAGGCGCACCAAGATGAAAAATAACTTATTAACCGGCACAACAAGTTGGATAGCTGGGCTTAGCTTTCTAGTGGGAATGATTGTTTATGTAGCCTTACTTTCGTATGTATCATATGGGGATACTGCACAAGCCGTCCTACCTCAGTTGGAATTTATAGCCTCTTATTCAACCTTACTTTATGTATGGTACTTTGTTATTTATATTCTATTTGGTTTGGCATTAATTGGCTTTCAAATCAGTATAAAAACACACCTAGTAACAGGTTTTTTTCGGTCCTTTGCCTTAATTTTAGGGTATCTCTGGGCTGGTATTACCATTGTTACGGGTATGTTAGCCAACGTGGGGACTCATATGATTCTGGAGCTTATGGGTCAACATCAAGAACTGGCTATTTCGCAATGGTACAACCTACAAATGCTGATTAATGGTATGGGTGGTGGTAATGAAATTGTTGGTGGCCTTTGGTTGATTGCAATGGGGCTCAGTTTGAATACACATTGCTCACTTGCGCCTTTATTAAGAAGTATCGCTCTTGTGTTTGGCTGTGTAGGAGTGTTAACAGCCGCACCTATGTTAGAGTATTTGGGAGGCATTTTTGGGGTTGGGTGCATGCTATGGTTTTTCGTGATGGGCAGTTATAAGTTAGTTAAATACAAACGAGAAATAGCTTATGCATAAACTTCCTTTTAAGACGTTTTGGCATCGTCATGAATTACTCAAAGACACTTTAACCGTACTGATTTATTGTACCTTGATTGCCGTGGTTATTTGGATCACCAAAGCGGGTGAGTTCTGGATGACCTTGCAAATATCTTTGGTATTTGGTGCAGCCTGTTTTTCCTGTATTCGGCTGAGTCTTTATTACTTAAAAGATAAGTTATCTATCCTTAAGGCGACAATATTAGGCTACTTAGGCGGCGTTATTATTGGTATGTGCTATTTACTATACCAAGTTTATGACTCCGTTGATGCTGTGCTGAATGCGTCTTGGTCAGACCTGCTTTTGAAAGTGCTTTTTAGCATGCTGGTAACTTACATTTTTTATAATGCTCATAGACTCAGTCGAAAAGAGCAAGAGCTGCAAGAGCAGAAAATGAAAGCGCTCATGCAAGAAAAACAACTGGCAGAATCTAATTACCAAATGCTGCAATCTCAAATTGAGCCGCATTTTCTATTCAATACGCTTGCTAACATTCAGGTCTTAATTGACATTCGACCTAATGATGCCAAACGCATGCTAGACGATTTAACCAGCTTGCTAAGAGTTTCTATGAGCAAGATAAAACAGCCGCGTATTAAATTAGTTGAAGAATTGGACCTAGTCGCCGCGTATCTATCTATTCAAAAGGTGCGAATGGGGGATAGGCTAAATTTTCAAATACAAAAACTAGGAGCTATAGAAAAAGCCGAGTGCCCTCCATTCCTACTACAACCATTGGTTGAAAATGCGATTGTTCACGGCATTGAACCGAGTTTAGAAGGAGGATTCATTGCCGTCTCTGTGCGTATTGATGATGAAAACTGCTATGTCTCCATTCGTGATACGGGTGCTGGATTAAAACCGAACTGGCAAGAATCCGATACCACAGACAATAAGCATGGTATAGCTTTAAAAAATATTCGCCAAAGGCTGCTCTTGATTTATGGGGAGCACGCTCGTTTTGAGATCAATAATGTATTAAATGAACAGAAACAGATTTCAGGTTGCCAAGTTCAACTTAGTTGGCCATTAAACTTGCAACCTTCTGCCATGTTAGGAATGGGAAATGCCGGACACTAAATCAGAAAATTTGGTACATGTTATGGTGGTAGATGATGAACCATTATTACGTTTTCACCTACAGAAGCTATTGCAAGAACTTTGGGAAGATATTGACCAAACTATCGCGGTTGGCTCCGGCGTAGAAGCGTTGAATGTCGCGAATGAACTTAATATTCACACTATTTTTATGGACATAAAAATGCCCGGAATTAGCGGGATTGAAACGGCCAAAGCACTTCGTGAATCGAGCTATAGTGGTAATCTGGTATTTGTTACCGCATATGATGAACATGCGGTCGCTGCGTTCGAACATGAAGCTTTGGATTATTTATTAAAGCCTGTAGATGAAAAGCGTTTACTAGAGTGCATTCAGCGATTAAAGAAACGTTCGCAAACAACAGTCAAATATGAACTTGACGCCAAACAATTGACTAAATTACTCCCCCAACATACACATCAGTCACTACAATGGATTAATGCTTCTCAGGGAAATGGTATCCATGTCATTAAAGTCAGTGATGTGAGCTGCTTCATTGCGGAGGATAAATACACCACGGTAGTGACTGAACAAGGTAACTTTTTAATTAAAAAATCGATCAAACAATTGTTAGAAGAGCTAGACCCTAATGAGTTCTGGCGCATTCATCGCTCAGTTATCATTCAGGTTAGTCATATAAAACAAGTGGTCAAAGACGAGAACGGTTACTTAAACGTTTTACTCAAAGGAATTGATAGAATATTACCAGTAAGTCGAAATAACGCGCATTTATTCAAACAAATGTAGGTTAGTTCAAGACCTGTCCATGACTTTGATTTTTCTTCAATATAGCGACTTATCCCCTCTTCTTAAACCACTGCGTCAAAGAATGGCTCATGGGGCTTGCTGGACTCAGCAGCCATCCTGCAATTTAAAAAATTAAAGACATATTGGAGAAGAAATAAGCCTAACAAGACGATTGCTTTTATTCCGTCATAAGCCTTGGTCCTGACCCTTTTTCAGCCAATTCGTCATGCGGATTAAGAAGCTTACACCTTTCAAGGGAAAGACAACCGCAACCAATACAATCGGTCATCATGCTTTTTAGCTCCGTTAATTGAGTAATCTTCCTATCCAACTCTTTTTGCCACCTCAACCCCAATGCTTCCCAATCCTCAAGAGTGACACGAGTTCGATTTGGCAACTCTTCAAACTCCAACAAGATGTCTTCCAATGAAAACCCTGTTCGCTGAGCAACCTGAATCAGAGAGACTATACGAATAACATGTTTTGGATATTGCCGGTGATTGGATGTATTTCTTTGACTCTTTATCAACCCTTTCCTTTCATAAAAATGCAAAGCTGACACAGACACCCCAGTCCTTTCACTTAACACACCCACCGATATCCATTCTGGAATAAATTTTTTTTGCATTTGATACTTACCACCTTCACTCAATCTATCATGAAGATAACAGTCTAAACGCCTATCTCAAACTTCCGAAAGACATTAATACCCCTTAGAAAGAATAGAAAACAGAAACGAAAAAGCCCATCGCAGGGATGGGCTTGAGATGTTTGGTTTGATTATTTCAAGAAGCTAAGGATTATTTATCTGGCCCAGAACTTCTAGAATAATGCAGATAGCTTGAATCATTTCGATCACTTCTTTAGATAAAAGGGCAACGGGATCACTTTGTATCTGCATGGATTTGACGTTGTTGTTGAGCAGTTGCCTTATTTTGGAGGATATAGCTGTCTGTTTCCGCTAGTGCTAGGTTGTCTGTGGTTGGTTTTGCTCACGGAGATGTTTGGAGTAGATGAAGACTAGGCGCTATTTTTCATCTGACCCCAAACTCCAGGCAGTACTATTTTGCGTAAAACGTTTCTGTGATGCTTGCCAAAGAATTTAGCAAGATCAGTCGAGGTAGTAGTGTTTGATCGTTAGTGATTTGTACAATGGGTGCGTCAATGCTTGAAATAATGTCCGTAGCCATGTTTGGCCTCCTGTGTATGAAGTTGACCACCTCGTGAGGTTCGAATCTCAGTAAGGTGGTGGATCTAAATCAGGTTCGCACTACCGCCCGTAGGAACGGCCAACCCGAAGGTTGCCCAACAAAGACCTACCATAAAAGCCGAATCTCGGCTACAAAAAAACACGCGGTACGTGTTTTAGGCCGCTTTGGTTAGAACGGGGGATCAATCCCGACACTGGATTTTGCCAATGCAAGAAGAGTGTTAGATCAAGATTGTGGTGGGGTCAATGAAGAAAGTAAACCAAGAGTTGTTTGAGAGTGGAAAGAGTAAACAACAAAGTTAGCACTTTGTAGACTTCAATCTCTTGTTAACTTACTTTTTATAATGTTTGTCGAACTCTTTTTGAATATTCGGGTTGTAAAAAGTCTTCTTCCCACCATTTGGATTATTTGGGTTCAGAAGCCGTTCGTATACAAATTTCCTATCCCCTTCAAATTGCTTCCTTAACCTGTGATACTTTGCATTCATTTTGAAATCAGAATATCGTTTTGATAAACGAGTACTCAAAATATCGTAGTCCCAAGGGTATTTATCAGTAAAATCCTCTTCTGATAGGAAGACTGATGTCGCTGTTGGATCATTCGTAACCTGAACGGGAAGACCTGATGTACTTTTAACCTTCTGAAACTTTACATCGATTCTCAGAGTTAAGTTGTAATCGCCTACGTCCTCAGTGCCATCATATCCCTCTTCTGACTTTTTAATGTATTCCAGTACTTTCTTTTCACTTGAATTTAGCGAAACACCTGGTGCCTCATTGAAATTTCTAAAAAAAGACAAAGGCATAAGGTAAAAATTGTATCCTGATAGAACATCACCAAACCAAGAAGATACTAAATGAAGATAGTTTTGAAGAGATGCACTGCCTAGCTCTTGAATCTTTAAGGACAACAGTAAGTCATCATTTACAAAATGTATCGAGTTATCCCTAATCTCGGTAAGAGCAATCAAATTATCGAATACAGCCTTATCTATCTTTACTCCATAATCCTCGGTGGTGACCCTGTATGCTTCAAAAATATTAATAGACAGTGGGTTTCCAGAACGGTTTTTTTTGGGACTTAAAACAGTCGATTTTTTTCCTGTTTTAAGTGTTTTGTGCTCCATTGAGTAGAGTGAAGCTAATTTGTTACTTGCCAGATTAAGAACTTTAGCTTTTAAAAGTAGTTCCCAAGAATTAATGCATAATACAGAAAATGTCTCCTCACGATATTTAAAGTCAGGCTTGTTGTATATCTCAATTGCTGACAGCATTGCAGCGATAGATTTTTCAAGCATTAATCGAGAACGTGACTTCATTAGACCCCCTTCGTTGATTTAACGCTTCAATAAGCTAATGCATCAGCACTCGACTGAATTGGTTTGTTGGGTTTCTTAAAATGGAACTCTTTATTTATTTGAGAATCCCTCGAACACATTTCACTTATAAAACCTTCCATTACTTCAAAAGCAAGGTGAATTTCCAATTCAAAAGGGTGTACATAGTTAAACTTGTCGGAATTTTTAGAGGTAAATTCTTTTGTCTTAGGGTGAACCAGTGAATTCCTTTGATCAAATACTTGCCTAATTAATTTTACGACCCCTTCATTAGGGTCAAGTTTATAATCAAAACAAACTAAATATAACAACATCAATTTTTCGGTAATTCCAATACGCTCTAAAACACGCTTGTAATATGTTTCACCCAACCGTTTGACGCCATAGAAATTGATAAAGCCCTCTATCGCCATACATATATAAATGTGTGCAGAAGTAGCTGAGCGGTATGCATCCGTGTGTAAATTATCCGTTTCATGTCTTATGAATGCGCTATAAAACTCGGGGGGAACTTTCTTTGCCTCACTCTCAAGGGATATTTCTTTCTCTTTGAGAGCTTCCAATATATTCTCAAATTCATAGAGACATAGCCAAGCACACTTATAATGTGATGCATATGAGCTACTCCAAGCACCCTCTCTAAAAAAATCATATACTTTTTGATTTGTCATCGTAATCCTGAAGCTTTACAGCTTGTGAGCGTCATAATTGACGCGATTTTTATAAATTCAAGGGGATCAGAGTCGTTGATTTTCTAAAGAATTCAAGGGCTCTTTTCTAACCTCATCCACGAGCGCAAACTTCATAAACTACCTTATTAAGTAATTTTTAATATCAATTTTTCTTACCAATTCCTTTTGCATCATTGATACGTTTAACCAACTCTTCAATAGGTGCATTTTGTACAGGATAAAGTTCTTTAAGTATATGCTCGAAAATTCGATATCCATCAAGTACATCATTTTTACGTACATGACAACCTGCGTGTGTACCATCATTACCAAGCCAACGAATAGCGTTGGCTGGCTCTATAATTTCCTGAAACTCTTCTGGAAGCAATTTAATACGCTCTTCCAGTTTGAAAAATCTCCCTTTTCCATTTACTGACGGTACTTCCATTTCACCAAGAAGCACCTCTAGAGAAGAACGTAAATGAGTTAGGCTTGTGCTTGGCGATGAGAAAAATGTAGAAAAGGATGTTTTAAGAGATTTTTTAACATCAAGTGGAGTCTCTTTTGGTGGTACAAATATTTGTAGTGGTGGTTCAAAAAATGTAACTGCAAATGAATCAAACCAATCCCAATTACCCGAACCATCATGAAGGTATTCTTGCGATACCCCTCCATTACCAACACACATGACATGACTTGAGCATTTAGCAACTGAACACTTTAAATTCATACTAAAAACATACTCAATCCATTCAGGGTCAAAATTTGGATGATTTGGATCAATGGGGGTTTTATAACTTTTTTGAAATTGATCTTTCGTGCACGACAATGAGTAAGAACCACAATTAGGACATGGCCAAGTAGGAATATCTTCACCAACAAAATGCGAGACAAATAACTTTTCATTCAACATCTGTATTTCCTTTTATATATATATATTTATCCTAGATGCCTTCCTCATCTAACTCCAGCAAAAACCTTACAAACCAATGACAATTATAAAACCTAACTTTCCCTCTTATCCGTCAAGCTCCCATCGGCCCTTGTGGCAACGTCCGTATTGCCCTGTGCAAATTCAGCCTTGAGTCTTTCTATCACATGATCGCTTATTTGTTGGTTGTAACTTGGGTTGCCTGTTGGCGTTAGGTTGATGGTTAATGGTTGATGCATAGGTGATGCTTTTGCTGTCACCTCGTGCGGTGACTTTGTCGATGGACCAGTCTCCTTTCATGCCACTTTCACCTTTTAAACCCCAATGTTTCCCTTAGACTCTTAGCTATCTTGTAATTTTATGACATAATGTGACTCATCAGTCGCTGGGGACATTTCCCTATGTTGCGGCGCTTTTTTGAATTAATTCGATAGTAGAAGCATGTCACTAGAAAACGGGGCAACCCCAGTAAACCCAAGCAATAGGCTTGATCGTCGATTTTCCATTGCTCCAATGATGGATTGGACCACATCTGATTACCGAGTTTTCGCGAGGACCTTGAGCAAGAATACCTTGCTCTATACTGAGATGGTGACCACTGGAGCCTTGCTTCAGGGCAATCATCCTGAAAGATTCTTACGTTATGATGAGTGTGAGCACCCTATTGCGTTGCAATTAGGCGGTTCTGACGCCGTAGCCTTGGGTAAATGCGCAAAAATGGCGGAGCAAGCTGGCTTTGATGAGGTTAATCTTAATGTCGGTTGCCCAAGTGACAGAGTGCAAAACAGTTTAATTGGCGCTTGTTTAATGGCTCACCCTGACAAGGTAAAAGAGGCCATGCGCGCTATGCAGGACAACTGCTCTATTCCTGTGACGATCAAACATCGCATTGGTTTGGATGATCAGGAAGATTACAGCGTAGTACGAGATTTTGTTGGCGATGTCGCCACCACTGGCGTGACGACTTTTATTGTCCATGCCCGCAATGCGATTTTGGAGGGTTTAAGCCCGAAAGAAAATCGCGAAGTACCGCCGCTCAAATATCATTATGTGCATCAGTTAAAGAAAGATTTCCCTGACCTTGAAATCATTATAAACGGTGGCATAAAAACGCTAGATGAGTGCAAAGAACAATTAGCACACGTAGATGGCGTTATGGTTGGCCGTGAGGCATACCATAATCCTTGGATTTTAAGCCAAGTCGACGAAGTATTATTTGGCGGTCAAGCCTTAGTTCATGATCGCTACGAAGCACTAGAGGCTTTTGTTCCTTATGTGGAACGCAAGCTCAATGAAGGCGAACGCTTAATGCACCTAACCCGACACATTTTGGGTATTTTTCAGGGCGAAGCTGGCGGCAAACAGTTCCGTCGCTACCTGTCTGAAAACGGTCATAAAGCTGACGCACAGGTAAATGTATTATTAGAGGCCATTGAATTGGTCAAACATCATCAACGCAAAGGATAAGAGCAATGAGCAACAAGTTATCTCAGTTAAAAGAGTTCACAACCATTGTGGCCGACACCGGTGATATCACGGCGATCAAAGATTATTTACCACAAGATGCGACCACTAACCCATCTTTGATGCTTAAAGCTGCGCAAATTCCAGAGTATGCTCCTTTCCTAGATCAAGCCGTAGCTTGGGCAAAAACGCAAAGTAATGACAAAGACCAACAAGTTTTGGATGCGGGCGATAAACTTGCCGTTATCGTGGGTACTGAAATTCTAAAATACGTCCCTGGCCGTATTTCTACCGAAGTCGATGCGCGTTTGTCTTTTGACAAAGAAGCGACACTAGCAAAAGCACGTAAATTGATTGCTCTTTATGAAGAAGCTGGCGTGTCTCGTGACCGTGTGCTTATTAAAGCCGCGTCTACTTGGGAAGGCATCAAGGCAGCAGAAGAGCTAGAGAAAGAAGGCATCAACTGTAACCTAACGCTGCTTTTCTCCTTCGCTCAAGCACAAGCTTGTGCCGAAGCCGGTGTTTACCTGATCTCTCCTTTCGTGGGTCGTATCCTTGATTGGTACAAAAAATCTACTGGTCAAGAATACACAGCCGAAACAGATCCAGGTGTGGTATCGGTTACTGAAATCTACAACTACTACAAGCAGCACGGCTACAACACAGTTGTTATGGGTGCGAGCTTCCGTAACATCGGTGAAATCGAGCAGCTAGCAGGTTGTGACCGTTTGACTATCAGCCCTAACTTGCTTGAAGAGTTGAAGAAAGACGAAGGCAAACTTGAGCGTAAACTAACGCCAGCAAGCGACATCAAGGCTGCACCAGCCGCTATCACGGAAGCAGAATTCCGTTGGGCAATGAACGAAGATGCGATGGCAACTGAGAAGCTGTCTGAGGGCATTCGTAACTTCGCTGCCGATCAGCGTAAACTAGAAGAAACGCTACGTTCTATGCTTTAATCAGCACGACTGCGTTACCACGCTCTTTAAAAACGCGACTTAGGTCGCGTTTTTTGTAGGCTTTTTACATACTTTTAAATAGTGAATCGATGAACAAGCAAACTGAATTTGAAAAGATGGTTCGAGGTGAGCCCTTCAATGGAATCGACCTTGACCTTAGATTACGACGCGAAACCGCTCGCCTAGCTTGTGCCAAATACAATGCTCACCCGAGTAAAGGCAACTTGCGTCATATCACACGTTTATTTGGCTCCATCGGCAGCGCGATTATCGAACCCGGATTTCAGTGTGACTACGGCTCACAAATTCACCTTGGCAATAGAGTCTTTATCAATTTCCAATGCATCTTTTTAGACGGTGCGCCGATTCATATTGGTGATGATGTCTTAATTGGCCCTGGCGTGCACCTTTATACTGTTGATCACCCAAGAGACGCCGATTTACGTGCTTCGGGTGAATGTTTTGCTCGTCCGATTCACATTGGCAATAAAGTCTGGATTGGCGGCGGGGCGAAAATCCTCCCCGGTGTCAACATTGGCAACAACGCCATTATTGCGGCCAATGCAGTGGTTAGACGGAACATAGCGGACAATGAACGCTACTTTGGTTAGCTTCTTCAGACAGGATTCTTACGTCTTTAGTCTTTGCATTATCCCTGCAAAACACACACTTTAAGGCCCTAAATAACACTTCGTTGAATACTTCATTCAACTGGGTAAGCAATCGGCAATTGTTGAGGAAATGCCTTTCCAAAACCTCATATGGCGACTATTTTCTATATACTTCGCAGAAATTCGCGGTAAGAGGTTGCCTAATATGAAAACTTGGATTCTATTTTTAGCTGGCCTGATGGCGCTAAATGTTAGTGCCTCAGACGCCATTACAGATAACTCTTTAAACGTTCAAACCGTCACCCAATTTGATGGTATTCCTTGGGGAATCGCTTTACTTAACGACAAAGAAGCCATCGTCACGATCAAAAAAGGTTCTGCTTACAAGGTCAATCTACAAACAGGTAAAAAACAGACTTTGAAAGGACTGCCCAAAGTCGATAACCGAGGCCAAGGCGGTTTACTGGATGTCGCACAATCCCCTCAATTTAAAGATCAACGCTGGTTGTATTTCACCTATTCGAAACCTACTGACCAAGGCGCTAAAACCACATTAGCCAGAGCAAAACTAGACGGTGACACATTAATGAATTGGCAAGATTTATTGGTAACCGATTCCGCTACCAATGAGTCTAAGCACTTCGGTGGCCGTATTGCTTTTGACGATAAAGGGCATGTGTTCTTTTCAGTGGGTGATCGCGGCGTTCGTGAAAATGCGCAGGATTTGACCAATCATGCAGGCAGCATTATTCGTTTAAATTTAGATGGCAGCGTGCCAACGGGTAACCCTTTTGTTACTCATGCCAACATACGCAACGAAATATGGAGCTATGGTCACCGTAACCCACAAGGTCTTTTTTATGACACGGACACCCATACTCTTTGGTCAAACGAGCATGGCCCAAGAGGCGGTGATGAGATTAACCTGATTCGCCCTGGTGCTAATTATGGTTGGCCAATCGTATCTTATGGTAAAGAGTATTGGGGGCCGATTAATGTCGGTGAAGGCAAAACAAAAGATGGTATAGATAATCCAGCTAAAGTATTTATCCCCTCTATCGCGCCAAGCAGCTTAATACGTTATCGAGGGATGTTATTCTCAAACTGGAGCGGTGATTTCTTATCAACGGCATTGGCATTAAGACACTTAAATAAAATCAAAATTGATAAGAATGGCAAAACAACTGAAACGCGTTACCTGCAACATCTAGATGAACGCCTACGTTCCATTGCTCAAGACACATCGGGCATACTTTATATAGGAACAGATTCGGGCAAATTATTAAAAATAACACTCGCGACAGACAAAAAACTCAATTAAAAAATCAGGAGCATAGACCATGCTCCTGATTTTTAGCCTCAGCGAAAATCGTCAATCTGCTAATACCACACAATTACGGCCAAGGCTTTTAGCTTTATACAAACGCTGATCGGCTGCCTTATACAAAAGCTTAAAGTCTCGGCCCTCTTTTTGACTAAAAGATACGCCAACACTAATCGTATAGTGAATATCTATCCCCTCAAACTTCAAAATAGTGCCATCCACATACTGGCAAAACGTTAATGCCCAGTCTTTAGCTTGTTCAGCCGACATCAAAATGCAAAACTCTTCTCCACCTAGACGAAACACATGCTCATTATCATTCGCGTGAGCCCTAAGTCTTTCTGCAAAATCAATTAGAACCACATCACCAATATCATGACCATAATGGTCGTTTATTTTTTTAAACTCATCTAGATCAATCAAAATAAACGCGAGATCATCGCCTTTACCTTCAAGAGTCGCAAGCTGAAGCGGATAGTTAACAGCCATACCACGCCGATTAGCTAGTCCAGTTAACGGATCTGTAATAGCGATTTTTCTTAGGGTCTTAAGCATCTTTCTATGTGTTAATTCTGCACCATAGGTTAACCCCCACACGAAAGCATAAGTAAAGGTTAGGTTAACAAAGATACGAACAAGAGCCACACCAAAGTCAGCGTAGAAACGCTCAAAGAGAATGGCACTAACCACACTATAGCCAATAAAGCTCAACCAAAAACCCGCACGCTTGCCCAGCAAAAGATAAGACGCCATGGGAAAAATAAGCACCCACACTTGCCGACCAGAATACAAAGGCGACACGGCAATCCCAATCAAAATCAAGCAAAAAAGAAGGCTAACATAGATAAATTTCACTAATTGATAGTAACGCCAGTCTTTAGGACAAAACCAAACACCCACAGTAAAAGCCAAAATACCCAACTCAATGAGAGCGATTGGGAGTTGCATTACATAAACATTAAGGGTAATCAGAAATACACAAGAGCAGCCAATAACAAGCAAGAAAGCGTTAAGCAAAGAGTTGTTAAACGTGTTGTCACTGAACCATTGATAGTTTAATAGTTGCTTTTTCATCGTCAATTATTCAGACCAACTGCTTTCGCTAGAAATATCCTCTTGAGTGGTCGCAGATTCATCCCCCCAGCTATCCGTTGTTGTTTCATCACCCCAGCTATCCGTTGCAGAGTCGTCGCCCCAACTGTCGCTTGTAGAATCATCCCCCCAACTGTCTTCAGCCGGCTCATCTCCCCAACTATCATCCGCGGAGTTTACCTCTTTGTTAACTTGTTGTTTTGGAGGATTACCGTCATAAACGTCATAAGCTCGGCTCTGCAAATACACATCGCGAATGAAACTATAGCGGTCACCTATGATCATGCCTTCGGCATTAAGCAAACGAGCACGAGTCTGCACGACATCCAAGGCCAAAAGACCAAGTTTCTCATCTTGATTCAAGTTTAGAGACTCCGTCTCATCCAAGTAGGTATAAGTAACGACCAAACCGGATCCATCTCGAACGGTTGAAGGCCCAAAGAAAGGCAAAACAAGATAAGGACCAGAGGAGACTCCCCAATAACCTAAGGTTTGGCCAAAATCCTCATCGTATTCTTTTAAACCCAACTCGCTGGCCACATCAAAAATACCAAACCAGCCAGCGGTACTATTGATTAAAAAGCGGAATGTGGAAGAGGCTGTTCCATCCCACTTACCTTGTAATAAGTTATTAGCAATATTGCCAATCTCGCCTAAGTTAGAGAAAAAATTGCTCACCCCTTTTTGAACAGGTGTTGGTGTCACCGCCTTATAACCTTTCGCAACTGGCTTTAAAATCGCCCCATCAACGGCATCATTAAAGGCAAACATCGAACGGTTAAACCCTTCCCATGGATCGCCTTTGGTTTCTACTGGCACTTGAGCACAAGATTGCACAAGCAATAACATAGAGCCAAACAGTAAAGTCCTCATTACTTTAAACATTTTCACTATCCTTAAAGGGTAAAACGTCACAGGTCACACCTGACTAAAAAACAAAACCTTAGGTATAAAATCAAACCAATTTCTTAACTTCCTGCCACTGCTTAGACAAGCGCTTTGCCGATATGGGCTCCAGCGTCCCAACCGATTGAGCAAACAAAGAAATACGGTATTCTTCCAACATCCAACGGTACTTTATCAACTCTGGATCGTATAAGGCTTTCTCATCATGGGCTTTTTTCTGCTTAATGTAGGTTTGCCACAAGCCTTCCAGCTCAGACACGTATTGGTTCTCTTTGTTCAAATGATTTTGGAAGCGTTCTAATCTTACCTCAATCCCTTTGAAATAACGCGGTAATTGCCCCAACCAAAAAAGTGGCGTATTACCGATAAAACCCGGATAAATCAGGTTCTGTAATTGGAACTTAATATCGCCGTAAATACGCGTCCACGGCAAGGGAATATTGCCCTTCATACGTTTCGCTACGCCTTGGTACGAAGACAGCACACGATAAAGCTGGTCTGCCATATGGTTAGCCACACTGACCAAATTAACTTTATGATTTTGTAGGCTGCTATCAAATTCCGCTCTGGTTCTCGGCAAAGGTCGACCATCTAAAAACACTTTATCCAACACCGCGTTCAGTAAGTCTTCTAGTAGCGTTTCTTTTTGACCAATTGGCGCAAAAATCAACATAGATTCTTTTAGATGCGGAAGATTCTTTTGCAGATAACGCATTTCTTTGTTTAGAGTCAGCTTAAGCAAGGTAATCACCCCTTTTCGGTGATTTTCCAATGCCGTTTGTTGGTCATCAAACATTTTTAACGACACTTGCTCCCCTTGAGACACCAGCGCAGGAAAAGCCGTAACATTAATCCCCGCTTGTTTAATCTGCTGACGCTCAGGAATGTCTTGATCAGGCCAGGCCGTTAGACCTTCTTGCTCATGTTTCTTAGTGCCAAATTTCGCAAAACTCTCTTCCACCATGTCGCTGAATTGAGCCTGTAACTGAGCAAGATCCTTACCGACTCCAAGCACTTTTCCACGCTCATCTACCACTTCTAAATTCAAGGTTAGATGAGAATCCAGCTTATCGGCATTCCATTCATTCAGCGGAATATCAATCAGAGTTTCTCGTTTGATCTGCAAACTTAATTGCTCTAACAAGTCCCCTTTATCTTTCGATAAATTCGGATAGATACGATCGACGAATTGAGGAATAGGCACAAAGCGTCGGCGTAATACTTTCGGCAATGCGCGCAATAAGGCTTCGCACCGTTCTTTAATAAAACCAGGCACCGCCCAGCTTAGATCCTCTAAACTCAATTGGCGCAATAACCCAACAGGCACTTTTAGTGTGGCCCCATCGGTCTCTTTACCTGGATCAAACGTATAATCGATAGGTAATGCCACGCCATTAAGACCATATGAATCAGGAAAAGCATAATCATCCACCGACACATCTTGATTGATCAGGTCTTCTCGGGTCATTAACAGAGTATCGGGATGCTTTTTAGCAAAAAATTCTAAGCTTTTTTGATTGCGAACATCGCCAGGCAATCGCGCATTGTAAAAGGCAAACACAGCTTCATCATCCACCAAGATATCACGAGTGCGTAACTTAGCTTCTTGGGTTTCAAGAGACTCAATCAATGCTTGGTTCTTGCGATAGAAAGCTTGCTTGCTACGTAACTCACCTTCCACCAGTCCTGATCGAATGAATATTTCACGGGCTTCTACAGGGTTCACATGACCGTAATCAATACGTCGTTTCGCTACGATAATCAAACCATAAAGCGAGACTTGCTCATTCGCCATGATGCGGCCTTGATTACGCTCAAAATGCGGATCAAAGTACTGACGCTTCACAAATGGCGCGGCGTATTCTTCGATCCAAGCAGGATCAATACGCGCGGTCACACGAGCGTAGAGTTTGCTGGTTTCAACCAGCTCTGCCGCCATAATCCACTGTGGTGGCTTTTTAAATAACATAGAACCGGGGAAGATCGACAACTTGCGGGAACGACAGCCAAGCATGTCTTTACTGTCTTCCATTTTGTTCGCAACTTGGGTGAACATACCCGCCAATAAAGCACGATGAATCGCTTCGTAATGACGCTCTTCATGGTTCACTTCTTTGAATCCTAACTGCTTGCAGGCAATCATGATTTGTCGATGAATATCACGCCATTCACGCATGCGCATGAAGTTAAGGAATTGTTTACGACAATATTGGCGCAATTGATTCTGCGACAAGGCTTGGCGTTGCTCTTCAAATCGGTCCCATAAGTTCAAAAAGACAAGAAAGTCCGAATCTTCGTCTTTGTCCACCGCATGGGCTTGATCGGATTGCGTTTTCTTATCTTGTGGACGCTCCCGTGGGTCCGCAATTGACAAGGCACTAACAATGATAGCGACCTCTTTCAACACGCTGTGCTGTTCAGCGGCAATCAGGATGCGCCCTAACTTGGGATCAATAGGTAATTTGGCAAGTTGACGACCAATAGGGGTTAAGCGCTCTTTGTGCAACGCCCCGAGTTCCGTCAAGGCTCGATAACCATCGTTGATCATGCGTTTTTCTGGCATTTCAACAAATGGAAACTTTTCAACAGCCCCCAGTTTTAGGTTGGCCATTTGCAAAATAACCGACGCCAAATTGGTACGGAAAATTTCTGGATCGGTGAACTCAGCGCGATTATTAAAATCTTCCTCGTCATATAAACGAATACAAATACCATCGGCCACACGACCACAGCGCCCTGCTCTTTGGTTGGCACTGGCTTGGCTGATCTTTTCAATCGGCAATTGCTGAACTTTAGAACGCACACTGTAGCGACTGATTCGCGCTAAGCCCGGATCTATGACATAACGAATGCCCGGCACGGTTAGGGAGGTTTCCGCTACGTTAGTCGACAACACAATGCGACGACCAGAATGGGATTTGAAAATACGCTGTTGCTCACTGGCACTCAATCGCGCGTACAAAGGCAGAACTTCGGTACTGCGAAGTTCTGCACGACGGAGAATGTCAGCGGTTTCCCGAATCTCTCGCTCGCCCGGTAAAAACACTAAGATATCACCCGCGCCTCGGTATCCTGACTGGCGCTCCTCTGCGATAAGCAGCTCGACGGCATCTAAAATGCCTTGCTCCATGCTCTGGTCTTCGTCTAATTCTTCCGAGTCGGATTTGCTTAACAAGGGCTGATAACGGATTTCAACAGGGTAAGTTCGACCAGACACTTCGATAATAGGCGCGTTTTCAAAATGCTCAGAAAAACGCTCAACGTCTATGGTCGCCGATGTGACAATGACTTTCAAATCGGGTCTTGCGGCAAGGACTTGTTTCAAATAGCCAAGCAAAAAGTCGATGTTCAGACTACGCTCGTGGGCTTCATCTATGATGATGGTGTCGTATTTGTACAGGCGTTTGTCTTGCTGAATTTCAGCCAACAAAATACCGTCCGTCATCAACTTGATCAGGGTTTCTTCATTACTTTCGTCACTAAAACGAACCTGAAAACCCACTTGCTCACCAAGATTTACTTGCAGCTCATCACTGATACGCTCAGCCACACTGCGAGCGGCAATACGTCTTGGTTGTGTATGACCAATTAATCCAGCGACTCCTCGACCTGCTTGCAAACACATCTTAGGCAATTGCGTGGTTTTACCTGAGCCCGTTTCACCCGCAATGATCACTACTTGGTGGTCTTGAATGGCCTTGATAATTTCATCGGCACGAGCCGCAACAGGCAAACTTTCATCGTAGGTCACCTTTGGCATACGGGATTGACGTGCTTGATATAGGGTTTCTGATTTTTCAATGAGCGTGTTCAGCTCAGATTGCATACGGTCAAAAGGCAAGCCTTCTTTTTGACGCTTGTTAAGCTGCGCTTGTTTTTGATCAATTAGATGACGATCGCGCGTCATTACGGAATTTGTCGGCATGATAGGTAAACTTGTATCCTTTTTACTTGGCGCAGAAAAAGTAGAAATAATAAACAGTGCGCCGTTTGTATAAGAAGTTTTAATACTGTACGTCAAGTGAAGTTAATTGGATGTACGAAAACCTCTAACGATATAGTTGTAAATTCTAACATCAATCCCAAGGTAAGGGTTATAGTGAACGTCATTCGCGGCGCATCTAATAGGATGTTGCCATTCAACACAGATCTACAACAAAAAGGAAATGGTATGTCTCATCAAGTATTTGAAGATAACTCTCTTACCATTGGCAATACGCCACTTGTACGCTTAAATCGCATCGGTAATGGCAATATCTGGGCGAAAATCGAAGCTCGTAACCCAGCCTTCTCGGTAAAATGTCGTATCGGTGCCAACATGGTGTGGGATGCCGAAAAGAAAGGTATTCTAACGAAAGGAAAATCCATCGTTGAACCTTCTAGCGGTAACACAGGTATCGCCTTATGTTTTGTTGCGGCATCTCGTGGTTATCCAATCACCATCACTATGCCTTCCAGCATGAGTGTGGAACGTCGCCAAGTTATGAAAGCCTTGGGCGCCAATATTGTATTAACTGAGCCAGCCAAAGGCATGAAAGGCGCGATTGCAAAAGCAGAAGAAATTGCTCAAGACGAGAACTTTGTGCTGCTACAGCAATTCGATAACCCAGCCAACCCTGAAATTCATGAAAAAACCACTGGCCCTGAAATTTGGCAAGACACCAATGGTGAAATCGACGTTTTCGTTGCTGGCGTCGGTACAGGTGGCACCATCACAGGTGTTAGCCGTTACATCAAAAACACCCAAGGCAAAGCCATTGTGAGCGTCGCGGTAGAACCCACTAGTTCACCGGTTATTACCCAAACTCTTAACGGTGAAGACCCAACACCTTCCCCACACAAAATCCAAGGCATTGGCGCAGGCTTCGTACCGAAAAACCTCGATCTTTCGGTAGTCGACCGTGTTGAGCAGGTGTCCAACGAAGACGCTATCGCCATGGCAAAACGCTTGATGCGTGAAGAAGGCATTTTATGTGGTATCTCTTGTGGTGCCGCTATGGTTGCAGCAGAGCGTTTAAATCAATTGGATGAATTCAAAGACAAGAAAATAGTCGTCGTATTACCGGATTCTGGCGAACGTTATTTGTCTACTGCGTTATTTGAAGGCGAGTTCACTGATAACGAATTGGTGCAATAAGCCTAATTAAAACGCTAAAACACAAAAATCCCCGCACGGCCTAAGCCTTGCGGGGATTTTTATGTTAAGTGATCATGGCTGCTATTAGTGCGGTTTCTTCGCGCCATAACGCACCATATCTTTACCATTTTCAAATACGTCGGTCGTAATCCAACGCCCTAAGACCAGTTGCTGATTGTCATCTAGCACAGCCACAAAAGGACGGCCATTCGCATTGTTCGTCGCCAATGCCACACCAGATACGTTATCAAGGCCCAAACCACCCACTTCGACTAAACGCAAAAAAGTTTCAAGTTCGTCTAAGGTTTCGATCACATCATTGTCATTAATCATTCGTTCTACTCTGTTACATCAATAATGGCGTAAGGATAACAGCTATCGAGACGAGTGAAAAACCAATGCCAATGCCTAGCTAAAAATAAAACCTTGGCGGTAAAGCCCGTTATTGCTACACAAACAGCAAGAACCAATATGAAAAGTGACAAGACTATTTGAGTTTTTTAGCGATTTTACTGACTTGATTTAACCACTTTTCGCGCTGCTCTCTTGTCGAAGAAATTATGGGAGCAAAATAGGTAGCCGATGTATTTTTAATCCCTGAAAAGCCAAGCATACAGCGTTTTAGCTCTTTATAAATAGGATTGCCATTTACATACTTATACCAAAATACAGGCGTATCAAGGGTGATAATTAGCTCAGAAGTGCGACCTTCTAGTAATTGCTTAGGGGTGGATTTGTCATTGATGTATTTAAAAGCAAACCCAGGAAGAAAAGTTCTATCAATTAGCCCCTTAAATTTTGCAGGTAATCCCCCCCACCAAACAGGCGATATAATAACAATATGTTCTGCCCATTTTACGCTCTCTTGAAAGTCAACTAAATCGGGTTCTAATGGCTGTATTTGGTCGTAACCTTCCTGCAAATTACTGTCAAAATCCAATAATCCAAGATGAATGATTTTGCTGGCATAATGGCCAGGCAAGGAAGCGCAGTATTGATCAGCAAGAGACTTACAAAAGCTATTAGACTTAGGATTAGCATTAATGACTAACACTTTTTTCATGTCAAAAAGACTCCATTTATTTGAAAAATGCAGTCTACACTCTCACCTATAGGTCAGAGTCAATCTCCTTCAAGACATTTTTTAATCGTTTCACGATAATCCGCAATCCGTTTTTTTTGTACGATTAACGTCTGGATTTTGTCTTCAACTATCTCTTCCTGCTGAATCAGAAAGGCACTTACTAATTGCCAATCTAAATCTTCATCTTGGCTTTTAAGAATCAGTAAATCCGATAATTGAATGCCAAGAGTTTGTGCTTCTCTAATAATTTTAATGAGTTCAATATGCTTATCGTTATAAACACGATACTTACCCGACCTGGGGACATTTAATAATCCAAGAGCTTCATACAAACGGATAGCTCGCTGCGTTGCTCCAGAACGTTTCGATGCTTCATTAATGTACACACCAATTCCCTTATCTCGATCTCAGTCATCGAAAAAACTTAGTTAGCATGATCTACTTTAATCTGACTAACCACTTCCCCACCTTCAAACACACACAACTCACCCTCGGTCATTTGCTGCCAAGTCTCATCGTGGGTTAATGGCTGAGTGGCGATGACAGTAACGACATCTTTGTCAGTGGTCACTTCTTTAAAATCAACGATGACGTCTTCGTCTGACAGGGTGGCTTTTTTGAATGGAGCCCGTCGAGTAATCCAGTGCAACTTAGTCGTACAGAAACAAAAAAGGCGAACACCATCAGATAACATCATGTTAAACACACCACGCTCTTTCAGCTGTAACGCCAACTCTGAAAGCGCCGCAGACAGTGATACTAACGAGGGCTCTTGCTCACCAAACTTTGCTTTCAGCTGCTCTACAATCCAACAAAATGCCCGCTCTGAATCCGTACTTCCTAATGGGTGATAATGCTCTATCGGTAAAGATTCTGATGATTCTAATTGTCCGTTATGGGCGTAAGTCCATGTTTTGTCCCAAAACAAACGATTGAATGGGTGAGTGTTTAATAAACTCACCGCTCCCACATTGGCTTGTCTAATATGGCTGATGACAATATCGCACTTTAGTGATGTGTTGCTGATAACTTCCGCCATGTCTGAATCAGCACTTGGTCTTGGGTCATGAATCGCCCAAACATCACCATCACGATACATGGCCATCCCCCAACCGTCTTTATGGGGACCTGTACGTCCACCACGGGCACGTAAACCTGAAAAACTAAAACATATATCGGTTGGCACATTCGCACTCATGCCTAATAACTCACACATCGTCTACATCATCTCTTTTAAGGGATCGTTTTTTCTTCATACTACGATATAAAAATACACCACCAGCAATCACCAAAATACCGCCCAAATTTAAAACCGCATACATAATCCATTCTGTTGTCGATAAGGTACTTACTTCATCCAAGACCTCATCTGTTGTCGATTTGACTTCCTGCTTCTCTTCATCTGTTGGCGAAGCAGTCATACTTTCTTCTGACTCACTCACCACAGATATGGAAGGTGGAACCAATACTGGCATCACATCATTATTGGATGAAGCCACGGGAATGAGTATCTCATCAGAAGAAGTATCGCCTAACCCAACCGTTGGCGAGTCATTTCCTTGCCGATTGAAGTGCCAAATAGGTGTCCAATACTCAAAACGCACTCCGGCTTGAGTGAAAGCAATTAACTGCGCACGAACTTTAACGTTATCATTTGCTGAAACAGGAACAATTTTTTCCCAATAACCTTGACCAACAAGCGGCATGTCTTCAATTTCAGTTGTGCCATTCTGGTCAGTAAATTCAAGCTTCACTTTCGAACGAAGCATATTCAATTTTAAGTTCACAGGCTTAGCAGAAAAGGCCACCAAATTTCCGCTAGGGTTCGTTCCTTCAAAGTTAATTGCTGGATGTACCGTAAAAAATTGACTGAGTTGACGAGAGAAAGTTTTACCATCTAGCACACTAACCAGTTCATAATTACCTGACTCAGTCACCCCGCCTAAGCGCTGCTTAAACTGTCCTTTCGTTTTTTCCATCTGACGAGAAAACAGCGTTTCTTTTTGCTCTCCACTTAAACGCACAAGAGTTTGTTTTACATCCACTAAATTTAGTATTTTCTCATCTTTAATCACTTGATCTTTTTGAAATAAAGCAATGGTCGAACTTATGGGTTCATTTTGAAAGATGACTGGGGGGACACGTGTAGCATGAGCACTTAAATCGGTAATAATTCTGATATTACTTCTCTCAAGATCAGCATTATTAACTTGCCACTTCCCAGATGCAGGGTTACGAATCGTGATAAGGGTGTAATGACTTGAAACAGAGACCAGAAGATTTTTAGTCGTTTCCAATGGCAAAATGGATCCATCGGGTTTTACAACTTGAGGCTGCACATCCCCGTCATGAAACACCACCAAAGTTAACTCTTTAATAGAATCATCAACATCAAAGTAATTACCATCAAATGGTAACTCATCAGAAGGTGATGCTTGAGTAAATATACGGTCAAAGGTATCCAACAAATCTTCTGGAATAGCCACTTCGGTATGGGTTGCATTAGTTAACAATGAAAGAGACTCAAGTAAATCTTTGTCTGTGTAACCTGTCATTGAAACAGTATGCAGATGAATTCCACGTTCTTCTAACTTGGCGCTCAATTCATTCAGAATACGATCCCGGGACGCTTTATTTACCTCATTATCCAAGCTGATATCTACCATGCCATCCGTGACTAAAATCCAATGGCGATTAAACCCAGACTTCAAATCTCCCGAATCCGGTGTATCTAGCAGTAACTTTAAAATGGCTTCTAAATCGGTTTTAACATCTTGCGTCAAATAGCTATCGACATAGCTCGCAAGTTTAGCTTTATTCGCTTTATTAACAATAGCTTCTGGTAATAAGACTCTTGGCTCCTCACCAAACAACCAGATGCCGAGAGTAGCTTTTTCTTCAGGAGCAAGATTTGAAATGAGTCGTAAGGCCTCAGACGTTAATTTATCAGGGTCACTGATCAACATACTGCCAGAGGCATCAACAATAACGCGGAATTGGGTATCCGCTTGGCTAGATGGCACCCAAAAGGATAAAACAGCCACTAACAACACAGTATTTATTTTCAACCACTTCACGTTTGCGAACTCCTTGAACTACTTTGCTGAGATTAGCGACTGTTTGTCGAACTCATGTTATTTCATACGGCTCCGGCATGCCATGAACCCACTTAATAATATGGGTTTCCCAATCTTCTTCGTCAACCGTATTTTCATTCACCGCATAATGAGTCACGGTCAGACCTTGACGAAGCATCTCTTTATTACTACCCACAATCAAAGGATGCCAGTCTGGTAACGCTTTGGTCTCGTGTAGTACACGATAGCTACAAGTATCTGGTAGCCAATGAAACTCATCAATCTGATCTGGCGTCAGCGTAATGCACGTTGATACCTTTTCTTGGCGAGTTTCGTACACTTTGCACTGGCAAGATGCAATATTAAGTTGATGACAGGACAGATTGGTATAAAAAACCTCGTCTGTTTCGTCATCTTGTAGCTTCTGCAAACAACACTTGCCGCAGCCATCACATATAGATTCCCACTCTGCTTGAGACATCTGCTCTAACGGAGTGGTTTTCCAAAAAGGCTCATAACGCTTTGCGATCATTCTCTACATCACCCAATTAATAAACGGCTTCTGTTGGTGCTTTATACAAATCCAACAAGTAGTCATCTTTCGCTGGTGGCAATTGCAAATAAAAGCCTTTTTCACGAATCGCTTCAATTACCGTTTCAGGCGTGGCTCGAGCCAATTTACTCTCTTTGGTGAGCAGCATCGTCATCGCACTAATGCCTTTGCCAAAGCGACTCATAAGCTCTTCCGGAATGTCCTTCAGCCCTTTGCTTTTTTCCACATACAAGTACATTTCATCATGCTTGCTAGAACGGAATATTTCTACGATTAAATGCTGTTTCATAATTTTCTCTTGGCGCTAACACGCCATGTTAAGACTTTTTAAATTTCTCTAGGACCGGATTAACAATAACGTCACGTCGCCAACCATTTAATGCCGGATTAGTCCAATCCACCTCAGTACCATCAAATAAATAACGCACTAAAGGTTCCAATAACTTGCGCTTCATCATAGCTTCTGGCGCTATATTCAACGCCTCAGCCTGTTCACGCACAAACGCTTTAATACTTTTGGTTAAATCCCCAGCCTGCGAAGGCAAAGGAATTTCCAATGGCAACTGATATTCATCAGGAGACAGTTCGTTCACCAAAGCAACGTTTTGTAGAATAACATCACCGTATAAACGATGTTGGCGTCCGGTTAATTCTTCTGCTTCGGAAATCGCTTTATGGTGAGTCGGTAAGATTTTTGACAGCGACCATAAGGTTCGATCTTTAAGGATCTGCCCTTTTGGAACATCTTCTTTGCGAGCTTGCTCATCACGCCAGATAAACAACAAACGCAATAACGTTAAACCTGCCGGAGTCAAACGCCACGCGGTTTTCACACCATCCCAGTTTTGCTCAGGATCAGAATTCATCTGATACTGCCATTTTAGTGACTCACAATCTTCCATGACCCATCCAAGCATATTCTTCGCTTCTAAACGAGCAATTTGCATTGGATAAACTTGTGCTAAATACACAACATCAAGTGCAGCGTAACGCTTTTGCGCATCCGTTAAAGGTCGCTGAACCCAGTCAGAGCGAGTCTCATCTTTTGCCACTTCAATTTGCAAATACTCATGAATCAACTTCACATAACTCAGTGACCATTGCGCGCTGGCATAAGCCTCGCCAATTTGGGTGTCATAAAAAGGTGCAGGTAAAACGCCTAATAAACGATCAAAAACATCTAAATCTTCAGAGCAAGCGTGAAACACTTTCATCACCCCAGGATTCACCATCAAATCACGGAGTGGTCCCCACTCATCAATGCTCAAAGGATCAATCAATACAGCCTTTTCACCTTCACTAATTTGAATGAGCCCTGTAATAGGAAAATAGGTTGTGCGACGAATGAACTCTGTATCGACTGCGATAACGGGGAGCTCGGCCCAGTAATCACACCAACTAGCCAGCGCCGCATTATCAGCCACCCAAATAATATTCAGAGCATCATCTTGATCATTCATACTAGAGTTTTTTCCGTCCCTCTAGCGCTAAAGCCAGAGTGTTGCCATCAACGTATTCCAGCTCACCACCCATTGGTACCCCATGGGCAATACGACTGACATTGATGTTCAGTGTTTTTAATTTTTCAGCAATATAATGGCAAGTCGCCTCGCCTTCTACTGTTGAATTCGTGGCAATAATCGCCTCTTCTACTTGATTGTGTTGGACCAAGGTTTCTAATCGATCCAAACCCAATTCTTCAGGGCCGATACCATCAATCGGAGACAAATGTCCAAGCAATACAAAATAACGCCCGGTGAAACTTCCAGCCGATTCGATAGCAATGACATCCGCTGGAGTCTCTACAATACACAAACGTTTAGCATCACGCTCAGGATCTTTGCAAATCCCACATTCAGACTCTTCGGTAAGCGTCCGACAACTTGAGCAACGCCCAACTTTGTCGAGCGCTTCTCGCAAAGCATCTGCCAATCTATCCGCCCCTTGATGATCTCGTTCCAATAAGTACAACGCCATTTTTTGTGCGGATCGTGGACCAACCCCAGGCAAACAACGTAGAGACTCAATCAATTCTTTAATTAAGGGACTAAACAAAGCGCTCTCCTAGAAAGGCATTTTGAAACCGGGAGGTAAAGACATGCCCGCTGTCGCCGCTGACATTTTTTCTTTCTGAGTTACTTCAATATTACGAACCGCATCATTAACCGCCGCAGCAAGCAAATCTTCCAACATTTCTTTATCATCGCCGAACAAAGAATCATCAATAGAAACGCGTTTAACATCGTGACGGCCAGTCATTAGGACTTTAACAAGACCTGCACCGGCTTGCCCTTCTACTTCCATATTGGCAATTTCTTCCTGCGCTTTCTGCATGTTTTCCTGCATTTGTTGCGCTTGGCGCATCATGTTACCCATACCACCTTTAAACATATTTACTCTCCAATTTAGGCTTTAACTTTAACTGTATCGTATACCAGCTGTGCACCCATCGTTTCTGATAAGGCCTGCACAACCGGATGTGAATTCAAATGTTCGATAGCCACTTGCAACGCTTCAGCGCGTTTGCTGGCAGCAAACTCTTCTGCGGTGACACCTGTCGTGTCTTCCACTGTGTCGATAATTAAGGGCACATGCATAGCAAAAAATTCGCTCAGCACTCCCTGTATTTGTTCATAACGAACTTGATTTAACATATGGCCATATTCCAATGGCACTTCCAAACGAACGCCTTGGTCACTGGCATCAACCATGCTGGAATTCATTAAAATATTTTGCACCAAACCTGTCAAAGGCAAACGCGGTGCCAATAGCCACCACAACTCCATCGTCAATTCATTATAATGACTTACTTCTGGCATCGGCATGCCTAAGGCGGGTTGAGCAATCTTATCAGGCACTTTAGATAGCCGGGTATCAGGCGTTTTCGCTTCCTCAACTTCTGGCGCTTCAATTGGCTCTGCACCTAAGGCTTCGACCAATTCCGCGGCAGGATTAAAAGGATCAACAATATCCGCGATGGCGCGTTCTTCTGCTTCCTCTTCGTCCTCATCATCGTCGTCATCCAATGCGCTTTCTGACAGCGTCTCTTCAGATAAAACTGCGGAGCTCGGCTCAGGTTGTGACGCAGAATCAGGCTCAGACTGATGACTCAATTCTTGCTCAATATTCGGCTCTGATTTAGTGTCTAACTGCACCTCAGGGGCTTCTTCAGCCAACAACTCAGTCGATGCTAAATCCGCATTTTTCGCAGGTTCGGCCATCTCAATATGAGTCGTTTCTTCCTTAACCACCTCATTAGAAGCATTAATCGTTTCAACGTTATTAACTTCATCCGCAACGGACGATATTGGCGCCTCTTCCCAAGGCGGGTGTTCATTGGCTGACGTTGGTGTTTGTTCAGCTTTTGGCTTTGTATCCGCTTGGTTATCAACAGACTCAATTGGCTCTGTTACAACAGATTCCCCTTGCTCAGGGAGTGTTTTTTTTTCTGTCACCGATTGCGTCGGATAATCAGATTCCGAAGACTGATTCACCCTGTCAGCGACAGGGTCTGTGGCCGCACTGACGACTGGCTGCTCATTGTGACTAACAACCATTGGCGGAGTCGGACGGAAGGCAATCAGCCTTAACATCAACATTTCAAAGCCAGAGCGAACAGAATGAGCTAGATGTAAATCTCGGCGTCCGATCAACAAACTCTGATACATCATTTGTATTTCTTCAGGGCTGACGCTCGCAGCCATAGCCTGAATACGTTCCAAATCACCAAGCTGATCCATTAAAGCGCCCGGCACTTGTTGCTCTATCGCTACCCGATGCAACACATCAAGCAAACTCCCACAAATAGCCGAAAAATCAGGCTGATAATCCGCGAGCTGTTCTATTTGTCTAAGGACTTGCGCCGCATTTTTAGATGCAACGCTTTCTAATAAATCCAATACTTGTGCTTGATTTACTAAGCCAAGCATCGCTGTCACGCCAGATTCTGAGATAGTGCCATTACCAAATGCAATCGCTTGATCCGTAAGACTCAAGGCGTCACGCATACTTCCATTTGCCGCTTGACCAATTTGCCACAGGGCTGGCTGATCAAAATTAACTTGCTCTGTATTGAGTACAGTTTGCAAATAATCAACCACACGCTGTGGGGACATATTTTTAAGGTTGAATTGCAAACAGCGAGACAAAATCGTTACAGGTAATTTCTGTGGATCTGTAGTGGCAAGTAAGAATTTGACGTGAGCTGGCGGTTCTTCCAATGTTTTTAGCAACGCATTGAAGGAATGCGTCGACAGCATGTGCACTTCGTCTATTAGGTAGACTTTAAAACGGCCACGAGTAGGCGCGTACTGCACGTTTTCTAATAATTCGCGGGTATCTTCTACTTTGGTTCGGGAGGCTGCATCCACCTCAATCAGGTCGACAAAACGACCTTCTGCGATTTCGCGACAACTATCGCACGTACCACAAGGCTCCGGAGAGATACCATTGGTTTCACAGTTCAAGCATTTAGCGAAAATACGCGCGATCGTGGTTTTACCGACACCACGTGTTCCGGTAAATAAATAAGCATGATGCAAACGCTGCTGACGTAAAGCATTCACCAACGCTTGAAGTACATGGTCTTGCCCAGCCATTTCAAGGAAAGTCTGTGGGCGCCATTTACGTGCTAAAACTTGATAACTCATGATGGATACTGGCTGATAAAAAGCGATTTTTTATTGTACGGCAGTACGAGCAATTTCGAAACCACTCTTAGTGCACAGGACAGTAGGTAAATAAGAGAAATAACAAAAAACTTCGCTATAAAGATCAATAGCTTAAATTTAGAACACATTTTTGATCGACCTATCACCCAAAGAGCCAAGTGATAGGCCAAGCAAAAAGCCAGAAAATTAACTTGCTTTCGCTTCGCGAACTTTGCGTTGACGCTCTTTTTCTAATGCTTTTTCAAGACGATGTTTTTCCACCGCACTTAACACTTCGGCGCCAATGTGCTCTTCACCACGAGAACGAGCCAACTGAACTTGGCGTTCACGCTCTATAAAGCGCTGACGCTGCTCGTCGCTGAATTTATCAAAACAATGAACACAACTCACACCTTGAACATAGTGCTCGCTTTGTTTTTCTTCTTCCGTAATAGGCATACGACAGGCGTGACATTGGTCATATTCACCTTTTTGCAAATCGTGATTTACAGAAACGCGATTATCAAAAACAAAACACTCACCTTCCCACATGGTTTCTTCTTTCGGCACTTCTTCCAAGTACTTCAAGATGCCGCCTTCAAGGTGATACACCTCTTCAAAACCTTGCTCTAGCATGTAGGCAGTGGATTTTTCACAACGAATACCACCGGTGCAGAACATAGCCACTTTCTTGTGTTTCGCAGGGTCCATGTTCTCTTTTACATAAGAAGGAAACTCACGGAATGTTTCTGTTTTCGGATTGATGGCATTTTTGAACGTACCGATTTGCACTTCGTAATCATTACGCGTATCCACCAAAACCACATCAGGATCAGAAATCAAAGCGTTCCATTCGGTCGGCTTAACATAGGTACCAACGACACGTTTAGGATCAATACCTTCAACCCCCATGGTGACGATTTCTTTTTTGAGTTTCACTTTCGTGCGGTAGAATGGCATGTCTTCGTCATAAGACTCTTTAGACACGATATTGTCTAAACCAGGCTGTTCATCCAACCAAGCCAACAGAGCATCGATCCCTTCACGAGAACCCGCTACCGTGCCATTAATCCCTTCACTTGCAAGCAACAAGGTGCCGCGAATACCATTATCTTCTAAGGTTTTTTGCAGTGGCTCGCGCAACGATTCAAACTGAGGCAAATCCACAAACTTATAAAGGGCACATACTACGACTTTGGACATATCATTCTCCTATGCGATCTGGAACGTAAAACCAGAGCAATTAAACAAGCCGCGTATTATAGAGATTTATTGATCTGGATCAAGGGTCGAGCCTGTGGTGTTATTGACTCGGAACCAGCCTGCAATACTGTGTCGGGTGCGCTTGGCTACGACCACTTCATGGTAAAAACATTCACTCAGAAACACGGCCAAACGCCCCTTCTTAGGGAAGAATCGCCCCACCTCAATAGAAGGGTCATGTTCGTCATAAATAATGAGTTCGCCCCCATCTCCATCTTGCCAATCTTCGTTTAAATACAAAACGGTAGAAAGAATACGGTTACTCTGACCTTTAAAAGCATCAATGTGTTTTTCATAAAAAGCCCCTTCTTCATAACGAGCAAAGTGAGCTTCATAATCAAACAATCCAAGAAACAAACGGCGATTTAGGGCAACACGCAAATCCGCCATCATCTTCAAGAAATCGGTGCGAATGGGTTTGTCTGGATCAATCCACTGAATGTAATCCCGTCGCGCATCCAACTCGATTTGGTGGTCTTGCTTCCGACCAATACCAGCCTGCAACATATAGGCATTTTGAATACTCTCCGCTTCATCCACTAAGGCTTGGGTGAAATCCGTTGAAAAAAAGTCATCTTGCACACTCCAACCCTTGGTTTGCAGATCCATTAACAAGTTTTCAAATGGCTCCTCTCGACTAAAAGCAGGGATAGAGTTTTCTACATATAGACGCTTAGCAGGTAACACTTTGGTAGACATAGATGGATTATTCACTTTTAAACAGGCAAAATTACGAGAGCGGTCATAATACTGTAGCCAACGAGACAACACACCTAGATTTCATCACATAGATGCAAAATACAATGCCCCAAACCTTTCAATTACGAGACTACCAAACCCAAGCCGTTGAGGCCTCTTTGGCGCATTTTCGCAGCAGTGATGATCCAGCTGTTATTGTTTTACCCACTGGGGCCGGCAAAAGCCTCGTCATTGCCGAACTCAGCCGACTCGCCAAAGGTCGTGTCATCTGTCTGGCCCATGTCAAAGAATTGGTGGAGCAAAACCACGCTAAGTTTCTAGCCACTGGGGCCACGGCGGGTATTTTTTCTGCGGGGTTAAACCAAAAATCCAGCACCGAAAAAACCACCTTTGCCAGCATTCAATCTCTGTCATCCAATCTAGAAAGCTTTGTTGAACCGGCGAGTTTGATCATCATTGATGAATGCCATCGGGTTGGCATGGAAGACAGTGGGCAATACAACAAAACCATCGAACATTTTAGACAGTTAAACCCTAACGTTAAAATTCTGGGACTGACCGCCACGCCCTATCGCCTAGGCAGCGGCTGGATTTATCAGAATCATTACCGTGGTTACACAAGAACCTGCACAAACTCTCTGTTTAAAAAGTGTATTTTCGAACTACCACTGCAACACATGGTGAAAAAAGGCTACCTGACGCCTCCAATTCATTATGATGCCGCCATTGCGCATTATGATTTCAGCTTATTAACGGAAAGTTTGGATGGTGAACAAAGCACCGACGACATCGCACTGAATGAACTCATTCACAAACACCCACGAGTAACCAAAGCCGTCAGCGAGCAAATACTCCAACTGAGCCAAGACCGCCAAGGGGTGATGATATTTGCCGCCACGATAGACCACGCAAAAGAAATCGTCAGCTACCTTCCTGAGGATAAAACCGCGCTAATAACAGGCCAGACTAAACAAAAACAACGGGATTCATTGATCACTGCCTTTAAAAACAAAGAGATCAAGTACCTAGTCAATGTATCGGTTTTGACAACAGGATTTGATGCACCTCATGTGGATGTGATCGCCATATTGCGACCAACTCAATCCATTAGCTTGTTCCAACAAATTGTTGGTCGAGGCTTACGATTAAGCCCAGAAAAAAAAGACTGTCTAGTCTTAGACTACACCAATAATGGCTACAACATATTCCAGCCTGAGATTGGCGAGAAACGCCCTACGCAAGATTCAGTCGCGGTACAAATTCATTGCCCTGCCTGCGACTTTGCCAATACATTTTGGGGAAGAAAGGATTCGGAAGGTAATATCCTTGAGCATTTTGGCCGACGTTGTCACGGTCTCGTAGAAACCGAATACGGTGAAGAACAATGCTCGTATCGATTTCGCTTTAAACGCTGCCCCCATTGCAATGAAGAAAATGATATTGCAGCACGCCAATGCCAGCACTGCGCTGAGAAACTCATCGACCCTGATGACTTATTAAGAAGCGCACTCAACCTAAAAAACAATAAAGTATTGCGCTGCTCCGCCATAACACCGGACATCAACCTCAAAGAAAAAAACATCAAGATCACTTATCACGATGAAGACGGCATGACGTTATCCGAGACCTTCCGTTTCAACTACAAGAAGTCACGCCAGAGCTTTAACGACTTATTTGCTCGACGAATTGCTAACGGCAGTCAAGCCATTGAGTTTGATAAACTGGAAGAAGTAGAACCCTTTCTGCCCTACTTGCCTGCACCGGACTTTGTTATCGCCAAAAAACAAAAGCAGCACTGGCAAGTTACAGAACGCTTATTTGATTACCAAGGCCCTTACCGAAAAGCCAACGAACTTGGCTAAGACTTATTTTTTACCGCATTACGATAAGACACTTCAAACGGAAGGTTCATACGCTTCAAATGATCTATTGCCATCGGACCTAAAATACCTTTTGGCACACTGGTTAATAAAACAAACCAATAGTTAGAAATCATATTTTCCGCAAAAATAGCGGCGGTTTTGTCATCTACGCCAACTTGTTTAAAGCGCTTCACAATACCGTCTGAAATAACCGCCATTTGGTTAGTATGAAATCCCCCTTTGGCGAGGCTATCCAACAAAACTTGACGCGTAAATTCAGCGTACTCGTCATAGAAATCAAACAAAACCTGAGCCATTTGAAGAAGGTAATCAATAGGAGAGGCACTGACTTTTTGAGACGCAACAGCAGCACGAAGTGCCACATCCATCTCATCAAAAAAGATGTCTTTTACTAAGGAAAGCTTATCGGGAAAGTGAACAAATAAAGTGCCAACAGCAATACCGGCTTGCTGACTTAAATAACGGGTGCTGGTTGCTTCAATGCCTTGCGTTAAGAAGGCTTGCTTGGCAATGGATTTTATTTTAGATCGAGTATTGGCTTTTTGTTGCTGACGAAGACTCACCTGAACATTCCCCTGAGTAATACATCAGGAGAGTCTAGCCTGTCTGATTTTCGAAAACGAGCAGAAATTTAACGTCCAGTGTAAACATTAGGAACACCTGTCTTTGATAAATTCACCGACAAATCATCCATAAAAGATACAATGCGCTCTGCATTAACGCCAAAGTCACCAAGGCCGACTCTTGAGCAAGAACGCATATCCACTCTCACCTCATCCACATCGACCTGAATAACACGTATAACCACATCATCCCGGAAACCAAAAATAGGCGTACGAGCGGTTGCTTCAATGATGCCGGCCCCTGGGTATTCTGCTAGAACATCCCAATCACGCTGCTCAACAAGCTGCTCCACAGCCCTAAACACCGCTGCCTTATCTTTAGAAGAAAAAACAGGCTTAACTTCCGGATAGAATTTATGCTGAATTGGCGCCCATTCGCTGTTGTAGCGCAAATCATTTTCTTGAGACTGACGGACAAAATTGACATTGAGGAAGGCTGGAGGGTTATGAGTATCAGTGGTGATATCATTGATATTGGGTAAGTTTGCTCGTTGTAGATAAAAGCCAATCCACATTAAGCTATAAACAAGGGAAACAATTAAGACTAAAAAAAAGAATCTCTGACACGCTATATTTTTTTCTTTCCGACAAACACCTAATGACACCGCAGCGAGAAGGGATAAGACCAACGAGGCAAATACGCTCTTACGCAGCATAGAGAAACCCGTAATTGGTTCAAACAGCCCAACTCTTACACCGGCGATAGATATAAATGCGATACAACCAACCAACATGAGAAGAATGTATAAAACCGGAGAGATATAACGACTCATAGACAACTCATAGCGAAAAAATAATATCTCACACCTTATCGCGACTTGAAGACAACGAACAGGAACAACAAGCGCGTTTCGGCGCATTCCTTTATTTTTGCATATTTTCTGTAAGGTTTTAGAAAGAAAGACCAAATATTGCTCTTAATCAATACAAAAAAAACACACTAAACACGCCACCAAGACTGACACTTTGAACAAAAAACAGCCTCCAGCATAAAAACCTGCCCAGTTAACCTATAGACAACCTGTACTAAAAGTCGATAATGTCGTGCCAAAAATGCCACGCAGCTAATACATGACACAAAAACCAGCCCCGCATTGCGTTGATCGATTACGCCTACAATGCAAACATGATTCAAAAAGGCCTTTCCTTGCCCGAGGCGCGAATGCCATTCGCTGCTCACACTGTTTAATGGCTGAATTTGCCTGCTTTTGTCACTTAAGAAAAGCATCGCCTTCCGCCGTTGAGTTTATTCTGCTATTTCATCGAGATGAGATTCACAAACCCACCAACAGTGGTCGCCTCATTGCTGACTTATTCCCACAAGATACCCATGCCTACTTATGGAGTAGAACAGAACCACCTAAAGCCCTGCTTCAGCATCTTGAGACTAAACATGATAATTGCACCCTACTCTTCCCAAATACAGAAACGGCACAACGACAGGGAAGACAACAAAGGCTATTCGATCAACCAATCAACAAAAGTGATGAAAAACATACCTTCATTATTTTAGATGGTACTTGGAAGCAAGCGAGCAAGATGTTCCATCAAAGCGAATGGCTAAAACAAATACCGCATTTTGAAATAAGCAGCGAATCACAACGCTCATTTCTTGTTCGCCATTCTCAACATCAAATGCAATTTGCCACCGCAGAAGTCACCGCCATGTTGCTCGATACATTAGGCCACCAACAACAAAGCCAGCGGCTGCTAGATTACTACCAAGCCTTTAACAAACAATGCTTAATAAGTCGTAAGCGAGGTAACGACGACACAATCTGAAAGAAAATTACCAAACACAAAGAGTAATAAGAACAAGTAAATACAATGGCAGAGCCATTAAGATTGTCTATAAAGTAAATTCATCCAACCATTGGAATGAAACTGAGCCGCTTGTTTCTTCTTTTTACCAACCAAAATCGGGCCATTATCCAAGAACAAAAAAGCTTTCCAAGTGCGCTTAAATACGCCCCACTCTAACTCAAAAACCAACTCATTATGGCAGCAAAAAAACACCTTAGTATCGTCACCCCAAGCCGAAAAATGCACTAAAACTTCCTCTGGCAATGATACTTCATCACTGTCCCATGCTTTTTCCCATTGAAGCTTACCATCTGGGGCTTGCGCGTTAGGATTATTTAACCAATCTCGTTCAGTGAAATGATCAGGATGAAGCTGTTCGTCGCTAATATAGTCCCGCCAAATCTGACTAGCACGGGCTTCACTTAATAAGTGTATTTGCTGCAAATCTTCCGCTTCAACCTTGGGGTCATTACGCTTAAAGATCCAACTTTTTGAGAACTGTTCTAACGGTTGGTACAAGGATACTTCCTTAACAATTTAAAATGATGAAAAAAACTAACCTAACAAGTGAAAAAGGATCGTTTGTTCAATCGGTCAAGCTTAACTACTATTATCATTGTTGTAATAAAACAACATTTCTTAATTCAAATATCAGGAGAATACTATGGACTCTCAAGAACAATACGAAGCATTACTCGCAAAATGGGGCTACGCTGACACTACTGTTGAAGACCACGCTCGCCGTCAACGTCGTGCTCGTCGTATCCAAGCTGTTGTCGCTTTCTTTAAAAGCACTGTTAAAACAATCAAGAAAGCCAGCGCTCGCCAACAGCAACTTGGTCAAGCAAGCCACTAAGTTGCACAAAAACAAGCCCATCATAATGGGGCGTTAGTATATCGTAAACAGATCTTTTTAAGGGGAGAAAAATAATAAAACTCCCTCCCTTCCTTTCCCCCCTCTCTATTCGCTATCATCAATACTCATTCACAACACAACTTCTTTTTATGATTTATTCTTACAAGGCAATCATCTTTGACTGCGATGGCGTTATTGTCGACACCGAAAACATCTCCAACACGATATTAAAATCCATGCTAAGCGAGTGTGGGCTAGAACTTGACGACGAAACACTGCATGCGAAATTCACCGGCTTTACCAACGCCGAAAACCTTATCAACGCCGAAAAAATGCTAGGCAGACCCTTGCCTGCAAATTTTGATGACGATTATAGACAACGCTTTCACGCTACCATCGAAGCAGAACTAGAACCGATTAAAGGCGTGCGAGATTTACTCAACAAAATAACAACCCCCATTGCCATGGCAACCAACGCTCGACGCCAAGAAATGAACTTTAAGCTGGATAAAATTCAACTTACGGAACAATTCTCCACTCGTTTTTGCGTGGAAGACGTAGAAAACGGTAAACCAGCGCCAGACCTCTACTTAAAAGCAGCCAGAGCATTAGGAGTAGACCCGGAAGATTGCTTAGTTATAGAAGATTCTGTGGCCGGCATAACTGCAGGACGAGCCGCGGGAATGCGAGTGCTTGCCTTTAGCGAAACACTGGATTCAGAAATGCAAACGGCCGCAGGCGCGACCGAATGTTTTAACACTATGAAAGAACTAGAAGCATTATTAGGACTTTAACAAACGTCTAGCTTGCTTTCGTTAGCTCAGCTCATCTAACAAAATTAGTTAGACATTGACTGTAATTGTTTGAGCAGACTCTTTGGCAAATCTTTAATCGTCAATGTGCCTGAGTCTGCATCAAACGTAATAGACTCGCTCAGCAACTCACTATCAAAACTGATCGTCAAAGCACGTGAACTGCCTGACAGACGCGTCAATTTTTTCAATGCGGCTTTCTCGACAAAAATTTCCTTTTCCATCTTAAAGCTATCGGAATCCGCAATCTCTAAAAACTTATTCGCCTGTTCGACTGAAAAACGAGACTCCACTTGCGACGCAATCTCTTTAATCGCCAGCGGTTCGCGATCTTCTGCTTTTGCCTGACAATGTTCAGACACCACTTTCTTAAATTCATTTGCTTGCTTAGAGGGTAAGCCTTCTGACTGACAAAACGCTGACGTCAAATCCACCAACTTGCGCGTTTCTTTTGCTGCCACCTTTGGCTCATCACAACCAATAAATTGCGTGAAATACTCGCTTTCAAATTTTGGCGCACGACCAAAACGAAAGGAAATATAGCGACCTTCATCGCCAGCTTGCCATGCGGTCAAATTAATCCGCAGCGACATGTGCAGTTTTTCCATCTCAATTTGTTCTATCGGAGACAAACTCAAATCAGCACCCAGACCAATGCCTTTTTTGCGTTTCAACATCACAATATATAAAAAGTGCGTATCATGAAGCTCGTAATGATTAAACCAAAGCAAGCCACCTTCGGCCTCTTCCACTGGCTCCAAATACTTTAGGTATTCCGCAGCGCACTCTTTAGTAAACTCGGCAAAATCGACAAAGGTATCGTTTTTAAAATGCTTAAACAGCAAAGCAGGTAATTGTGCGCCCTCTTCACTTCCTTGAGGGTTAACAAAACGTCCTGTGTTCATACCGGAACGATTAAATAGATTCGTCACCTGAGCAGACAATGCCTCTGCTTGCCCATCTACAGGGTTTTCATTTGGACGCGCAATCAATATCGCTTTACGCTCGCCTTCATGTTTTTGAATCTCATGCACAATTAAGTTGCTAATAGACACCAGCTACCTCTTACGTTTAATATGGATGATTACGTTCACTTTTTAACCCATTGACTCATACAGGATCGCCCCTAACCAAAACACCATGATAAAACCCAAAACCACCAAAAGAGACACACGAAAAGAACTGGAGTCTCTAGTAGATCAATTTATCAAAGAAAACGGAACGATCCAGCAGGTCAACATGGGTGAATCCGGACTTGTTGACGGCAAGTATAACACGAGCCACATCGGCTTTAACGAACCAAAGCAAGATCGCACGCCATTAAACCACGTTGTTGCTGCGATTCAACAACGAAAACAACCCAAATCCCAACCTGCCTCACCCATCAAGAAAAAACCAAAGAAAAAAATCATCTACGACGACTTTGGCGAGCCACTTAGATGGGTATGGGAAGAATAAGAAGACAATAAGAGTCTTCCCCCTACCACTTTGAATTACCCACCTGATACTGCAATAATGCTTCCACTAAAATCAACCGGAACAGGAAGCAATTATGTCTATTCGATATCTGCACGCTATGATCAGGACCGATAAACCGGAAGAGAGCCATACATTTTATACAGAAGGCTTGGGCTTAATCCAAACCAGACGCATGGACAGTGAGAAAGGCCAATTTTCGCTTATCTATTACGCAACAGAAGAAGGCGCACCAGAAGTTGAACTCACCCACAACTGGAGCGACCGCACCTACACCGGCGGAGACCAATTCGGTCACCTCGCCTTTGAAGTAGACAACATTTACCAAGTCTGCGAAAAACTTCAATCTATGGGCGTTACCATTTTAAGACCGCCTCGCGATGGTCATATGGCTTTTATTAAAGATCCTAATGGCATTTCCATCGAACTTTTACAAAAAGATGGCTCGCTTGAAAGCGCCGAACCATGGGCCTCTATGGAGAATACAGGCAGCTGGTAGTTACATAAAGTTACATAACTTTTAATTTTTTATACAAAGATACAAAAAGCCGATATAACTATCGGCTTTATTTTTTTAACCTTATAGTCAGTTAATACTTATTGGGCATTATTAAAATGAAAATAGGCAATGTCGTCATCACACTCACATTAGGAGCTTTGCTTTGCTTCAGTCACGTCGTGACTGCAGAAAGTTTGTATGCCTCCAATGTCGAGTCACGACTTGCCGATGCCGACCGAGATGGCGTTATTGATGCTCGCGACCTATGCCCAAACACACCAGAAGGGTCCGCGGTAGACAATGACGGCTGCCCCAACAAAACCACCAAACTCCTCTCAGTAGAATTGAATGTTCTTTTCGACACAGGTAAAGCCGACATCAAACCACGCTTTTACTCTGAGTTGAAAAAACTGGCAACATTCCTTCAAGAGCACCCGACCAGCACAGTGGTCATTGAAGGACATACAGACAACAAAGGATCGGCCGAACTTAATCGCGAACTGTCTCAAAAACGCGCAACAGCTATTGCCGATGTATTAGTAGACCGCTTTAGAATTAAAGCCGATAGAGTAAAAGCCATCGGCTATGGTGAAAATCGCCCTATTGCTGATAACGACACCGAAAACGGCCGTAAACAAAACCGCCGAGTGGTCGCCGAAGTTTATGCAAAACAACAATTCGCCAGTAAACGCTGGACCATATACAGCGTAGACAAAAATGCCAACACAGCGTTAAACAGCATCAACTAAGCAATTCAGAACATCCCCCCTTTTAAACCAGTCCGACAGCGACTGGTTTTTTTTTGGTTTGTTATATCGCTTAAATTTGCATTCTTGCTTCTACCAACAAAGCAACACAGGGTAAACTACACCACCTATCCATAATCACTTAAGGAAGAGCATGATCCCTAATTACCAAGACTGCATGAGGCCTTTTTTGGAAGCCGTCAACAATGCATCGGATACGGAAGTAAAATTAAGAGACATCATTACGGCCATTAGCGATCATTTCCAACTGTCAGAAGCGGAACGTGCTGAACCTTTGCCCAGTGGCAAACAACCCATCATCGACAATCGTGTGGGTTGGGCACGCACCTATCTGAGCAAAGCCGGTTTAATCGACAGCCCACGCCGCGCCCATTTTCAAATTACTCAACGTGGATTAAACGCCCTAAGCGATTCAAGTACAGAGATTAATACCCAATATTTAAAACAGTTTGAAGAATTCATCGACTTCACCAGCACCAGTGCAAAAACAAACGATGCAAAAACACTAGAAGAGCAAAACGTCGATGCCAACGACACCCCCGACGAAGTATTGCGTAATGCCTACAAAACCATCAACGATGCCCTCGCACAAGACATTCTAGAGCGCACTCGTAACGTCACGCCGGCTTTCTTTGAACAATTGCTTATCGATCTACTTATTGCCATGGGTTACGGCATTAATGGCTCAGGACATCGCTTAGGTGGTGCATACGATGGCGGCGTCGACGGCGTGATAAACCAAGACCCACTAGGCGTTGAGCAAATTTACATCCAAGCCAAACGCTATGCTCAAGGCCGCAATATTACACCAGAACAAATGAACAGCTTTGCAGGTGCCTTAGACAAAGTGAAATCAAAAAAGGGAATCTTTGTGACCACATCAGACTTCTCAACCAACGCCATCACAGAATCACAAAAATTCAGTGCGCAAGTCGTACTAATAAATGGCGAACAGCTTGCTAAGTTGATGCTGCGCTATAACATAGGCTGCCAGACACAACAGACATTGCATATAAAGCAAATAGACGAAGAATTTTTTGACATTTAAATTTTCACGCCCTTATTAGAAGACCTATATGAACAACCAAGAACAGGAATACTTAAAAGAGTTAGAGAAAAAACTCTGGAACGCCGCCGACAAATTGCGTGCTTCACTAGATGCTTCACAATATAAACACGCCGTACTTGGACTGATATTCGTTAAATACGTGTCTGATGCCTTTACCATTCGTCAGGAAGAGATCAAAGCCGACCTTGCCAACCCAGAACACGAATACTATTTAGACCCAGAAGGCTTTAGCGCGGAAGAATTGGCCGAAGAAATCGCCATCGAGCTGGAGCAACGGGACTACTACACCGAGAAAAACGTCTTTTGGCTACCGACCGAGTCGCGTTGGTCGTTCCTTCAAGATAATGGCCCAGTGGTGATCGGTGGTGCGGATTTAGAAATCGACGGTAAAACCAAGAAAATCACCTCAGTCGGTCACTTGATAGACAACGCATTAGAAGGCATTGAGCGCGAAAACAAAAAACTCAAAGGCGTACTGAACAAACATTACGCTCAGCTGCGAATTGATCAAGCCAAGCTTAACGAGCTGATCAACCTGATTGCCACCATTCCGTTTAACCACAAATCGCTCAACAGCAAAGATATTCTTGGTCATATTTACGAATATTTCCTCGGTCAATTTGCTCTAGCAGAGGGCAAAAAAGGCGGTCAGTTCTATACACCCGCCTCCATCGTTAGCTTAATTGTAGAAATGATCGAGCCCTTCGAAGGTCGCGTCTACGACCCTGCCATGGGTTCCGGTGGCTTCTTTGTGCAATCGGAAAAGTTTATCGAACGTTATGCCAATCAATACGACATCGACCCGATCACGCAAAAGCAGAAAATTTCCATCTACGGCCAAGAGTACAACTACACCACTTGGCAACTGGCTGCCATGAACATGGCGATTCGCGGTTTAGACTATGACTTTGGTAAAGAGCCTGCCAGTACCTATACCAATGATCAGCATCCCGATTTACGTGCTGACTTTATTATGGCGAATCCGCCCTTCAATATGAAGGAATGGAACACGGGCGTAGACGACAACGACCCACGTTGGAAATACGGCACGCCCCCCGCCGGTAACGCCAACTTTGCTTGGCTGCAACATATGCTGCATCACCTTGCGCCCGATGGCTCCCAAGCCCTATTGCTCGCCAATGGCTCGATGAGTTCCACCACCAATAACGAAGGGGAGATTCGTAAAGCGCTGATCGAAAATGATCTTGTGGAGTGTATGGTCGCCCTACCCGGCCAGCTCTTTACCAATACGCAAATCCCCGCTTGTATTTGGTTCCTCACCAAAAACAAAGGCATGCGTACAGACAAAGCCGGACGCAAACTGCGTGACCGCTCGGAAGAGATCTTATTTATCGACGCTCGTAACCTTGGTTATATGAAAGACCGCGTACTACGCGACTTTACTTGGGACGACATTCGCAAAGTCGCCGATACTTTCCACGCTTGGAAGACCACCAAGGATGAGGTAAGTGACCTTACGCCCTATTCTGATATCGCCGGTTTCTGTAAATCCGCGACCCTAGCCGACATCCAAAAACACGATTATGTTCTCACACCAGGCCGTTATGTGGGCGCAGCGGATGTGGAAGATAACGGCATTCCCTTTGCCGAGAAAATGGCCGACCTAACGCAAAAGCTCAGCGAGCAATTTACCGAATCCGCCAAGCTAGAAGCGGAGATTAGAAAGAACCTAGCGGGGTTGGGTTATGAATTCTGATTGGCCTTTAATAAAGATCGATGATCTGAAAGCCAAAAATAAAGGTGCTCTTGCTATTGGCCCTTTTGGTTCAAGGATGAAAAGCGATTGCTATGTAAATAGTGGCATCCCTGTGATCCGTGGTACAAATTTATCCTCAGGGCCGACTTTTGTAGGCGATTTTGTATACATAACTCGTGAAAAAGCTGATGAATTAAGAAGTTGTAATGTTTATAAAAATGATCTCGTTTTCCCCCATAGAGGTTCTATAGGTGAGGTGGGGATTATCCAAGCTGATGAGAGGTATGTACTTTCATCCAGCATGATGAAGCTAAGCTGTGATACTGATAAAGTAAACCCTGAGTTTCTTTACTATTTTTTCAAAAGTAGATTAGGCAAGCATGAACTTCTAAAGAATGCATCCCAAGTTGGAACTCCAGGAATAGGCCAGCCTTTAACTTCGCTAAAAGCAATTGAGTTAAGGCTCCCTCCTTTGTATGTCCAAAACTATGTTGCCGAAACTCTATCATCGATTAATAAAAAAATTGATGCTAACAACAGTCTAAATAACACCCTAGAAGAAATGGCGCGAGCCATCTTTAAATCATGGTTTGTCGATTTCGATCCCGTCAAAGCCAAAATGAACGGCCAGCAGCCAGTCGGTATGGACGAAGCCACAGCAGCACTGTTTCCAGAAAAACTGGTTGAAAGTGAACTAGGCCTGATACCGGAGGGGTGGAAGCTAAATACACTCTCAAATTTGATACAGTTAACAGGTGGCGGCACACCAAAACGTTCAGAAGAAACTTACTGGAATGGCAGCATTCCTTGGTTTTCTGTTAAAGATGTACCGAGTGGCAGCAACGTCTTTGTGGTTGATACTGAAGAGCGAATCACCGAGCTTGGCCTCCAGAAATCGTCTACAAAACTCCTGCCAAAAGGTACAACAATCATAACGGCTCGCGGAACAGTTGGTAAGCTAGCCCTTATAGGGAGTGACATGTGTATGAACCAGTCTTGCTACGGCATCAGGGGGAAAGATGTGGGAGACTATTTTAATTACTTCAACCTAAAAGAAGCTGTAAGCACATTGCAGCAAAACACTCATGGTGCAGTATTTGATACGATTACAACAAAGACTTTTGATACCTACACCATAGCGTTTTCAGGTATTGAGCTAGCAAATAAATTTGATGTGATAGTTTCTCCATTTTTGCAAAAAATAGAGAGTAATGTCCGAGAGAATATTGAACTATCAATACTCAGGGACACCCTACTTCCTAAACTACTTTCTGGTGAAGTAAAGTTAGACACGATGGAGATTTCAGGTGAATAAACCATCTTTTGACAGCAACTATGTTATAAATCGTGTTGAACAATATCTACAAAGTAAGTTAGCGGAAAATTCTGAGTTTAACGATGAGGTAAACCACAGTGCTTCTGTTGAAATCTCTGACGAAGGCCCGAAAGTACGCATTAAAAGCCTAACGGACCCTGAAACTGAGTTTAGCTATGATATCAGCGAAATCCTTTATTGGATTGAACGAGATACCTATTTTGACGAGCTGGCTAAATGGAACGGCGTAAAGCTTGAGGAAATGCACAGAGATGCAGTCGTTTTTTTAAAAGAGACACATCAGTATTCATTATTTATGGATCTTGTTGATGCAATTCGACGACAAAGAATTGCTCCTTTTATTGGTGCGGGAGCATCTCTTCCAGCAGGTTACCCTAGCTGGGGCAATGCTTTAAAATCCCTTGCTAAATCAATGGGCGAAAAGGTTGTAGAGTCAACAAGTCAATTATTAAAAGCTTGTGACTACCTTCCTCTAGCTGAAATATTATTTCAGCATAATGAGCATCTTTTTTTGAATTTTGTTCAAACCGAGTTTAGGTTAAAGCCAACGCATGAAGATGATAAACCTATTTTTCCACCAGTAATTGATCTACTACCTCAAATCACAAGCTCATGTATTATTACAACGAATTTTGACCGCTTAATTGAAAAGCGCTTCGAACTATTAAGAGGAAGGCCACTTCAAGGTTATATGTATGGTAAACAAGCACAAAATGGTTTTGTGACCCAGTTGTTAAAAGGTGAACATTGTTTACTAAAATTGCACGGTGATGTTGAGGAACCTCAGTCATATGTTTTCACTGATACACAATATAGCGAAGCATATGGAACAGATGCTATAGATTTTACTAAGCAACTACCTAGATCACTTCGGCAAATATACGTTAGCCATTCCCTATTGTTTTTAGGATGCTCTTTAGAACAAGATAGAACTCTAGAACTCTTTAAGTCAGTAAAAGATGAAGGGCATTTCGAAATTCCAAACCACTTTGCACTGCTTCCAGAACCAAAGCAAGATGATAAACCAGAAAAAATGGGGAGATTACTTAGTATGAATATCAAACCCATTTGGTATAGAACCGATAATCACGATCACTCTATGCTCGAAAAGATATTAATGCTTGCAACAGATGTGGCTAGTAAAAGATACAGCCTGGGAGCCATGAAGTGATTACAGAAGATCAACTAGAACACCAATGCATAAACTGGTTCCAAGAGCTGAAATACCAATATGTGAATGGCTACGACATCGCGCCCGATGGCACTTCTCCTGAACGAGAAGACTTTCAGCAAGTCACTTTGCGCCAGCGTTTCATTGATCGACTGGTAAAGCTAAATCCTTTCGTGCCTTACGATAATCTAATCGAAGTCGCTAAAACGGTGGCGACCCCTGAAACACCTATCCTCATTAAAAACAACCGTATCTTTCATAAGTATTTGATCGAAGGTGTGCCGCTTGAATATTCCATTGAGCAAGATGGCGAGCAGATTACCAAGCATACTCATGTTCGCTTGATCGACTTTAATGAGCCAAATAACAACGAATTCTTAGTCGTTAATCAGTTCACCATTACAGGGACTAAAGGCAACCGCCGCCCGGATATTGTTGTGTTTATCAATGGTCTGCCAATGGCGGTGATCGAGCTTAAAAATCCCGCCAACGAACAAACCGATATTTGGAATGCTTACAACCAACTGCAAACCTATAAAGACGAAATCTCAGACTTGTTTGTCTTTAACGAAGCCTTAGTGGTAAGTGACGGCTGGGTGGCACGTGTTGGTTCTCTTACCGCAAATCAAGAGCGTTACTTACCTTGGAAAGCCATCAATAACGAAGACGATAAACCGTTATTAGAGTTTCAATTGGAAACCTTGATACGAGGCTTTTTCAAACCTGAGCTTTTGTTGGATTATTTACGATACTTTATCTTGTTTGAGAACAATGGCGACAAAGTAATCAAAAAGATTGCTGGCTATCATCAATTCCACGCTGTTCGTGCCGCAGTGCAAGCAACCGTCATCGCGGCAGACAGTCAAACGGGGCTTGGTGAGCGACGCGCGACTTACCTTGAAAAAGTCAAGCCCGGTAGCCGAAAAGCAGGGGTAGTTTGGCATACCCAAGGCAGCGGAAAAAGTATTTCCATGGTGTGTTATGCCAGCAAATTATTACAACAGCCCGAGCTTAATAACCCAACACTTGTGGTAGTAACGGATCGTAATGATTTGGATAGTCAGCTCTTCAACACCTTTTCCATGGCAAGTGAAACCTTAAAACAAACGCCGCAGCAAGCCGATGGACGCGACGAATTGCGTGAGTTGCTACTAGACCGCCAATCCGGTGGCATTATCTTTACCACGGTTCAAAAGTTCTCATTATTGGAAAAAGAAACGGAGCATCCAAGGCTCTCTGAACGCTCAAACATTATTGTCATTTCAGATGAAGCCCATCGTAGCCAATATGGTAACAAGGCGCGTCTAGTCGATATAAAAGACGAGAAAGGTGAAGTGATTGGTAAACGCTATGTGTACGGTTATTCCAAGTACATGCGTGATGCCCTACCCAATGCATCCTTTATCGGTTTCACTGGCACGCCAATTGATAAAGATGACAAGGACACTCGAAGTGTCTTTGGTGATTATGTTTCGATTTATGATATTCAAGATGCCGTAGACGACGGCGCGACTGTGCCTATTTATTATGAATCACGTTTAGCGAAGCTCGATATCAATCAAGACAAGATAGAAGCACTGAACGATGAAGTGGAAGACGAAATCGGTGAGGAAGAAGAAACCGCTAGCCGTGAGAGAATTAAATCCCAATGGTCTGCTCTCGAAAAACTGGTCGGTGCGCAACCGCGCATTGATGCAGTAGCAAAAGACCTTGTGGAGCATTTTACCACTCGCTGCGAAACCTTCCCTGGTAAAGCGATGATCGTTGGCATGAGCCGTGAAATCTGTGTCGATTTATACGATGCCATTATTAAGCTTAAACCAGAATGGCACGATGAGGATCCCAGCAAAGGCGCCATTAAAATAGTCATGACTGGCTCTGCCTCGGATCGTCAAAAGATGCAGGCGCATATCTATGATAAGAAAACCAAAAAACTCTTTGAAAAGCGCTTTAAAGATACAGACGATGAGCTAAAACTCGTCATTGTACGGGATATGTGGCTCACTGGCTTTGATGCACCTTGCTGTCACACCATGTACATAGACAAGCCAATGAAAAGCCATAATCTGATGCAGGCCATTGCGCGCGTAAACCGCGTTTTTAAAGACAAACCTGGTGGCTTGGTAGTGGATTACCTCGGCATTGCCAACGACCTGAAAGATGCACTAAAAACCTATACTAATAGCAAAGGTAAAGGCCAACCTACCGTTGATACCGCAGAGGCGTTCGCTTACTTAGAAGAGCGCATCGATATTATCCGTGGCATGTTTGCCACACCGTCTGATAACGGTTCCGTTTTTTCCTATCTTGACGATTACGAAAGTAAGCCTCTTCAGCTATTACCAGGGGCGGTAAACCATATATCCGGCTTGAGCCACACTAACCGAGAAGGCAAAGAAGTACGTGACGGAAAGCGCCGCTTTCTTGATGCGATGGCACAGCTAAACAAAGCTTATTCCTTATGCAATACCCTTGACGAAGTCGAACCATATAAAAGTGAAATTGCCTTTTACGGCGCCGTTAAAACGGCGTTTTTAAAACACTCCACTGTGGATCAAAAACGCAGTGATGAATTACGTAATTCAGCCCTTCGTCAGATTTTAAATAACGCCATTGTTTCTGATGGCGTGGATGATATTTTTTCAACGGTTGGCTTAGACAAACCCAATATTGGCTTGTTGTCTGACGAGTTTTTAGAAGACATGAAGCACATGAAAGAGAAGAATCTCGCCGTTGAATTATTAGAGAAACTTCTACGGGATGAAGTCAAAGCCAGGATGAAAACGGACAAAGTACAAGAGAAAAAGTACTCCGACCGGATCATGGCAACCCTTCAGAAATACCATAACCGCAGCATCGAAACCGCTCAGGTCATTGAAGAACTGATTCAATGGGCGAAAGAAATGCAAGCTGATGCTGAGATGATGAAGGAAATGAATCTAACAGCAGATGAGATCGCCTTCTATCGCGCCTTAGTTGCCAATGAAGCCTCTGTCAGAGAATTAGGTGATGACAACTTGCGCAAACTCGCTATTGAGCTCACACACCAGCTAAGAAAATCTGCAACGGTTGATTGGTCGAAACGTGAAAGCGTTCGTGCTCGTATGAGAAACCTCGTACGCCGTCTGCTGCGTCGTTTTAAATATCCTCCAGACAAGTCTGATGAAGCTATCCGTTTAGTGCTAGAACAAGCTGAGGCACTGTCTGACAGCTGGGCTTAATAAGGAGTATATGGAAGGCATGAGTATCATAATTCCTCTATATAGCCAGTTACATATTCTTCGTTAGTTGCCTGGGCACTTTGGTTTGGAATCATTATTTATTTAAAACAAAAATGGCTCTCTGAACTAGAAAATATATTGGATAATGGCTGTCGCACTTTCAGCCGTTTAGGCCTATTCTTTGCAGAGCAAGGCGTTCTTCAATACGCCACAGAGTTTAGTAGTCGCTTTCACACCAAATGCTTCGACATATTGGGAAAAGGGAAAAGGGAAAAGGGAAAAGGTAGCTAGACATATCCAACGATGGTTTATTTTTGCTTTTTGCTGGTTTATGACAAGCAGCCTTCTCTTTTTTGGATCGGCGGCGGTTTTGCATTTTTACTCTTAAACATATTAGTTTGCGCCTTTGGATCGCCACTCAAATACGCTTGGGTCTGTGCCTCAATCCTCCAAAATCACACCATTCATAGAAAAATCCAACGGTGAATAATGAGTTTCTGCTTTATTCACTAGGCCAGCATGGGTATGCTGGTAAGCAAAAATGAATTGGGATCCGCTGTACCATTTTAAGGATTGATAATGACCGCTTTACTGAGCTTCTTCACTACCCGCATTCACTCCAATGCCTATGTCTTACTGATTTTATGTACTCTGTTTTGGGGGGGGAATACCATTGCTGGCCGTCTGGCTATCGCTCAGGTTTCACCACTCTCCGTGGTGTCTTTACGTTGGTTGATTGTGAGTAGCGTGATGTGGTTCTTTTATGGCCGCCAAGTCCGTCAGGAATGGCACCTGCTGCGTCCCCATTTGCTAAAAATGGTACTGATGGCGACCTTGGGCTTCACCTGTTTTAACTCCCTGTTTTACATTGCCGCTTACCAGACCACCGCCATTAATATTGGGATCATTCAAGGCAGTGTGCCAGTATTGGTTCTGCTCGGAGCCATGTCACTGTATCGAGAAAAGGCCCATCTTTTGCAGTCCATTGGGATTATTCTCACTCTAGTGGGGGTGACTTTGGTGGCCACTCAGGGCCACCTAACTAAGCTGCTAGAACTGTCAATTAATCCGGGGGATGGATATATATTGATCGCCTGTGTTTGCTATGCCATTTACACCTTGGCACTACGCAGTAAACCAAATGTCTCTGCCATGGTGTTCTTTACTGTTTTGTCCTGTATTGGCGCCATCACAGCGCTGCCCGCGCTGGTCTATGAAATAGCCACTGGAGCAGCTTACTGGCCCACTCCGAAAGGCTGGCTGATTGTGCTGTATATTTCGTTCTTCCCCTCTCTGATTTCTCAGGTATTTTTTATGCGTGGAGTGGAATTAATCGGCCCCGCCAGAGCTGGGGTGTTTATTAATTTTGTGCCAATTTTCGCCCCCATTTTAGCCGTGCTACTGCTGCACGAAACATTCCACTTTTACCATGCTATCGCTCTGACCATGGTACTGGCTGGGATCTGGCTGTCGGAGCGCAAAAAAAGCATGCAGACCGACTCAACCCCTTCTTAGTAGGTTGAAATAAATACTAACCAAACCATATTTGGTCAGTATTTATTGACCAAATTAGCTTTGGTCAATAATTTATGCTTTTATTACGGCTTTACTTAGCGATTAATCTTGGCGAGCTGGGAGGATGGATGCATGAGTTTGAATAGCAAAGCGGCGCTTGGCGGTGTGATAACCGGTGATATGGTGAATTCTAGTGCTTTGTCTGCTGAAGCACACCAAGCTTGTTTACAGCAGATTGAGCAAACTATTGGTATTTTCCAAGAAGAGTTTCATGCTCAAGGGGATGTGTTTCGCGGTGATGAGTTTCAGGTATTTGTCCCTGAGCCAAAACACGCGCTGCGCTGCGCTATCTTATTAAGGCTCACGCTGATGAGGTGTGTAAAAGGCGCTGATGCTCGGGTGTCTATCGGTATTGGCCAGTATCAACAGATCGAAACGGAGCTGAGAAAAACCGCCAAAGGTGAAGCTTTTCAACTCTCTGGGCGCGCTTTAAAAGACATGGAGGAAGAACGCCTCAAATTGTCTTTGCCCGACACAGTTGAAGCCAACCCCAGCCGTGATTTATTGATTCGTCACTTAGATTTTATGATGACGGGGCTCAGTGAAAAACAGGCCGAAGTCTTGTTCCCTCGCCTTCTTTATCCAGAATTTACTCAAGAGGCTCTTTCCGCGAAAACGGGAATCCACCGCCGTTCATTAGCCTCACGGTTGCAACGTGCCAACGCGAGTTTGATACTAGATACTTTGGATGTCATAGAAGCCACGTTAATAGGGAGTAAGTCGTGATGTTTCAATTCGACGGTTTGGCCGTGTTGCTCTTGTTGTTACTGGGGCACGTGATTGGCGATTTCTTTTTACAACCCAACGCTTGGGTGAAAGACAAAAACACCCAGCAAGGCCACTCGCGCTCTTTGTATTATCACGGTCTGGTTCATGGTGCCATTGTCTTAGCGATTGTGAGTTTAGCCACTCCCAACAGCTTGCTAGGCTCGCTTTTCATCGGTTTATTATTCGCGTTTATTCATAGCCTAATCGATTATGTAAAAGTGAAAGTGGGACAAGGCTTTTTGTGGTTTATCATCGACCAGTTACTTCATGTCCTCAGCATTCTATTTTTATGGTTTTACCTCTTTGATAGCGCGATAGAACAACTTAAAACACTCATCAATGACATAGATTACAACGCGGCTTTGCTCATCGCTCTGGCTTATTTAATGATGCTAAAACCAGCCTCTATCGTTATGGGTGAAATTCTTTCTAAATGGTCGGCCGATTTAGATGTGGACGGCAGTGATGCCCAAAACAAGAAGGTGCAATCCTTACCGGATGCGGGCAAATACCTAGGCTACCTTGAACGTGTTTTGGTATTAACCTTTATTTTAAACGGACAATACACCGCCGTTGGGTTTGTACTGGCCGCGAAATCCATTTTCCGCATGGGGGATTTACGGGAAGCCCATGATAGAAAATTTACCGAATACGTGATGCTAGGCTCACTGTTTTCGGTGAGTATCGCTTTATTCACTGGTTTTATTGTCTTGAAGCTACTGCCTTAAAGCCGCCATCATTAAAGTCTCAATAAAAAAATGGCTTAGCATTAACGTGCTAAGCCATTTTTGTTCTCCTTGTTATGGGAGTAATGCCAAACTTACTTGTTCAGTAAGGATGGATTCTTTATCCATTTCACCAGTGTAAAACTACAACACAGAATAATCAGAGTGGCAGGCAAGCCACCTAAGTTAGACAGAGATTTAACACCGGCTACGCCTACCGTGCTGACCATGATCCAAGCGACCAAGCCGATAATGGTTCCCCATAGCACTTTAATTGACATGCCGGTTCCTTCTTGCGAATCGGCATTGAAGTTTTTCACACACAAGTCACCGATAGCATCCGTGCTCGAATCCGCTGCGGTTACATAGGAGATAAACGCAATAAACACCAGAATCAAAGAGGTGATAGAGCCAAGCGGGAGTTCACCAAAAATATGGTAAAGCAACTGCTCAATACCGCCGTCGTTCAGTATCGCGTACAACGCACCATTGCTGGTTTGATCCATATAAATGGCCGCACCAGAAAATACTGAAATCCATAACAACACAAACAAGCTTGGGAAAAGCACATTGACTTGAATGAATTCACGCACTGTGTAGCCACGGGCAATTTTACCTAGGAACATGGCGGTAATCGGTGCCCAAGCAAACCAAACAGCCCAATAGAATACACTCCACCATTGTGGCCATGGATCGTTCGCGGCCTGCCCTGTAAATAGGCTGAGTCGGAAGAAGTTCTGCAAGAAAGCACCAAGACCTTCTACACCAATACCGAGCATATACAGGGTTGGACCGAAGATTAAGATGAAAACAAACAAGCCAATCAACAGCCAGAAGTTGATCATAGATAAGCGAGCAATGCCTTTGATCAAACCGCTTGCTGCGGACAACACAAAGGTCAATACAATCACGGCAATAATCACACCCAATGTCAGTGCATTGCGCTCAATTGGCAGGTACTGACTTACTCCACCTAGCAGGGTAAGCGCCCCCGTCCCCAAGGACGATGCCATGCCAACCACCAAGGAATACAAAGCTAAGGCATCAATCACACTGCCCATGCGACCATCAACGTATTTGCCAAAGACAGGACGCAATGAACTACTGATGGAGTAAGGCAATTTTAGATTATGAAACGCCAAAGCAAAGATTAACGCGGGAACAGCATAGATGGCATAGGGCGTTGGTCCCCAGTGCAAAAACATCGCCGAAAAAGCAAACAGCACGGCGTTCGGGCTATTGGCCTCTATTCCCCAGCTTTCTGGTGGTGAATAGACGTGATACAAGGGCTCTGCGGTGGTCCAAAATAACACCCCAACAGCCAAGGTTGTACAGAGTACAATCATGAACCAACGGGATTTTTTGAGTTTCGGTGTCGCATTTTCGCCACCGATACGAATATTCCCCAGCTTCGAAAAGTACGTAATACCAATCAACACCAGTAAATAGAAACTCCCCAAACTAAACAGCCAAGAAAAGTGCGCCAACACAAAGTTGTTGGCTATTTTGGTGTATTGAGTAAACAGATCCAAATTCACCAAACTGAAAATTAACGCGCCAACCAAAATAATAAAGGTCGGAAAAAAGACCAGCGGTCTGAGTGACTTAAACATGGAACAATATCCTCATAGAGATAATCGATTAAACGCCCGTTCGTTTGATGGTTTCCTCAAACTCTTTGCTGAATATCAGCTCGTCGTCATGGAAGGCTTGCCACGTGCTGGTAATGTAAAAATTCTGTTTGTCACAACGCATGTGATACAGACCTTTCAGCCCAGTCCACCAGCCTTCTCGGCCCATCGTTAAGTCAAACACCAGTTTGGACTCAGCCGATAATGGATCGTCTGGATGTATGGTTTGCCACTGACTCATGGACATATCAATCATGCTGTCACAAGAATTATAATATTGACGACCAAAGTCATCGTGCGTTTCCAATGTCACCAAGCCCGTTTTGTAGTCCTGATGAACAATGCGTTCACTGTTACTCGCTCGTAACATTTCACCGTCAATAGCCACAGGCGTATCCAGTGCTGGCGGCTCAACCTCTGTCACCAAATCGGTTCGATAAGGCACCTCAATGCGGCTCTGGGAAGAGTCTAATGTAATGGTCGCACGATCAGGCGAAGGCCAGATAAGTGGCCAACATGCCGTAGAAACAGAGATTCGTAAACGGTGACCCGCTGGTACTTTATATGCCACATGGGTAATAGGCACTTGTACTTGGTACAACTCACCGGGCGTCAATGGCTCAACAAACTCATGGCTATCACGATGGGTTAAATTCAGTACCCCAACACTAATGCGAGTCACGGCACCATCTGGATGGACATCCGATACACGTACGGCAAGGTTTGCGGTTGGTTTATCGCAACGCACAGCAAGATTGGCCATCACTTGCCCCGCTATGGCGAGATCTTCTTCTAGAGGCAAGGTGTCAAAACACAGAGAGCCTGCGTCATCGGCACGCTGATCCGCAGGTTGCTCCATGGCAAGACGAATTCCCACACACAACCGCCCACCGTTCAACCCCACTGTCTGAGGTGAACAAATTTTCTCGGCTAAAGCCGTGGGTTGAGGTGCTTCCAACAACTGACCATTAGACGGGTACAAGGTTTTTAGCTTGGTCTTGGGTGACGGCCAAGTTGCTTCTGAAATCCATTGTCCAGGGCGATGTTCATAATCCGTCTGTGGACGGACACTGTCTTGCATGTAATAGGTTAATTCAGGCTCATCATCAATGCCATTTTCTATGCCTTTTAACCAACGATCCCACCAACGAACCGATTCTTTCACATAATCCATTTTCGGGTTTGGGTAGGCTATATTGGGGTATTTATGTGCCCAAGGGCCAACCAAACCTTTGCGTGGTACGTCCAAGTTTTCCAGCAAGCGAAAAACCGTATCACGGTAGTTATCAGCCCAACCACTCATCGCATACACTGGAATCTTAATGTCGCTGTAATCTTCACAGATTGAGCCGTGCTTCCAGTATTCGTTGCGAACTTGCTCGGTAAGCCAGGGTTTGGCGAGAAATGGCATTGTGTTTAATCGATCTAGCCATTGCGCTTTCCAGCCCTCTCCCACTAACTTGGCATCTGGCGCTCGGCCTTGTGCGTATGCCCAGAAAAAAGACGCCCAATCAAGATTGTCATTCAGCAAACACCCCCCCATGTAATGGACATCGGTTGCGTAACGGTCATCTGTAGAACACTGAGTGATGATGGCTTTTAAGGCCGGTGGATTCAGTGCGGCCACTTGCAGGGAGTTAAAGCCGCCCCATGAAATCCCTACCATGCCGACATGACCACTGCACCATTCTTGTTTTGCCAACCAAGCGATAATGTCACAGCCATCTTGTAACTCTTGGGCGGTGTATTCGTCAGTCGAATGACCTTCCGATTCACCACAACCACGAAGATCTACACGTACACAGGCGTAGCCCTGCGCCGCTGTTTGCGCCATGGTAATTTCATCGCGAACAATGGTTCCGTCATTTTTACGGTATGGAAGGAATTCTAAGATAGCTGGAACAGGATTATCTTTCGCATCGCTCGGCATCCAAGCACGGTACGCGAGTTTTGTGCCATCGGGTAATGGCAACATTTCATGATGTATATGAGTAACGTTTTGCATAATGTCCTTTCATTCTATTTGTCGTGCCTATTCATATTAGGAAGAGGAAATTGTAAGTAAAACGCTATTTTGTTAGGGTATCTTGAACTAAAAGTTCAAGATGTGTAATCAGATGCCAATTCTCAACCGCTCCATTCCTTCTTTAAGCAGCCTTATTGTTTTCGAATCGTCTGCTCGCCTTGGATCGCTAAGCAGCGCCGCCAAAGAGCTTTGCGTGTCTCCTACCGCCGTAAGCAAACAGGTAAAACAACTAGAAGCTTTTTTGAATACACAACTTTTTGTGCGCAAGAAAACAGGGCTGGAACTGACCAAAAAAGGCACAAATTATTTGAAAGTGGTCAATGAAACATTGGCCACTCTGGTAGAAGAATCGCAAAAAATGGACGACAACGTCACTCCGCTGCCACTCAATTTGGAGTTGGGAGCATGCTTTAGTCACTTCTGGCTCATCCCTCATCTTGATGATTTTCGTGAAAAATACCCTGACATTACCCTGAACATCAGCATCAATAACGAGCGAAACATGTGCGAGGTCACCAGCGATCAGTATGATGTGGCTTTCTACTACACTTCGACTGGTGTCGATTCAGAAGATAACTTTTTATTGTTCAAAGAGCGCATGTTGTTGGTATGCAGCCCAAGCTTCTTAGAAAAGCGCCCTGAGTCGAAAGATTTATCACATCTTTGGCGATTACCCTTGCTTGGCTTAAAAGATGCGCCTAGCTTTTGGGAGGACTGGCGCAGTTGGGCTGAGTATTCCAACACGCCTTATCAAGATCCATTAAACGAAATTCAAATGGAGGACCAAATAGCGGTCATTCATGCAGCACAAAATGGGCTTGGCATTGCTTTAGCTTGGGACTGGCACGTTGAAGACCTTATCAAAGACGGCAGTCTTATTGCCCTGACGCCTCCTGTTGAATGCCATAATAATGGTTTTTTCCTCACTCGAACGAAAAACGCGAATCAACACAGTTCCGAACGCTTTATTGATTGGGTGATGGCACTGCACGCCAGCAAAAGCCAAGCCACACCGTATTAAAAATCAGCCAAAGCCTAACGTAACGTGACATGCTCCATCCGCTGTACCTTTCTATTGGTGACAGCGTAAAAACAACATCGAATAAGAGAGATCCTTATGAAAAGTATTGGTTTTTTGGGTTTAGGTATCATGGGCTGCGCCATGGCAGCCAATTTAATAAAAGCGGGATTTGATGTCACCGTATGGAACCGCAACGCTGCAAAATGTGCTGAGCTGGTAGCATTAGGCGCACACCAAGGTGACACACCCAAAGCCGTTGCCGCAAGCTGTGATATTACCTTTGCCATGGTATCTGACCCTGAAGCCGCCCTCGCCCTTTGCCAAGGCCCTAATGGTGTTGCGGCAGGCATAGGTTCAGGTCGAGGTTATGTGGACATGTCCACAGTCGACGACAAAACCTCAAAAAGCATTTCTGAGCAGATCATTAAAGCAGGCGGACGGTTTTTAGAAGCGCCCGTTTCAGGCACCAAAAAGCCAGCCGAAGATGGCACATTGATTATTCTCGCCGCTGGGGACCCATCCCTTTATAACGACGCAAAAGCGGCATTCGACGTCATGGGCAAAATGTCACCCTATCTTGGTGAGGTTGGTCAGGGTGCCAACATGAAACTTGTGGTGAATATGATGATGGGCGGCATGCTAAGCATTTTTAGTGAAGGCATGTCTCTTGGAGAAAAAGCCGGTTTGGACGGCCAACAAATTTTAGATATTCTGGATGCCGGTGCGATGGCAAACCCAATGTTTAAAGGCAAAGGCGCCATGCTGTTGAATGAAAACTACAGCACCAGCTTTCCACTTAAACACATGCAAAAAGACATGCGTTTAGCCATTGCCCTAGGCGATCAACTTGAACAGCCTCTTCCAACGGCCGCGATTGCTAACGAAGCCTTTAAACAAGCCATAAAAGCAGGCTTTGCAGATGAAGACATTGCCGCAGTTTATAAAGTGATAAAGTAATGAGTGTTTAGAAAAATAGAAAGGGAGAAGATCGATGCATCTTCTTCCTTTTCTTATCGCTTCCTACTCTTACCGCCGCCTGCTTTCGCTCTGATTTGCAAAAATTAGGCTGTTAGAATATCAATACCCTTATCTTTTAATTCATTGAATGCACTTTCTGGTAACCCTGAATCAGTGATAATACTGTCCACTTGTTCCATATCCAATGCATGAAAGGCTGCAATTTTACCGTATTTAGAGGTATCTGAAACCAAACAAACGGCTTTCGATGATTTGGCAATAGCTTGCTTAACAATCACCTTATCTTCATTCGGCGTGGACAGCCCTTTCAAATTCCAAGACGAGGTAGAAATAAAGGCAATATCAATATTCATGCTTAATAGAAAATCAGCTACTTTTGACCCAACGGTTGACTGGTTTTGTCGATCTACTTTACCACCGGTATGATAAATATCATTCGCAGAGTTCGCCATTAAGAAAGCCGATATGGCAAAATCATTAGTGATAATGAGTAGATCATTTCTCTGTGCAATTTGGTGAGCAATTTCTAACGTTGTGGTGCCTGCATCAAGGTATATTGTCATGTTAGGGGCAATAATGTTTGACGCCAGCTTACCGATTTGCTCTTTCTCAGCGGCAAATTGGGTAATTTTCATATCATGTGAGAGTTCAATATGAATATTTCTGGCAAGCTGAACCCCTCCCGACACTGAACTGACTTTGCCAATAGCTTCAAGTTTTTCAATGTCTCGGCGAATCGTCATATGAGACACATTAAATAGATCCACCAGCTCTGAAATACTCACTACTTCTTGATTTTTTAATAATGTCAGGATCTTTCTTTGCCGCTCTATTGGAATCATTTTTTCGCCATTTAATTCAATCAATTACACATCTGGCAGCTTACCAAAAAAAATACGCTGTGTGAATTTATGTGAAAAACATCAATCAATTAGATGAAGCCTCTATTTTCGTTGCATCAAAACGCGTTGAGTCAAAGAAAATCACAAAAACCATCACACAAAATGTTAATTAATGTTGAAATATGTGAAATAAAGCGTTTTAATCGACTTAATTAGTGAAAAAATCACAAATACGAACATAAACTAACAATAATTCAGTAGGTATTTTATGACGATCAAAGCAAAATCTGTCGGCGTGATTGGATTAGGCTCTATGGGTATGGGAGCCGCCAAATCCTGTATCAATGCGGGTCTGGATGTTTACGGTTTTGACTTAAACCCTTTAGCATTAGAGGAACTTACTCTTGCTGGCGCCAAAGCGGTTTCGAACAGCGCTGTAGACTTTGCTGAGCAACTCGATGCTGTCTTGATACTTGTCGTAAACGCGAAACAAGTTAATGCCGTACTATTCGAGAGCGGCTTAGCTGCCGCATTGAAACCACAAACAGCCATCATGGTATCTGCCACCATTTCTGCTGAAGATGCCAAAGCCATTGAACAAAAACTCTCTGAACAGCATTTATTAATGCTAGACGCACCGGTATCTGGCGGTGCGGCAAAAGCCGCAACCGGTGACATGACGATCATGGCTTCTGGATCGTCTGAAGCCTTTACGAAACTACAACCCGTTTTAGATGCAACCGCAGCGAAAGTCTACAGAGTAGGGGAAGAAATTGGTCTTGGCGCGACGGTTAAAATCATCCATCAATTACTTGCGGGCGTTCATATCGCCGCCGGTGCAGAAGCCATGGCGCTTGCTGCTCGCGCAAACATTCCACTAGATCTTATGTATGACGTCGTAACCAACGCCGCAGGCAACTCTTGGATGTTTGAAAACCGCATGAAACATGTCGTCGATGGAGACTATTCACCGAAATCTATGGTGGACATTTTTGTGAAAGACTTAAACCTTGTGGCTGATACTGCCAAAGAATTGAAGTTCCCTCTTCCTCTGTCTAGTACCGCTTTAAATATGTTCCTTTCTGCTAGTAATGCAGGTTTTGGCCAAGAAGATGACAGCGCGGTGATTAAAATCTTTGATGGCATCCATTTACCAGGCGTGGAGAAATAATATGTTATTAGGTGTTATTGCCGACGACTTTACTGGTGCGACCGATATTGCAGGTTTTCTTGTTGAAAATGGCATGCGCACCATTCAAGTGAACGGCATCCCTGCGGCAAATATGGAGATAAATGCCGACGCGGTCGTCGTCAGTTTAAAATCCCGTTCATGCCCAACCATACAAGCGATTGAACAATCTGTCGCGGCTCTTAAATGGCTTCAGTCACAGGGCTGCCAGCAATTCTATTTCAAATACTGTTCAACCTTTGATAGCACTGCGGAAGGTAATATTGGTCCAGTGACCGATGCACTGTTAGATGCGCTCGACGAAGATTTCACGATCGTTTGCCCTGCCCTTCCGGTTAATGGTCGCACTGTTTTTAACGGCCACCTTTTTGTGCTTGGTCAGCTACTCAGTGAATCGGGTATGCGCAACCATCCAGTCACTCCAATGACCGATTCCAATCTTATGAATTTGATGGATGCTCAGTCTACAGGTCAAACGGGATTGATTGATTACCAAACTATTGAGCAAGGCGCTGACAGCATTATTGAAAAATTCTCAGAACTAAAAGTACAAGGAAAACGCTACGCGGTTGTCGATGCTTTTAAAGCGGAACACCTCAATGAAATTGGTCAAGCCGTTAACTCACTTAAGCTGGTCACTGGTGGTTCAGGATTAGCTACTGGCATTGCAAAAAACTGGGCAGAGCATTTGCAAGATCAGACAAAAGCGAAGCAAGCAGGCTATCCAGCTAAAGCACCAACCGTCGTTTTTTCAGGCTCATGCTCGGTCATGACCAACCAGCAAGTTGAGCTTTACAAAGCCAAAGCCCCTTTCTTCGCCCTTGATATAGAGCAGTGTATGGGCAATGAAAACTATGTAAATGAGATATTTGATTGGGTTGTCAGCCATTCCAACGAATCACTTGCTCCTATTGTTTATGCCACAGCGGACGCGGAAAAACTCCAAACGATTCAGCAACAATATGGCGCAAAAAAATCCAGCCAAGCCGTGGAGAATCTTTTTAGTGCGTTAGCAATCAAGCTACAAGATTTTGGTGTTCGTAACTTTATCGTTGCAGGTGGCGAAACGTCAGGTGTTGTCACCCAAAGTCTAAAAGTCGATAGCTTTCACATTGGCCCTCAAATTGCCCCAGGCGTACCTTGGGTAAAAGCCATCAATAAAGATCTGTCTCTCGCTCTAAAATCGGGAAATTTTGGTAATGAGAACTTCTTTACTACGGCTCAGGAGTATTTTTTATGAATGAAGCTGAATTAAGACAACAGATGGTCGATTTGGCTCGGTCTATGTTCGAGCGTGGCTATGCAACAGGCGGCGCTGGTAATTTGTCATTGAAATTGCCTAATGGCCATTTTCTAACAACACCAACAGGTTCGTCTTTTGGTCGCTTGGTTGCAGAAGACTTGTCTGTCGTTGATAAAGATGGCAATCACTTGTCCGGTAAACGACCATCAAAAGAAGTCGCGTTTCATTTGGCTATTTATGAGAAAGACCCAAGCTGTAACGCGATCGTGCATTTGCACTCTACTTATTTAACGGCACTTTCTTGTCTAGAGAATTTAGATCCTAGCAATGCCATCAAGGCATTTACACCTTACTACGTGATGCGAGTCGGTGAGCTTCCAGTCGTCCCTTACTATCGTCCCGGCTCACCACATATTGCAGAAGACCTTGGCAAATTAGCCGGTAAATATCGCGCATTTTTGCTAGCAAATCATGGACCCATTATTACTGGCAGCGACTTTTTAGACGCCGTCGATAATGCGGAAGAGTTAGAAGAAACCGCGAAATTGTATTTTTTACTGGCAGAAAAACCGACTCGCTATTTAACCAATGACGAAGTGGAAGACCTAAAAGGGAGAGGAAAATAATGGCTAAATTCGCAGCAAACCTGACCATGCTATTTACTGATGCCCCCTTCTTAGACCGTTTTGAGCGTGCACATAATGCGGGCTTTAAAGCCGTTGAGTATTTGTTCCCTTATGCATTTGAGGCCAATATTTTAGCCTCAAAACTGCAACAATATGGTTTTGAACAGGCTTTATTTAACATGCCGCCAGGCAACTGGGACGCAGGTGAACGAGGTTTCGCAGCCATTCCAGGCCGTGAAAAAGAATTCCAACAAAGCGTAGAAACCGCTCTAACTTACGCAACAGCGCTTAACTGCAAAAAAGTCCATGCTATGTCTGGCATTGTTGACCAAAACTTCACTCGTGAAGAGCATATCAACACATTTATAAATAACATTCGCTTTGCCGCAGACGTATTTGCTCAGCATGGTATCGAACTGATGATTGAGCCGCTTAATAGCCGTGATGTTCCTAACTATTTTATTGCTCATCAAAGAGAAGCAGCCGAGCTAATCAGACAAGTTGACCGACCAAACGTCAAACTACAACTCGACATCTATCACGCCCAAATTATGGATGGTGATCTTACCCACCTAATCCAAGACCTTGCCGATGTCACGGGGCATATTCAAATTGCCTCCGTTCCTAAAAGACATGAACCATCTGAAGGCGAAATTAACTATCCACATCTATTCAATGTATTAGACGAGTCTGGATATAAAGGCTGGATTGGTTGTGAATATAACCCCAAAAGTACCACAGAAAGTGGCTTAACTTGGGTCAAACCTTATTTATAAAGCAATAAATCAAATAACATATATAAGGATAAACATATGAATATCGTCATAACTGGCGGAGCGGGTTTTTTAGGCACTGAACTATTAAAAAATTTATTAGAAAACTTACCTAATATAAATAGCATTAAGGTTGTTGATAGAGTTTCATTAAATCCCGAGTTAATAACCAGCAACAAAATCCAATCTATTATTGCTGATATTACGGTTGCAGAAGAAGTTAACAAGATCATTGATAAAGAAACAACCCATGTTTTTCATCTTGCGGCAATCGTATCAAGCCATGCGGAAGAAGATTTTGAACTTGGAATGACAGTTAACTTAAAAGCGACACAACTTTTATTGGATCGTTGCCGCGAAGCTAACACAAATATTCGCTTTGTTTTTTCAAGTTCTCTTGCCGTATTCGGCGGAAAACTACCAGAAAAAATCGATTACATGACAGCGATGCAACCCAGTTCATCTTATGGCACTCAAAAAGCCATATGTGAATTATTAGTCAATGACTATGCCCGAAAAGGCTTTATTGATGCAGTATCTGTACGCTTACCCACTATTTGTATTCGCCCTGGAACGCCTAATAAAGCAGCCTCATCTTTTGTTAGCGGCATTATACGCGAGCCGCTAAAACACAAAAAAAGCAACTGCCCTGTTGATCTCAATCTTCCTCTTTGGGTCTCCAGTCCAAATACTGTGATTCAGAATATTATTCACGCCAGTCAGATAGACACAGCGCATTTAGATGGGTTTAGAACCATTAATCTACCAGGTTTACAAACTTCCCCTAAAGAAATGATTGCATGTCTTTCTAGTAAATGCGGTGAGTCTTATCTGGATTTTATTTCTTATGAGAAAGACTCAAAGATTGAAGAAATTGTTTCCAGTTGGCCAAAAGCTATTAATAACGAAAAAGAGTTATCGATAGGATTTATAAAGGACAGCCACTTCAATTCAATATTCAGTGAATATGTAGAATCAACAAAATAAAAAAACCGTCTCTAATAAAAATAAAGGAAAAAAAACTATGTTACCTATATCTGTAATAGGCTTAATAATAGCTGTGTTCGTTTTAATATTTTTAGTATTAAGAACGAGAGTTCATGTATTAATTGCCATGCTGATCGCAGCCTGTATTGCCGGATTAATTGGTGGATTGAGTGTTGATCAGACCATGTCTGCCATCAGCAAGGGATTTGGCGGAACCTTAGGTGGTATCGGTATTGTTATCGGTTTAGGCGTCATGATGGGAGCAATACTTGAAACCTCTGGTGCCGGTGAATCGATTGCTTATCACTTCATCAAATGGCTAGGAAAGAAAAAAGAAGAGATGGCCTTGGCCATTACTGGCTACATTGTCAGTATTCCTGTTTTCGTAGACAGCGCGCTTATTATTTTGTATCCGATTGCTAAATCCTTAGCAAAAAACACCAATCGCTCTATCTTAACGTTAACAGTCGCTCTTGCTGGTGGGTTAGTCGTTGCTCATCACTGCATTCCACCAACACCGGGGCCATTAGGTGTCGCGAGTATCTTTGATGTCGACTTGGCTTCTATGCTTGGCTTTGGTCTGTTAATCGCCATTCCTTGCGTATACGGTATTGTTTTGTATGCACGCTGGTTGGAAAAGCATTTCCCTGAATTTGCCGTTTCACCAACGCTGGCCGTTGATGACGACCTTAAAAAAATTCATGATGATTACATGGCTTCCAAAGAGTCTAAAGAACTTCCTTCGCTTATTAAATCCATCATGCCAATCGTGGTTCCTATTGTCTTAATTTTAATTAAGTCACTGATGAGTCTTGCTGAGAAACAATTTGGCATGGAAGGCTTATCTACTAGTGCTTTTGGTGTTGCTTTTAACTTCCTAGGTAATCCGATTATTGCACTTTCAATCAGTACATTATTGGCGGTGTATACACTAACCCCCTATTTGGATAAAGAAACAACAACTCGCAAACTAGAAGAAGGTATATCTACTTGCGGCATTATTCTTTTAGTAACAGGTGCAGGCGGAGCGTTAGGTAGCGTACTTCGTGAATCTGGCGCAGGCGCAGAAATTGCCAACCAAATTGTGGCACTCTCTATATCGCCAATCATGATTCCATTTATTATCGCGACTTTGGTTAGAATCATCCAAGGAAGTGGCACAGTATCTATGATTACTGCAGCTTCTATCTCTGCGCCAGTACTAGCAGAAATGCAAGGCGTGAACATGCTCTTTGCAGCCTCAGCAGCCACTATGGGTAGCTTATTTGCTGGTTACTTTAATGACAGCCTATTCCACATCGTTAACCGTTTGATGGGCGTTACAGAAGTGAGAAAGCAATTGGTCATCTGGACGGTCCCAACCACCATAGCGTGGGCGATTGGCGGATCACTGATTATGATTTTGAATCTAGTGTTCGGTAACCTAGGAAGCATCTACGACCCAGTCCTCCCATTACTCGTATTAGCTGGTTGTATCTTATTTGTGAAAAGCCAAAGCAAGCCACAAATCAAAACCGCTAAATAGATATAATTAAATAAGCATCAAAGGGCCGACAATAAAAAGTCGGCCTTTTTTAGACATACTGACCAGCACAAAACCCACTCGCCCACGCCCATTGAAAATTATAACCTCCTAGCCAGCCAGTAACATCGAGGACTTCCCCGATAAAATATAGCCCTTTTTGCTTTTGTGACTCAAAGGTCTTTGAAGACACTTCGTTGGTGTTCACGCCGCCTAGGGTTACTTCTGCAGTGCGATAGCCTTCGGTTCCATTTGGTGCAATATCAAAGTTTGCTAAGTAGTGAAACAATCGCTCAATCTGTTCATTTGAGGTTTGTGCGCTTCGCTCTGTTAGCCAAGGAAACTCGCTTTTGATTAACTCAACGAGCCGTTTAGGTAAAAGGTTGGATAAAAAGCCTTCATAGCTTTTTTTCGGGCTGTTTTGGCGTACATCAAGTAAATCATGTAATGATAAAGTCGGCGCGATATTGATATTTAATGTCTCACCTGGCTGCCAAAAATTGGTAATTTGTAATATGGATGGACCGCTCACGCCACGGTGGGTGAAAAGCATTGGCTCTTGGAAGGTAACACCACTCGCAGTTGCCGCAATCTCACAAGCAATACCAGACAGTTCTGCAAACTGCGCTTTTCTATCCGGCTGAACCGTTATAGGAACTAGGCTCGCTCGTGTAGGTAAAATATCATGGCCCACCTGTTTCGCTATGTCATAGCCAAAACCAGAAGCGCCCATGGTTGGTATGGATAAACCGCCCGTTGCCACAACAAGAGATTCGCAAGCAAATTCACCTTGATTCGTTTTGACGACAGTCTGTCCATCTTGGAAATCGATATTGTGGATTTTTGTGTTTAACTTTAACGCTGCCCCAGACCATTCAAGCTCAGTCAATAAGATATCCAGTAGGTCTTTGGCTGAGTGCTCGCAGAATAATTGTCCTGGTGCTTTTTCCACATACTCTAGACCATGACGGTCTACCAAATCGACGAAGTCTTGTGGTTCATAACGCTTTAATGCAGAAATACAAAAATATGGATTGTCTGATAAGAAATGCTTGGGTGCGGCATCCATGTTACTAAAGTTGCAACGACCACCACCAGACATGAGGATTTTTTTGCCGGCTTTATTGGCATGATCTAATACCACCACTTTTTTACCACGGTAGCCTGCCGTTGCCGCACACATTAAACCAGACGCTCCGGCACCAATTATGATCACATCCACTTTATCCACAACCAACCTCTTCGTTTATTTGTGGCTGCATTATAGTGGCTGACACAGTTATTACCATCGAATAAGCAGAGTTTTGCATCAAATTTAGACAAAAAAAGATTCTCTGAATCTTGTCCACAGAAACCGTTAAGAAGGCTGTGGGAATCATAAAAAAAACCTTTTAATTCAATCAACTAAATAAAATCAAACATTATTTTTTATATTTTTAAAAAAACTAGATCTGCATCAAAATCGAGAATTTTTTTTAAAAATGCAAACTTTTTTAAAAAATACGCTATACAAAAATACTGATTAAATATACAGTACTGTATAAATAAACAGTAAAGATTTTTTAAGGATGTGAATATGATCAAGCTATTAAGCCAAACTCGTAATATTCATAAAATTGCACTTATCGGTGTTATTTCTTTAGCTCTATATGCTCCTGCAAAAGACCTTGTTCAATTTGCAAAAGCCTACTTTGCAAAAGAAAAAATCCAAATCATTGATGCTTCTTTTGGCACAAATATGCCTTGGCAAACAGCAAACTCTTCCTATGTAAAAGTAAGTCAGAATGCCCAATCAAGCTTATCCCGTTCTCAAATTATCTATACAAAATTACGTTTCACTAACCCGACTTCTAAACCGCAAACCTACCGTAAAATTTGGTTAAACTTCTCTCACGCAAATGGCGATCAGGAATACACAACCGATTACACACTGTACAACACTGAAACTCGCCAAAGGCTTATTGGTCAATCTATTCAACTAGGTGCAAATAGCAGTATTGATGTAGTTGCTGCTTACCGATTCATCCCTAGCTACAAAAACAAAGCGCCTGTTAGCATGAGTGTTTCTTGGGAAGGTCAAAATTTATTAAGAGATAAAGCGTGTGAATATGATCTTCACAACACGGCAGGGAGTACTTTTCAGTTCCAGTGCGGAAATTAAACCTTCCGCATAGAAAATGTAAAAAATGCGCAAAACAAGTCATTGATAATCGTTTTCATTTCTAATACTATGCCTAAACAAATTAATTTTGGAGCATGTAAATGAAACGATTATTAACCCCTCTCTCTATTTGCGTATCAGCGGCCATGCTCACAGCTTGTGGCCCTGCTAATGTAAAACAAGAGTCTAATGCTGTATCGGCAAACTCTGTTGTCGTTCATTATGCTGATATTGCAGAAGCTGTTTACAGTGACTCTTTAACGACAGCACGCACACTGCGCACTTCTATTGACAATTTTCTTGCTGAGCCAACGGAAGCTAATTTGAAAGCGGCTCGAACGGCTTGGATTGCAGCACGTGTTCCTTACCAACAAAGTGAAGTGTATCGCTTCGGCAATCCAATTGTGGATGAATGGGAAGGTAAAGTTAATGCTTGGCCATTAGATGAAGGTTTGATCGATTACGTAGCATCAGATAGCTACGGGACTGAATCTGATTTAAACCCTCTTTATACTGCCAATGTCATTGCCTCTAAAAGTATTAGTGTTGGTGGCGTGACTATTGATACAACCAATATAACACCTGAACTTATTGCAGACAGTCTTCAAGAAGCAGATGGCGTCGAAGCGAACGTAGCAAGTGGTTATCACGCCATTGAATTTTTGCTTTGGGGCCAAGATTTACACGGAACAAATCCTGGAGCAGGTGAAAGACCGGCAACAGATTTCGATCTAAACAATTGCACCAATGGTAATTGTGATCGCCGCCGTGACTACCTTGTCGCTGCTACTGATTTGCTCATCTCTGATTTAGAAGAAATGGCGAATAATTGGAAAGATGGCGGCGCAGCTCGCACTGCCCTATTGGAACAAACGCCGGAACAAGGCCTATCAACTATTCTGACCGGAATGGGAAGCTTGGCATATGGAGAACTAGGTGGCGAAAGAACCAAGCTTGGTTTGATGCTCCACGATCCAGAAGAAGAGCACGATTGCTTCTCTGATAATACTCATTGGTCACATTACTATGATGCAAAAGGCATTAAAAATGCCTACCTTGGCGAATATAAACGCGTAGATGGTAGCTGGGTTAAAGGCGCTTCATTGTCTGACCTTGTGGCAAAACAAAACCCACAACTAGATGAAGAAATGAAGCAAAACTTAGAGGCAACGGAAACTGCAGCCCAAGCAATGGTGAATGCCGCTGAAAAGGGTCAAACTTTTGATGTTCTAATTGCAATGAATAACACCAAAGGCAATCAGCTAGTTCAAAACTTTGTTGATTCATTGGTCACTGAAACTCGCACCACGGAAGACGTTATTCATGAGTTAAACCTTGAAGGTATTGCACTAGAAGGTTCAGACAGCCTTGACAATCCAAGTGCAGTTTTTGAATAAGCAGCTTTTCTTTAAAGTGCTATTGTTACCCAATTAAAAATAACATAAATGGGATACAAGGAAGGATGTGTCATTTAGTCAGTTAATGGTATTTATCGGTTTATGACAGAAAATTCAAAATCTTTTTCTATCTTTATAGCTGGTGCTTTATGCACCGGCTTTTTTTGTTTTCAGAGCAATGCCTTTGCAAGTGACTATTCAAGGCCTCTACCAAAAATAAGTCCTGAAGATAAACTTGATTTTCGTATTGGTGAAAACGTATTCCAAAAATTTTGGGTACCTGCGCCATCATCTACAACGGCAAGTGATGGTTTAGGGCCTCTTTTCAATACTCGCTCTTGCAACAGTTGCCACTTAAAAAGTGGTCGTGGACATGCACCAGAAGAAAATGTAAGCGGCGTATCGATACCTTCTTTTCTGGTTAAACTAGGAAAAACATATCCAAAGCAGGCATATAGACCTCAAACAATTTATCCCCAAATCGGCGACTCACGCTACGGCAATCAGTTTCAAGGACATAGTTCTCCTGGTATTTTGCCAGAAGGTGATTATTACCTTACCTATAGTACGCATATTGAAACTCTTAGAGATGGTACCGAAGTTGAATTAAGAAAGCCCAATCTCCACTGGAGTAAATTGAATTATGGGGACTTTGACAACAGTACTGGATTTACCATGTTAGTATCTCCTGCCTTAGTTGGAATGGGATTATTGGACAACATTCCTAATGAACTTATTACTTCCAATGCTGATCCCGATGACAAAAATAACGATGGTATTAGTGGTCGTGTCAGTTGGATTGACTCAGGTAAACATAAAGTCATTGGCCGTTTTGGCTATAAAGCAACAGCCGCAAGCGTCAGTGCACAAAACCAGTCAGCGTTTAATACTGATTTAGGCTTATCTACACCGCTTAACCCCAACCCTTATGGCGATTGCACAGCGTTCCAAGATGACTGTCTTAAGAGCCCAAATGGTAATAGCCCACACCTTGACAACCTTGAAGTTGATAAACAACAAGCAAGATTAGTCGACCTTTTTGTGTCATTATCTTCTCCTCCGGCTATGCGTAACCTTACTAGCAGCACCTTTTTAAAGGGAAAACGCCTCTTTGAAAATGCTGGTTGTGCCAGTTGCCACACGCCAAAAATGAAAACAGGCCGTAACTCCAAGTTTGCCGTATTAAATAATCGCACGTTTTATCCTTTTACAGATTTACTGCTTCACGATATGGGAGCAGAGCTAGCTAGCGGCTTCCCTAGTTTTACGGCTACCCCAAGAGAATGGAGAACAGCTCCATTATGGGGAATCGGATTATCAGAAAAAGTATCAGGTAGAACAGGATTCTTACATGATGGCCGAGCACGAACCATCGAAGAGGCAATTTTATGGCATGGCGGCGAAGCAAAAGTAAGCCAAACTTTTTATAAAGCGTTAACAACAGAAAACCGAAAAAAACTTATCTATTTTTTGGAGTCACTTTAATAATGAAACATTTTCCTAAATTTATTGTTTTGGCAATCACGGCCGCCACTCCTTTACTGGCATCAGCAGGCCAATGGTCGGGGCCTCTGAATGGTATTGTCGATAATGTCATTACTCAAGGCTATGAGTCTTATACTGATTCCTCAAAAACACTACAGCAACGTAGTAATGCTCTTTGTTCTACACCGACTAAAGACGCGCTAAAAAAGGCACAAAATGCTTTCCAGAATAACGCTTTAGATTGGCAACAAATACAGTGGTTAAATTTTGGGCCAGTCACCTATTTTATGCGTTATTACGCGTTTGAATACTGGCCTGATAAAAAAGGCGTTACGCAACGACAGCTAAGATCTTTAATTAAAAGTGATCCGGCCATCATGGAAAAACCTAAATTTTGGACTTCCGCCAGTATTGCTGTACGCGGTTTAACTGCGATTGAAAGTTTACTCTATCATCCAGATTTCAAACCAATGACATCGAATGAACAATGTCATTTACTTGAGAAAATCACTAGCCATCACTTAGAAAGCGCCACGGCAGTAACGAAACAATGGCTAGATGGTAAAGCTCAGGATTGGGTATATGATGAAGAAGGTGCAGGCTTTGATTCTGAGAAAGTTGCACTAGAACAATTTTTACAGCAATGGATTGAACATATGTCAGCGGTCAAGGACGCCAAACTTGAAACACCGATTGGCTATAATAGTCGTGAAAATCTCAAACTTGCCGAGTTTTATCGAAGCGACCTTTCTTTAAGAGCAATACAAAAAAATTTACAGTCGTATCGTGAAATCTATCACGCTGGCTCCCCTTCTTTGTATGATATTGCCAAACAAAAAGATCCAGCGTTAGCCGATCAATTTGAGCAACAGCTTACCCAAAACATTAAACTTGCCTTACAGCTTCCAAGTGACTTTTTCCACAAAAATCACACTAAAAATGACCGTATAGCGCTCGCTAAACCCTTAGTTAAATCTATTTCCAATAGCCAAACTCAGCTTTCTAATCTAGTTACTCAATTAGGGTTCCAGATTGGCTTCAACAGTAGAGATGGAGACTAGTTATGTTGTCTAGACGGTCTTTTCTAGCTTTAAGTGGGGCAACATTAGCCTTACCTACTTGGGCCGGATTAACCCAATCTGATACGGATAAAAAGCTTTACGCATCAGCCTATTCACTTAATAAAAAAGAACATTTTTTTGGGTTATTCAATGAAACAGGCAATATGCTTTGGTCAACACAACTCGTCAGTCGCGCTCATGCTCCTGTCGTTCATCCCAACCAAACTATTGTTGGCATAGTGGCGCGAAGACCAGGTTTTTTTATGGATTTTTTTGATGTATCAACTCATCAAAAAATAACGCAAATTAAACCAACCGCGGAGCATCACTTTTATGGTCATGCTCTTTTCACTAAAGATGGTAAACGCTTAATTACCCAAGAAAACCATTACCCAAGTGGCCAAGGTAAAATATTTATCCGTGAATGGCCAAGTGGAAAAGTGATTCAATCGTTTAGCAGCAATGGTATTGGACCTCATGAATCTGTGTTTTTAAATCAAGAGGTGTTAGTCATTGCTAATGGCGGTCTGATGACGCACCCAGAAGAAGACAGAAAAATACTCAATCTTGAGACAATGAAGCCAAATGTAACCTATTTGAACTTAAAAGACGGTCGTGTTTTAAGTCAATCCGAACACAGTAACGAGCTACACCAGTTAAGCATTCGACATTTAGATGTCAATCAACATGGAACGGTTGCTCTAGGCTTTCAATATCAAGGAGAAATATGGGACCAAGTGCCTTTAGTAGCTTTATCTCGTATTGATCAACCAGAGTTAGAGTATCTAACGATTCCAGAAGACATAAGAGTTCGCTTTAAGCAATATTGCGGCAGTGTATGCTTTGATAAATCTGGTGAAATACTTGCCATTAGTACACCTAGAGGTGGTTTGGTAGCTTATTGGCATGCTGATTCAAAAACCTTCTTAGGTGTCGAGAACTGTCGAGATGTTTGTGGTCTTGTTGCAACAGATAAATCACATGAATTTTTGCTAACAAGTGGTTTAGGCATTCAATTAACAAGTAACCCTGTCCAAAAAGTCAGCAATGTGATCAAAAAGCACACAAAAATACATTGGGATAACCATTTAAGACAAATTGAAACGTAAATTTCTCATATAACACCAAACTAGCATGGTCAAATTCAAGAATTTTAGGTAATGTTTAGCCTTAAGCCGCAAATAATTGCGGCTTTATTTTTTAACATTATGAAGTTAATTAATGTTCGACGACCTAAAAAACTACTTTTTGATTGACTCTAATCCAGCTACTGGAAAAGAAAACACCACCTTTAGACAAAGCGTTTTAAGAATTCTTCTTGCGCTAACTGTTTGTATTTTCACGGTATCTGAAGTTCATTCTTTCGTGATTTACAGGGAATTTGCTTTTCTAGCCATAAACAGCGCGTACCTATGTCTACTATTTGGATTATTGTATTTCAGTAAAAAATACACTACATCAGCGTCAATCGTATTTCTGATCACCCTTATCACAACCAGCTTTTTACTACTTACACAAAGTGATGAGTTTCATGCAGAAAAATACGCCTTAATCACCTTATACTCTCTACCACTCATTATCCGCTTACTTTTTTGCTTTAAAGCCTCTCTCGTGGCAATGCTTGTCAACATTTACCCTTTTTATATTATGACCACTGACAGTCTAAGTGTTGATAATACAGAGATTGCATTATCCTTTTATTTTCAGATACTCACTTTTGTTACCTTAAACATCGCTCTGCCTCTGGCTGTTTCCAGAATCATTCAGTCTCTTGAAAACAATGCCGCGCGTTTAAAACAGCTTTATCAAAAGCTGAATGACAACTACGCCATGTATGAAGAATTCTTTGAAAACACAGGCACACCGACTTTACTTTGTGATCAAAAAGGGAAACTACTCAAAGCCAATCAAATGGCACGAGAACTACTAACAGATTCCAAGCAACATAAGTTCCCCGAATCCATTATTTCAGATTGGTTAGTTCCTCTCAGTGATACAGGTAAATTTTTCTGGCAATCAAACGTAGCAGAATGCACCTTAAAACATAAAACCAATATTTATATTGAAGTTCGTCGTGCCTCTCTTACTCAACATGGGCATTATGTACTGCACTTACAGAACACAACACAGCTCAAAGCTATCCAACAAGAACTAGAAAGCTCACAACAAACCAACAGTCGTTTAGCAAACTTTGATCTGCTAACCCGATTTCCCAATCATAGACACTTTTGCCGACAAGTTAATCAACGTATAAATGAACAAAACAGCCATTTAACAGGCGCTATGTTTATCATCAAAATTAGCCAATTTAAAATACTTAACAAGCAATACGGCAAAGATGGCGCCAATAAAATCATCCTTAACTTCTCTAAATCCTTACAGAGAAAACTGTCTGAATACACCATAATTGGTCGCTTACGGGGTATAAAATTCTCCTGTTTTGTCCCTCTAAGCCAAACACATTTAATTAAAAAAAATCTATCCGCGTTGATTAATGATGTTCTACCCACACAGATTACCGTCGATGGCAGTAAGCTAAACATGGATTATCAGGTTGGTATTGCCTATTACCATACAGATGGTAAAACGGCAGAAGAGCTGCTTGAACGCTGTGAAATGGCGCTAGAGTATTCAAACAGTACTGAGCGCTTATCTTATTACAATCACAACTTAGAAAATAAACTCATTGAAGAGCATAAACTAGGCTTGAAACTCAGCTCCGCCATCAAAAATAAAGAGATAGAGATCTGGCTTCAACCACAAGTAAAAACCAATGGTCAGATATGCTCATTTGAGGCGCTTGCTCGATGGCAAAATAATGGAAAATTTATCCCCCCAACCATTTTTATCAAGATTGCTGAAGAGCTTGGTTTACTTCCGGCTCTCGCCGAAAACCTTGTTAGAGAGCTGGTTGCCACACTTTCAGCATGGCATAAGGAGCGAATTCAAACCCCAATTGCCTTCAACCTAGCTGGTCAAGAATTAATGAATGATGGCTTTTTCGCCCTTCTAATGACACTCATCTCAGACAATTCTTGGTTAAGCAACATGCTAGAGCTTGAAATAACCGAGACCAGTCCGGTGATGACCCACCCACTCATACATAAACGCTTACGCAGCCTATCACAATATGGCTACAGCATTGCTATTGATGATTTTGGTACAGGCCAAGCTTCTTTAGGGCAACTTGTTGATATCCCAGCAGATATTCTAAAAATAGATCGTCGCTTTATCGCACCTCTTCCCGGTGACCAGCGTCATATTGATATAGTGAAATCCACTATAAAACTTGCCGATTCTTTAGACATGAAAGTGATTGCTGAAGGAATAGAAACGAAGGAGCAAGCTAATCTGCTTATTTCTCTAGGCTGCCATACCCTACAAGGTTACTATTTTGCTAAACCCTCACCACTGTCTGACTGGACAGCTCAAGACCACGCCAAAGCAAAAGAACAACGCATGGTATATTAAAATCAATTAACCGAACAAAACCATCAAAGCCCAGATATAAAAAAACCCCCAGTAATTGGATAGTCCAACTATTGGAGGTCAATTCAATTTAAAGACTGATCAACGACCTTAAAATGCCATATTCATTGCAAGAGATATAACATTAGCAGAGGACTCATAATTTGCCTTTAACTTACCGCGCGCAGTATCCTCAGCCAAACCAGTACGATTGACAGATACATCATCAATCATGACATGAGTAAACGCAAAAGTACCTGATGTCATCTCATTAAAGTCATAGGTTGCCCCCAAAGAGATCCATTTACGATCACCATCCGGCGTACGTGCTGAGCGGTACTGATCAGTAACAGGAGAATTATCCATAGCAACCCCCGTACGTAAAGTAAGCTTGTCTGAATAGTCGTAAGTCAAACCAGCCGAATACATCCATTGGTCTTCAAAGCCAAATGTTAAAACTGAGTTATTTTGTGAGCTAGGGCTTTCAAAATTGATATCCAACCCATCCAATGCCCCCCAACCAGTTCTTATTGCACTTAGACCTAAAACTAACTGAGGAGTAAGCTCTTGCTCAAGACTTAGCGATAAGACCGAGGGTAAAGTAATTGAATCACTCACAGTTGTATCTATCAATTGAGCAGACCCAAGCGACTTAAGAGCCAAGTTTAAAGCTGCGGTATCTTTGTATTTAACATCGCCTTTAAAATCAAAATCAATTTTACTACGATAACCAAGCCCTAAACGTGTCCCTTTTCTTGGCTCAAATGCTGCACCTAGGCTGAAGCCATAACTGGTATCATCGGCTTCAATACGGCCATCACCTTCTCTACCTAGAAAACCTACTGCAGACGCCAACACAACTTCCGCTTTATGAGCCTGAACACTTGCACCAACAGATGCCCAATCATTAACTCGATGCGCTAAAGAAAAGCTTAAAGCAATATCTTTTAAAGACGTTTCTGTCGCATGAAAACGACCAGCCCATTTATCACCATAGTCACCAGAAAGGCCAAATGGAGCATTCAATGATATACCAGCAACAGTACTAGCTGAGATAGGCTTCGCGAAATAGAATGAAGGCACTATTGTTTTATCTACAGAGTCTGATGAGGTAGTTGGAGAAGTAGATGACAGGTCAGTACCACGAGCATCTTTAGCTTCAGTAACCTTCACATCCATACTAGGCATAACATAAGCGCCAGATACATAGATTGTTGTTTCTTTAGCATTAGCAAAAAGCGCAGGGTTCCAGAAGCTAGAAGAAATATCTTCATTAGAAGCCGCAACACCACCTAAAGCTTTACCAGAAGCAGAAGCACTGTGATCGTTTAAAGCGAAACCAGCAGAGAAGGCAGACGACGCGGCAGCAACCGAAGCAGCAACAACACTCACTCTAAACAAGCATTTTGAGGAGATAGTCATAAATAAACTCCATTGTTATTTTTATCGGAAATATATTTTTCAATCATTAAGGCAATTATACACTTGAAGTATAGAAGCACACATCCTGATATTACCAGCAAGTATTTCTTAAGCAATACAATATTTATAAAATATTAGACTAAAAAGAAAAATAATAAGGGAGAATGATCTCAACTGGGATAAAAATGAAGTTAGATTACAAGGAGAGAATGAGAGAACCATGCTCAAATACAATATGACTAAGTTTGGTGAGTGATAAAAAAGATATAAGGAAGGTTTGGTGGGTGTGGAGAGGTTCGAACTCCCGACATTCGCCTTGTAAGGGCGACGCTCTCCCAACTGAGCTACACACCCATCATAATGATGGTAACGCTGCCGACTTACTTCTCATTGAAAGTAAGTGGCGGAATGGACGGGACTCGAACCCGCGACCCCCTGCGTGACAGGCAGGTATTCTAACCAACTGAACTACCACTCCGTTGTCATAAGCTGTTTAACCACTGTCTTATAAGTGGCGTGGGTGAATATTCGCCTTGCAAGGCTCGAAAAAACAAAAGTTATTTCATTCCCCCAACATGACCTTAAGGTCATACATCTTAATGGCTATAGTCTAATCACAGTTTTGCAAAAACGACCTTTGCCTGAAGACGGGCGTATAATACACTAACAAATTGTATTGTCTAATCTTTTTTGCAAAAAAAATAATATCCTTAGTTCCTTGATAAGCCATCCTAATTTTACTAAACACCTACTTGAGTCAGCTCTTATAATGTTAAAATGCAACTTATAGCATCCCCATGATATTGCAAACTTTTGAAACACTACAGAGTGTGGACTCTGCAAAAATTCACATATAGCAAGCCATGGGACAACAAGTAATTAGTCTTTAACTGGACTGTTATAGAAAGTTGCTAGCGCTCACTCGCGAGCTTACGAAAAAACACCTATCTAAGGTGCCTTTTCACAGCCCCGCTATCAAAACAATCACTAACTTGCTCTTTTTCTATTTTCTAACTCTTTCAAAATAGTGGGAAAAATCTTATCTAGCTGATAAAAGCACAAAATGATAAAGGTCAATAAGGTCACCACAAGTGGATACCAAATAGATACAGCTAAAATAGCAGTGATCGCGCTATCACCTTGAACAGCCTCAGAACCAACATAACCACCAGCACCTAAAACCCATCCAACCATAGCCGTTCCTAGGCCAATACCAACCTTACTTCCAAAGCTACCAGCTGAATAAACTAACCCTTCTGTACGCAACCCTGTCTTCCATTCTCCGTATTCCACAGTATCTGCCAAAATAGCAAAGAAAGAGCCAATTAAAGGCGCTAACCCAATACCTTTAATAATGGTAGAAGCGAACACCAAATCCGAGTGATAAGGATCAATTTGAATCAGTAAATAGCTGACCACCAAACAGATCAAACCAAATTGGCAAGTCAAACGCTTTCCCCAACGTTTTACAATGTTAGGCATTAAGAACAAAGTCGGGAACTGTGGAACAATAAGACACAGTATTAAGGTTCCGATAGTACTTGGATCGTTCAAAATGTATTTTCCATAGTACACTGGCGTATTGAATGTTAATCCAATCACGACAAAAAATAAGGTGCCAAATAACAGTGCTAACCACCAATATTTATTGTGTACTAATGCCCCTAAGGCTGGTTTTAAGTCATGCTGCTTATGGTTCTGAGCGGTTACGTTTTCCTGTGAAGACAGAAAAGTAATCAGAAATAGTACGGCACTTATAATACTCAAAACAATAAATGCATACTGCCAACCTTCTTTGCCACCACCGAAAAACGCCACCAATGGCATCACCAATTGGCCAACTACAATTACACCAGCGTTAGCCATAAAAGCGCGAGCAATATTCAATAAAGACCGTTGGTAAGGGTTATTAGTGATCAAAGAATTAAGCACGCCATAAGGAATGTTGATCGCGGTATAAAACAGGCTCACCAAGTTGTAGGTTATAAAAATATACGCAATTTGTAGTGTTAAACTATCCGACTCTGGTACAAAAAAAACCAAAGCGGCCGAAATACCAAAAGGAATAGCCATCCAAAGCAGCCAAGGTCGGGCTTTACCAAATCGGCTTTTAGTGCGATCAACGATGACCCCCATGATAATATCACTCACCCCATCAAAAAGGCGTGACACCAACATAACGGTACCGACAATCGCCGCGGGAATGTTGACGATATCCGTATAGAAATACACCAAGAAAAACGCAAAACCAGTAAAGATAAGATTGCTAGCGAAATCCCCAACGCCATAGCCAATACGGTTTTTAAAAGAAATATTATTCACATCCACTGAGGATTTCCCATTCATATACCCTTCTCCTAATTATCGTTACTTACCTCTTCATGTAAGAGGCAAGTAACTAATGACAACATTAAGCGTTTGCTACCTGATTTACCGTACCGAACTTAGGAGAGGTTTCCTTCAGCATATACGAGCCAATAAACGCCAAGCCAGCCAGCCCAGCAGCAAAATAAAATGGCGCATTTAATCCATATATATCCGCCAATACCCCACTAATAGAAGGCCCCATAAAACCTCCAACCAGCTCAGTTACCCCCATTACAAAGCCAAGGGTTCCTACCACATATTTACGTGGAACACTTTCTGAAGGCACCGTAGCCATCACAATTGGAATAGCACCAAGACCAAAGTAAAAAAGGAAGAGACTGGTCATCATGTACGCTTGGCTTCCAGCCATGAACAAAACACTCAACGGACAAAAAATCGCGATCAAAGTGAAAAGACGAAACACACGAGCACGACCGAACATATCAGATAACATTGGAACTAATAGACCAGAGATCACGGCAGATACACCCAAGATACTCATGACACTGCCCATTTGATAACCGCTGTAACCTTGGACTTTGGTCAAATATACGGGAATGAAAGTTAACTGAGAAAACATCCAAGCCACCATGAGGCAAGATAAACCAATACTCACCATCACGTTCTTATTGCGAACTAACATGCCCAAACCATAAGATTTCGCTTCTGAAGTAACCGATTTATCGACTTGAGTATGTGGTGCTAATTTGATGTATTTATAAATCAAAAACGCAACAATCAAACCTGGTACACCAGCAACGATAAAGGCATGTCGCCAACCATAATTTTCAGCCACATAAATGAGTATAATGGGCGCTAACACAGACCCTAATAGATTACTTGCCGCATTTTGCACAAAGCCCATATTGAAGCCACGACGTTTTTCTGATGACTCTTCTATTAGTATTGACTGAGCAATTGGCAATACAGGACCTTCGGCAATCCCCATTAATACTCGAATAATCAGAAGCGCCATAAAACTTGCGGCTATAGACGAGAGCAATGTAAAAAGTGAAAACAAAATAACGGAAATTACTAATACTCCGACCCGATGGCCGTAACGCGTACAATAGTTACTTAGGAAGTAACCGGAAATTGCCCATGACATGGCTAATGCAGAGGCCAAAAGCCCAATCTGTGCATTCGTAATATCCAATTCTTGAGTAATAAACGGCATAAGAAAGTTGATCGAAAGACGATCAACAAAGACAAAGCCGAACGTTAGCCCCATTATGGCTAAAATGGAATTTTCTCTGTTTAATAGTTTCATTTTTGTTCCTCATATACAGGCCCATTTAATGGGTCGCTGTTTTTATTATTTTCTACATGTGTCTTATTCGACTTTACTGTCCTCAGCAGCGCCCTCTTCCGTGTTCTTTTTAACGACTTCTTTTGCCTCGGCTTTGTTAGGGCTCGAAACAATTCGTTTACGACGATCATCAAACAAAACTTCATAAACATCTGGTCGAGAATAATGGCCTGCGCAATCTAAGAAGTGCTTGCACACATCAACCGCATCCAGCTCGACATCCGCATACAAAATGCCTTCTTCATTGGAATCCAGCTTTTCACACAGAGGCTCACCACCCGGCCCAAAGATCACCGAATGCCCGCCACCGATTGAAATCAATTCATGTTTTTCAGGCTTGTCGCACAATTCATCGATCATGGCTTGCGATACCAGAGCTGACGGAGCGACAACAAAACATGCTCCTTCCACAGCATAAGAACGGGTAACCGTATTATTGATTTCCCACGTCATGCCGCTGGCAAACTCGTAGGTTGTGAAGCTTGGCCAGGAAGCCACATGGATTTGTTCGTTCTGGGAAAACATAATGAACTTATTGAGCGGCAAAACGTGTTCCCAGCAGTTCAGTGCTCCCATACGTCCTAATTCGGTGTCATGCACTAACATGTCACTGCCATCGCCTTCACCAAATATGGTGCGCTCTACATGGGTGGGTTTTAATTTACGGCGTTTTGCAATGGTCTCGCCCTTGCTATCAATTAACCATTGGGCAATATACAAGGAGCCGTTTTCACGTTCGGAGAATCCCAATACAACATTGATGTTATATTGGCGAGCAGCATTACTGATTAGCTCAGCTCTAGGATCATCATAGGATAAGGAATTTTTGTAGTAACGAGATACAAAGCCTGACGCTACAGCCGCAGCGGGTGTATCAAGCCAAATCCACCATGGATAGCCGGTTAACCATAGTTCTGGAAAAGCGACGAGTTTGGCCCCCGATTCAGCAGCTTCTTTGATGAATCGAATAGTTTTTTCAATACCAGCGTCTAGGTTTAAGAATTCTGGGGCAGCTTGCACTGCCGCCACTTTATATTGAGTTAGCATGATCAACCTCTCTTATTTCAATCAAGTTAGAGGTTAATCTTTTTTAATTTTAAAGCGTGGTAAAATCAGGAATAAAAGGTTGGACTTTTTTACACTTTGGGACTTATTAGTGACAATCAATCAAGACTATTAGGCTACATAAACTAAATCTACTGCTCGACTTTAAGCTGATTTCAATCAAGACTTCAAAGAAGACCACAGTATCGCCCTAATATTCGATTCTATATATTCGACATAGTCGATTTATATTCAGATTATTTTTAAATTATAAATACCATTAACAATGTAAAATGGGATTGTGAGTCAATCTATATTCTTTTGGCGATAATCCCGTGTACGCCTTAAATTGCCTAGAAAAGTAAGCGTTATCATAAAAACAATAGTCACTGGCAATAAAGCAAATTGTTTTTTTCGACTTCTCAGGTGATACAAGATCTTCCATTATATGGTCCATGCGCATTTGAAAAATGAGCTTAAGTAGCGATAAGCCCTTAGTACTCAGTATTTTATTTAAGTACCTTGATGAATAACCCATTTTTTTGGCAATAAATTCAGGAGAAAGGTATTCTTGTTTCAAATGACTTTCCACAAGTACAATCATTTCCTTCAGCAGATAAGAAACATGATCACTACTTTGTACAATATCGCTGTCATCATTCGCACTTAACACTCCTGATATAAGACTTAAAAAACTGCTTTCAACATAATTTGATAGTGAATTATCTGGGGGAGAAACAAGGTCTAAATATGGATTAATCAGAGCAAAAAAGGCAGGGTCAATATAAGGTTTTAATTTAGAATCTTTCTTGGATAAAAAAATACTCTCGGAAACAGATAACTTGCTCTGTGGAATATACAGAGTTTTTAAATCCACTCTGTCGGATGTTTCTATTGAATAAAACTCACTGGCTCGACAAAAAAATGCTGTTCCTTCATGAAATTCAAATTGATCGTATTCGCGCTCTAAGTAACATTCTCCCAATTTAACTGAGGTAACAACGATGCCTTCTTGTGCAGAGTTCATAGGGCGCCTCACCACGCGGTGACGTGGTGCATTGATCTCACAAATCGTCAACTGCCCCAAGCGCTTTTCAGCAAATCCGCCTTCAAAATAATGGTCATTTTCAGCAATACACTCAAGGTTCAAAATTGAGCTGGATACGCGTTTTTCAAACTCGCTTAACTTCATGGAATTCATGACTCATGCCTCCTAAAACACTTTTAAAATAAGCAAATCTTGCGCCAAGAGCTCCCTGCATAAAAAATCATAAAACATTGAAAAGACCTACAAATTTTGAATATTTTTATTCAAAACCATCGTATGCAATATATCGTACTACTCAATCTGAAAAGCACAAAGCCACCTTATAAAATTGCCAATAAGGTGGTAAAAAATCGATATCAGCCACTGAGTTACTAAGATTTTTTGTTCTTAGCTACTTGCTCAGAGAGTCGAACCAATTGCGCCAAGGTTTGATTTACTGGGGCTTGCAGGCCGACTAAACTGGCCGCTTCAACTATGGCACCATTAATTGCATCAACTTCTGTCGCCCGCGCAGCTTCAATATCTTGCAACATGGAAGGCTTATGGTTGGGGTGTTCCCGCATGGCCATTTCTACATTATTCCAAATATAGCTCTCATCCAAAATCACTCCATTAGCTTGCCCCACCAGCACAGTCTCATGAACTACGTGTTTGGCAAGTTCCTTGAAGGCAGATGACGGCGTTAGGCCTCCAGGCGACGAACCAGTAATGGAGCAAATAGCATTAAGTGCAGCATTAAAAGCGACTTTGGACCAAATCACCGTCATAATTTCTGGGTCAACGCTGGTCGTAAGGTATGCTTGATTAAACATTGCTGACAAATCTGCTAACCACTCAGGATTTTTTAAGGTCGAGTCCATGATGTGTGAACTAGACGGCCCGTGCGATGCTACATGACCAGGCCCCTTCAAATCTGCTGGCACCAAGGTTGTCCCCACCACAATTCGATCAGGGTTTACAAATTGACCAATACGTTCGGCATTACCCAAACCATTTTGCAACGATAAAACTACCGTTTCATTCGTCAATATGTGACGAATAGATTCCATCGCCCCCTCTGTGTGCATAGTCTTGGTGAACAAAATCACCAAATCAGCGGGATGAATAACGTCTTTTGCTAACGCTGCATTCGCAGGCATTTCAAATGCACCATCATCGGTTTCTAAAATCATACCGCGTTGATTAATGGTCGCAATTTGCTCAGGATTTACATCCACAAATGACACTGTATGACCTGCTTTTATGAGCATGCCACCAAAATAGCACCCCATGGCACCGGCTCCAACTACGACAATATGTGGTTGCGCACCGAATGCGCCATAGTTACTGACTGACTGAGACAACATTCTGTATTACTCCTAAATCAATTTCATCGCCATTGAAAAGCGACCAAACCGGACAAGGCGTTCACCCCTAACCTTGTGCCAAATATTTTCGAACTCTGCTGACAAGCTAACATTTTCGTCGGCAACCCTAGAACGCTCTTTCACGGCTCAATCGTAGTCGTAGGCACTTCAATCAACATTGGTTTGTTAGACTTCAATGCAACTTGCAAGGCGCTCCTGAATTCTTCACGGGTATGAGTTTCTATCGCATCCACTCCGTAACCTTTGGCAATCGCACAAAAATCTAAGCCAGGTACATCCAAACCAGGAGACGTTTCCGCATCCAATAAACAAGAGAACCAACGCAATGCGCCATAAGTACCATTCTTTAAAATGATAAACACGACAGGAACATTGTATTGTGCAGCGGTCCACAAAGCGGTAATACCATAGTTGGCGGAACCGTCGCCAATAACGCCTATCACTTGACGGTCACTAGCTAATTGCGCTCCAACGGCCGCAGGCAAGCCAAAACCTAAGCCACCCGATGCAGGAAAAAAATAGCTTCCAGGGTGACGCATTTCGACCCGCTGCCAAAAAGCCGTAACGGTCGATGTGGACTCGTTGACATAAATAGCATCTTTTGGCGCTAACTCATTCAGGTCATCAAACACTTCCTCTGGCGCCAACGCCCCTTCAGTGGTGACAGGATACGGAGCCGGTACTGGAAGACCTTGTGGCATTGGGCGTGATGTTTGCTTAGTGTGCTTCAAAATCCCCTTTAACATAGCCGTGATATCTGCAACATACGCATTACCCATTGGTGCTCTTGCTGCTTCTTGCAAATCACAAGTGATATGAACTAATTCAGCGCCTTCTGGTAAATATCGACCTGGCGCATGTTGATGGTAACGGAATACTGGCGCGCCAATCACAATAATCAAATCGTGCCCTGCCAGTTTTTCGGAAATACCAGCAATCGCAGCCGGTAACGCCCCTCTAAAACTAGGATGACGAGTTGGAAACGGGCAACGAGGAGCAGAAGGAGCAACCCAAACTGGCGCGGCAATTCTTTCAGCCAATTCAACAGCAAGCTCATTCGCTAAATAAGCATCTACATCTGGACCTAATACAAGAACAGGGTTATTCGCTTGATTAATACGTTGGGTTAACAAAGATAACTGCTCTGGAGAAGGTGAACCCGCCGTGGTGACATCGCGCTCGGCTAACAACATAGCGTCACCTTCAATTTCTTGATCCCAATCGTCATGAGGGATGGAGACATACACAGGTCCTTTTGCTGGCTGGTTTGCCATATGGATAGCTTGACTAATGGCTCTTGGAACGTCACCAGACCAAGATGGCTCATAACTCCATTTAACTAAAGGCTTAGGCAGTTGAGCCGCATCCACATTAGACAACATGGCTTCAACTCCAATGAGGGAACGAGCTTGCTGACCCGCAGTAATCACCAGCGGAGAATGGGAATACCACGCGTTTGTTAGTGCCCCCATGGCGTTGCCTGAGCCTGACGCTGCATGCAGATTTACCAAAGAAGGTTGGCGACTCACTAAAGAGTAACCATCTGCAATTCCAACAACCACCCCTTCATGGAGGGCAAGTATGTATTCAAAGTCTTCAGGAAAGTTTTTTAGAAAAGGCAGTTCGTTTGAACCTGGATTACCGAAGACTTTAAACATGCCATTTTTGCGCAACAAAGCATAAGTTGTTGAGTGTACTGTGCTCATAACCCTTCTCTCTAATCAAATTCACGATTGAATAACCTTATCTCTCCTGCTTTAATTGAACAAATCGATATTTTTTCTAACAAAAATAGATAGCATTTATTATGTCAAATATAGACCTTAATCTTATTCGTACTTTTGTGATCTTGTATGAAACCCGAAGTGTGACTAAGACGGCTGATCTCTTGTTTGTCACACAACCTTCCGTTAGCTATGCCCTGTCACGATTACGCGACCTATTCAAAGACAAGCTCTTCATTCGCAATAAAAATGGCATGGAACCTACGGCTATTTCTCAGCAGCTTTATGAAGAATTCAGTCACTCTTTGAGCATGATAGAAAACACGGTAGCGAATGTGCAGACATTTGATCCAGCGGTATCTCACAAACGCTTTAGAGTAGCCATGACGGATCTAGGTGAAATGGCACTATTGCCAGCAATCGTCGCTCGTTTACAAATAGAAGCACCTAATATTGAAATGAAAGTCATTCCACTGGAAATAGACAAAGTCGATGAGTGGATGTCATCAGGAAAAATTGACGCGGTTATTTGCAGTCGCCCCATAGAAGGACAACATATACAACGTCATGTCATGATCGAAGAACACTATGTCTGCGTACAGCACAAACAATTTTCCTCAGATAAGCCATTAACCATGGAAGCCTTTATTGCACACAAACACGCCCTTGTTACAAATAATTTAGGTCACGGTGCGACAGAAGATGTATTGGCTCAAATGGGTGTTAAACGTAAGATTAGTCTAGAAGTATCTCATTTTTTGATTCTGCCTTCTGTATTAGCAAAAGCCGACTTATTGGCGATACTTCCCTATCGCATCGCCCTCGTTTTTGCTCAGAATAATCAATTGACCCTTTACGATTTACCCTTTGACGTCCCCGCCTTTAACGTTGCTCTCCATTGGCAATCGCGCCACAACGAGTCCGCCTCCCATCGTTGGTTTCGTGAGCTCATCATCAGCGCGCTCTCAACCCACTAAATAGGCAACATTCCTCTTTTTTCAGCGCATTACATGTAATGCGCGTATTACCCTTATGGCCAATCTGAAAAATCAGGCGTATTTTCATCACGTTCTTTCAAGCCCTTTTCGGTGTGGTTACGCTTAAATTGACTAGGTGACATGCCAGTTTCTTTTTTAAAAAAATGACTAAATTGGCTGCCATCGCTGTAGCCCAGATCATTTGCTATCGCTTGGATTGATCCTGCTGATTTTTTTAATCTGGTTGTTGCTTCAATGAGCACTCTATTATTAATCAACTGTAAAGGCGTTTTTTTCAGATTACGTTGGCAAATAGCATGCAATCTGTCATAGGTCATATTCAGCTCCTGACAATAGTAAGAAACTACTCTTCTATTACGATACTCAACCTCCACAAGTTGCCGAAACTGCTGCAGCACTAGCTCATCCGGGGAATGTGTTAATCGTATCGACTCGATATCACTAAGGCGATAAATACAGATAAGTAATATACGTATGATTGAGCATATAACTGTACGAGAACGCTTATTGCTTATAGAAATTTCAGCTCTCAAAAGCCCGAGAAGTGGTAAAAACTCACTATCTATACCGTTTTTTGTACTAGATGTAATAGTGAATTGTCGCATTAAGGTTTCTAACATAGCACTGTCTAAGTCAGTTCCAGTCACTAACGAAATCAGTTCATTTCGATAACCTAACAACCAAACTTGGCTTCCTGCTGGAACCAATACCTTAGCCTGCTTCTTATGAGGTATACAGAAAACAGATGACTCAGTGACCTGATGCATTTCTTCCATCGATACAGTCACATCACCACGTTGAACAATGCCAATTAAATTGAAATCGGAAAAGTTGTCCTTCCCTGTACTGAAGACTCTAGATTGCAAACCTGGTTGGATAGACTCAAACCTAACCATGGAGCCTATGATATTTGTTAACATCCACTTCCCTCCAGAAACGCCAAATAAACCAGAATTAAACAAGAATAAGCCATTAATTGACATTTTTACACAGGGTATAGCTGCTATTCTTCTTAATGCACTCATCGACCGACAAACAAATCTAATAACGGCAAGGTGACATTTTGAGTTTCATGCACAACAAAACAGACTTATCCATACCCACTGAAGTGAACATGTTCATTGGTGGTAGACCTACTCCAGCGATGTCTGGCGGGTATTTTGAAAGACTAGATCCAAGCACTGACTTAGTGGCTACTCGTGCAGCATCTGGTCGCGCAGAAGATGCTGAACATATGGCTGCAATTGCCGCTGCAAGTTTTTCAAAATGGTCAAATACAGATGTTTCAGAACGAGCGAAAATCCTTTGCCGAGCTAAACAGCTCATGCCAAAATACAAGGATCGCTTTGCCCAATTAATGTTAAAAGAAATTGGGGCGGTAACCGACTGGGTTGATTTCAATATCAAAGTGGCTGAAGAAGCCATTGAAGCCGCAGTTGTGCTCGCACTTAAGCACCCTTCTTCGAATATTAATAACGAAACTTCAGATTCCTATACCATACGCCAACCCGTGGGCGTATGTCTTGCCATTGCGCCCTGGAACGCCCCCATTGCATTAGCTATGCGCGCAGTTGTTTTCCCTTTAGCATTCGGAAACAGCGTTATTCTAAAAGCCTCAGAACTTTCACCGGCAACACATTCCCTAATAGCGGAGGTACTTGATGAGGCTGGAGTACCTAAAGGCGTTATTTCAGTCATGACCAATGCGACTGAGCACTCGGAAGAAGTCATCACCAGTCTGATTGCTAATCCATCAGTACGTCGAATAAACTTCACAGGCTCCACACGCATAGGGAAAATCATTGCGAGCATTGCTGCTCAGCATCTCAAACGATGTCTTTTAGAATTGGGCGGCAAATCTCCATTGATCGTTTTAAAGGACGCAGATTTACACTTAGCCGCCAAAGAAGCCGTTTACGGCGCCTTTTTAAATCAAGGCCAGATATGCATGGCGACGGATCGAATCATTTTAGAACAAACGATTGCCGATGAGTTTATCCATATTATAAACACAATGCTGACTGACTTAGTCGCTGGAGACCCACGTCACGAAGGGACCAAACTAGGCCCAGTCGCAAGCCCTACTATTGCCTCTCGCCTATCTGCACTTATTGAAGACGCTCTTGATAAAGGTGCAACCCTTATATCAGGCGGGCATCGCAGAGGACAGTTTATTGATGCCACCTTGCTAGACCATATCACCCCCATGATGCGAATTTATTCCGAAGAATGCTTCGGCCCTATTGCAGGAATTTATCGTGTTGACTCACCTGAAGAAGCGATTACCGTCGCAAATAATTGCGAATATGGTCTTGCTTCAGCGATTTTCACTCGTGACTTAACGCTCGCAAAGAGTATGGCCAATAGGTTGGAATCGGGTATGTGCCATATCAACTCAACAACAGCAAAAGATGATCCAGCCATGCCCTTTGGTGGACTAAAGTCCAGTGGCTATGGCCGCTTTGGCAGCGACGCATGCGTGGATGAGTTTACCGAAATTCGCTGGGTCACAGTCACCCCATAATGCAAAGCAGCTGACGGTGGCTTAAAGGCCTCCATTTCCATTGAAAACTAAACCTATAATAAAAGGAAAATACAATGACAGTTTTACTTAGTATCGCAGGTAAAAACCAATCTGCTAGCAATCAAAAAACATTTTCACGTTTAGATCCTGTCACTCGTGAGGTAGCTTCTGAGTGCGCTGCGGCGACACTTGATGACATATCTAGCGTCACTAAAGCCGCTCACGCTGCGTTTCCTAACTGGGCTAAAGTTGGCCCTTCTGAGCGCCGTGCCTTACTTAATAAAGCAGCAGATATCATGGATTCAAAAAGCGAAGAATTCATCAACGCTATGATTACTGAGACGGGGGCAACAGGGCCATGGGCTGGCTTTAATGTTATGTTAGCCGCAGGTCACATCCGTGAAGCAGCCGCACTAACATCGCAAGTTGGAGGAGAAGTTATCCCTGCTAATAAGCCTGGCACCTTAGCTATGGGCATCCATAAACCTAAAGGTGTTTGCTTGGCGATTGCGCCATGGAATGCTCCAGTTATATTAGGCGCTCGTGCGATTGCTGCTCCCCTAGCCTGCGGCAATACAGTGATTTTAAAAAGCTCCGAATTCTGTCCTCTGACTCATCGTCTTATTATTGACTGTTTTATCGAAGCGGGTTTACCAGAGGGGGTTGTTAACTTCATTTCGAATGCACCTGAAGATGCCCCAGAAATTGTTAAAGCACTAATCGAGGCACCACAAGTTCGCCATGTTAATTTCACTGGCTCTAGCCCTGTTGGTCGTATCATTGGTCGTCTTGCTGGCGAAAATTTAAAACCTGCCCTATTGGAACTGGGCGGTAAAGCACCTCTTTTAGTACTTTCCGATGCCGATATTGACAGTGCAGTGAACGCTGCCATTTTCGGCGCCTTCATGAATCAAGGTCAAATTTGCATGTCCACTGAGCGTTTAATCGTTGATAACGCTATTGCCGATGAATTCGTTGAAAAATTGGTTGCCCGAGCATCCAAATTACCTTGGGGCAACCCACGCGATCACGTTGTGCTTGGCTCACTGGTCAATCCAGAAGTATCTGATAAGATGCATGAACTCATCGATGATGCCGTCAGTAAAGGCGCTAAGATGGTATGTGGCGGTGAGAACGAAGGCTCAGTCTTTTCTGCAACACTACTCGACAATGTTACATCTAGCATGCGCATCTTTAACGAAGAAAGTTTCGGACCGGTTAAGTCTATCATTCGTGTTAATGGTGATGAGGAAGCCATTGCCGTGGCAAACGATACAGAATACGGCTTGTCTGCGGCAGTATTCTCGCAAGATATAAATCGTGCCCTAGCTTGCGCCAACGCCATCGAGAGCGGTATTTGCCATATCAATGGCCCTACTGTTGGTGACGAGCCGCAAATGCCATTTGGTGGGGTAGGCGATTCTGGCTACGGTCGTTTTGGCGGTAAAGCAGCAATTGCAGAGTTTACAGATCTACGCTGGATAACGGTTGAAGATCCAAATCAACACTACCCATTTTAATAACTTTCTAAAGATAAGAGCGAACTAGAAATTAACTTAAGGCTAGTCTATTCATAAATAGGCTGGCTTTTTTTTAACAAAAGAAATAAATCAAATTATTGTGTATATTCGGGATAACTACAGACTTTAATATTTTCTGTTAATTACGAATCAAGGGAAGAAAAAGATTATCAAAAAGACTTAATAGTGATGTTGCATATGAATGGTGGGTGTGGAGAGGTTCGAACTCCCGACATTCGCCTTGTAAGGGCGACGCTCTCCCAACTGAGCTACACACCCAATCATATTTTACATCTACATGATGTGGAGTTCTTAACTCCCTCTGATATGCGCATTGTTAAGATAAATCTCTTAACTGAGCTACACCCGCATCTCAATGATGGTAACGCTGCGGACTTACTTCTGATAAGAAGTAAGTGGCGGAATGGACGGGACTCGAACCCGCGACCCCCTGCGTGACAGGCAGGTATTCTAACCAACTGAACTACCACTCCGTTGTATAAGCTGTTTAGCCACTGTCTTATAAGTGGTGGGTGTGGAGAGGTTCGAACTCCCGACATTCGCCTTGTAAGGGCGACGCTCTCCCAACTGAGCTACACACCCATCATAATGATGGTATTTCTTGCAACTTACTTCTCATTAAAAGTAAGTGGCGGAATGGACGGGACTCGAACCCGCGACCCCCTGCGTGACAGGCAGGTATTCTAACCAACTGAACTACCACTCCGTTGTATAAGCTGTTTAGCCACTGTCTTATAAGTGGTGGGTGTGGAGAGGTTCGAACTCCCGACATTCGCCTTGTAAGGGCGACGCTCTCCCAACTGAGCTACACACCCATCATAATGATGGCATTTCTTGCAACTTACTTCTCATTAAAAGTAAGT